>VIKI01000108.1:0-15507 GCA_008080595.1 Comamonadaceae bacterium
GGAGAAATCCTGAACATTGTCATGGCGCAGCTGTTGCAGTCACTGCTGCTGGCCGGGCTGATCATGCTGATGTTCAGCCGCACGGTGACGGTGCACATCCAGCATATTGCCCGCCATCTGGGCCAGCTCACACCAGACACCATGGGCAAATCACTTCGGTTGGAGCGCAGCCCGGCCTTGCAGGATGAATTGACTTTGCTGGAGGGTGGTGTCAACCAGTTGCAAGACAAGTTGGTGCATCACCTGGCACGCCAGCAGCAGTACGAAAACGAACTGGGCGAGCATCGTGACCACTTGGCGGACATGGTGCAGGTGCGCACCGCCGAGCTGGAGCATCTGACGCTGGCCCAGCAGTTGGTGCTGCGCCTGTCGAACCGGTTGATTCACGCGCCGCATGAAATTTTTGATGCGTGCCAGCGCGAGTGTCTGGTCGAAGTGGCGCAACGTCTGGGGGCCCAGCTTGCACTGTGGCTGGTGCCGTCGGTGGATCATTCTGGTTTTCGACGGTATGCCGAGTGGCGGGCAGATCAGGATGGGGTTGATGCTTCCCCTGTGCTGCCGCAGGACGGACTGACGCAGGTGCCTGCCAGGCTGGCACGTGAGGAGTTGCTTTTTTTCCTTAGCCTGGCCGAAATGCAGCGTAGCCTGGGGCCACACGAGGCCGATCTTTTTCTGAGTCAGGCCGTCGGGGCGAATGCCTTGGCTTTGTTGCGTGGGGAGGATGAAGACTACGGTATTTTGTTCATCGGCAAACCTTTGGGGCAGGGCGACTGGCCACCTGAAGACCGGGCGCTGCTGTCCATGACGGTGCAAATGTTGCTGCACAGTGTGCGCCACAACATGCAGCTCAAGCAGATCACCCAAACCCAGGATGCCTTGCGCCTGGCGAATCGTCAACTGGAAGTGTTGTCACGCCATGATGTGCTGACGGGCTTGTTCAACCGGCGGCATTTTGATGAGATCAAGCTTGACGAGTATCAGCGTGCGCTGCGCAGCGGCCAGCCGCTGAGTTTGCTGATTTGCGACATTGACTATTTCAAGGCCTACAACGACCACTATGGTCATGCCCGTGGTGACCAATGCCTGCAGGTGGTGGCCCAGGCCATGCAATCAGCCATCATCCGGGGCGGCGATGTGTTGGCACGTATTGGTGGTGAAGAGTTTGTGGTGTTGCTGCCAGCCACCACAGCCACTGCCGCCTGGGCGGTGGCTGAGCGGGTGCGGCTGGGTGTGCTGGGCTTGCAGCTGCCACATGCCAAGTCCAATGTGGGGCCTTGGGTCACCATCAGCATTGGTTTGGCACAGCTTCAACCCCAACTGCACGCTGATTTTTTGAGCTTCCGTGCCCAACTCCGCCTTTGAACAAGCCATGACTCAAGGAGACTTGTGATGAAAAACGTTTTTCAAGCGGAGTCTGGTGCTGTCGCCCGTGGTCTGCTCCTGGCTTGTGCGCTGGCCTGGCCCACCGTGCAGGCGAAGCCTCTTCGGCTTGTGACCGAGGCCACCCCCTACACCTACATGGTGGGTGCGCGGGTGGCGGGCCCGGCCACCGAAGTGGTTGAGAAAACCTTGCAAAGTGCGGGTTTGACCGATTTTCAGGTCAAGATTTACCCTTGGGCGCGTGCCTATGACATGGCACTCAAAGAACCGGGTGTGCTGATTTTCCTGATTGCCCGGACACCGGTACGCGAGACGCAATTCAAATGGGCCGGCGAGATCATGAAAATCCAGTACCACCTGTACCGGCTGCGCGAGCGCACCGATGTGGTGGTGAAAACACTTGTTGATGCCCAAAAATACAGCATTGGTGTGATGCGTGATGATGTGCGCCACCAGTACCTGCAAAGCAAAGGTTTCACGCGCTTGGTGGTTTCTGCGCAGGGAACTGACAATTTCAACAAGCTCATCGGGCATCAGGTTGATCTGGTGCCCATGGTGGAAGATGACCTTGACATCCAGTGCACCCAGGCCCGCATTGACTGTGCCAGGATCGAACGGGTGCTGACGCTGGATGAAGCTTCCACCGGTCTCTACATGGCCTACAGCAATGCTACAGCCGATGACACCGTGCAAAAAACCCGCGCCGCCTTTGACAAGCTCAAGGCCGATGGCACGGTGCGCAAGATCATGCAACGCAAGCCCTGACGGCTAGGGGTTGGGGCTCGGGTTGGGTACAGGCTCGCCATACTTTTGCACCCCTGTCCAGGCCGACAAGGCAATCCAGCCGCTCCAGAACCAGACCCCCAGGGTGAGGGGTTTCACCGAGCCATCCATGTGCCCACCCAGCCAGCTGCCCATGGCAAAGGCCGCCAGCATCATCAGAAAACCGTTCATGGCAGAGGCCGCGCCTGCGGCCTGTGGAAACGGCCCGACGGCCCCACTTTGGCTACAGGGCTGATGGATGCCGTGGCCCAGCATGAACAGCAGTTGTGCGGGCATGATGGCCCAGATGCTTTGTACCCCCATCAGGCTGGGCGCAGCCATCAGCGTACCACCCGCCAGCGACAGCATGCCGGCCCATTTCAGTGCGCGGCGCACGCCAAAACGTGGCAGCCAGTGGCGGCACAAAAAGGTGCCGGCCACATAGGCCAGGGAATTCAGCGCCATCAGTGCGCCGTACTGGGTTTTGCTCAAACCCAGTACGTTCATGAAGACAAATGATGAAGCAGCCAAAAACGTGAACAAGCCGCCGTAGGACGCGGCCGACAAGGCCGAAAAGGCCAGAAAGGTGGGGTTGCGCAAAATCAGCCGCCAGGTGGACAACAGCGTGGTCACTTGCAGGGCCTGGGGGTTTTTGCGTTGCAGGGTTTCCTCAAACCGCCAGACGATCAGCCCCAGGCACAGCGCACCAAACAGCGCCAGCACCAGCATGGCGGCGCGCCAGTTGAACAGCTCGCTCAACAGCCCACCCAGGGGCGGACTCAGCAGCGCAATCACGCCCAGACCACTCAATGCCTTGCTCATCACCCTGGCCCCTTGGGTTGGGGCATACAGGTCGCGCACGATGGCACGGGCACACATCACCGCAGCCCCCATGGCTGCGCCTTGTACGGTGCGCCAGACAATCAGTGCGGCGATGTTCGGGGCCAGCGTGCTGCCCACCGCCGCCAAGGCATAAGCCCCCAGGCCGACCAGCAACACCGGCTTGCGGCCAAACCGGTCAGACAGCGGCCCCCAGACCAGTTGCGACACACCAAACGCCAGCAACAGTGCCGAGAGCGTCAGCTGTGCCTGTGCCATTGGCGCACCCAAGCTGCTGCTGAGCACCGGCAGGGCGGGTAAATACAGGTCGGTGGTGATGGGCTGCAAACCCAGTAACAGGGACAGCAGCAGCACAACGGTGCCAGCGCTCATGGCAGGTGCGGGATGAGTGTGCATTGGTTTTGGGAGGGTCGGAGCTTGGGTGTGTGGATGATTTTAGGTATTAAATTGGCTTGAAGTGCTTGTGGAATAAGCGTAAATAGCTATCAAATCTGAGGTTGCGTAGAGATACTGGGATACGTGGGTTACATTGCCACATGTGTTACCTTAAAAAGAGCGGAAACAATGACAGAAAAACTTGATCTGAGCAGTTTGCGTGTGGCCATTGATTCCTTGTTGCAAGGTCTGGCCGTTGTGGGGGATGTAGATTGGTTTGAGGCCCAGTCTATTGCCGTTCAGAACACGCTCATTGCGGGAGTGATCCAGAACTTTGAATTTGTTTATGAGCAAAGCATCAAAATGCTTCGACGCGAAATGGAAAGAAGCGCAGCCAGTCCCACTGAGGTGGATTTCGACAATTTCCGGGATTTGTTGCGTACAGCTGCAGAAAAGGGCCTGATCGCCAATGTGGATGCCTGGTTCGGTTACCGCAAGATGCGCAACATCACCGCGCACACCTACGACCACGAAAAGGCGCAGCAGGTTTATACGGGCACGCTGACTTTTATCGACGATGCCAAAGATGTATTGGCTCGACTCGAAGCACGCAATGGCTGATCGGCCACTCATTGATGTTTGCCCGAAGCATTGGGAACTGGTGCGCAGCATTCTGCAAAAGCATGTGCCGCAGCATGAGGTTTGGGCCTTTGGCTCACGGGCGAAATGGACTGCAAAACCCTATTCTGATCTTGACTTGGCTGTCATCACCAGCCATGTGCTGCCCTTGAAAACCAGTGCAGATTTGTCCAATGATTTTTCGGAGTCTGATTTGCCATGGAAAGTCGATGTGGTTGACTGGGCCAGCACTCGTGAGTCGTTCAGAAAAATCATTGAGCGCGACAAGGTGGTGGTGCAACGCGCCGATGTGAGTTAACTGAGCGTGACTCTGGATTGAAAACCATCGTGAGTCGATGAACAAGGAATGTGCTTGTGCGGGGTCGCTTGCTTCAAACAACGCCTACAGCCAAGGGTGGGCTCAGATCACGCCGTCAAACATCATCACATCGACCGCTTCACCCACGGCCACATGGCCTTGCGTGTGGTGCAGCACGATCAGGCCGTTGGCCTGCACCATCGAGCTGAGCACACCCGAGCCCTGGTTGCCGGTGGTCTTGACCTGGAGCGTGCCGTCGGGTGCGGTGCTGACCCAGCCACGCTGGTATTCGGTGCGGCCAGGCTTTTTGCGAATAACTTCCTGACTTTGGGCTCTGAGCAGCGGCGTTGGGCGGGCGCTGCAACCCATCATGCGCAACAGTGCCGGGCGGACAAAAGCCAGAAAGGTCACCATCACCGCCACCGGGTTGCCGGGCAGGCCAAACAACACCGCAGCGCCGCTGGTGTTGGGTGGAATGTTGTTGCTATTGATTTCGTAGCTGTTTGCGCTTGATTTATAAGCGCTAGAGGCCAATTTGTCTCTTGATAGATAGCCCACAGCCATGGGCCGGCCAGGGCGCATGGCAATCTTCCAGAAGGCCACGTCACCGAGCTTTTTCATCATGGCCTTGGTGTAGTCGGCCTCACCCACGCTGACCCCGCCGCTGGTGATGACGGCATCGGCCTGCATCGCGGCCTGCACAAAAGCGGCTTCCAGCGCCTGCGGCTGATCCCGCACCACACCCATGTCAATCACCTGGCAGCCCAGGCGGGTCAGCAGGCCAAACACGGTGTAGCGGTTGCTGTCATACACCGCACCTTCACGCGGCGGCTCGCCCAGGCTCAGGATTTCGTCGCCGGTGGAAAAGTAGGCGACTTTCAGGCGGCGCAGCACCGGCACGGTTTTGAGGCCCAAACTGGCCACCAGGCCAAGCGCAGCAGGCGTAAGCAGCTCACCTTTTTGAAGTGCCGGCTGGCCTTGCATCAGGTCTTCGCCCATGAAGCGGCGGTTGTCGCCGGTGTTCAGGACACCGGCGGGGATGCTGACCATGTCACCTGTCAGTGTGGTCAACTCTTGCGGCACCACCGTGTTCAGGCCCGCAGGCATGATGGCTCCGGTCATGATGCGCACACATTCGCCGGGGTTCACCGTGCCGGCCCAGGCTTTGCCCGCCAGTGCGGTGCCGACCACTTTCAGGCTGAGTGCGGCATCCGGTGTGAGTTGTGCGCCATCCAGCGCAAAGCCGTCCATGGCCGAGTTGTCGTGCGGCGGCACGCTGATGGGGCTGATGATGTCGGCGGCCAGAACCCGGCCCAGTGCGTCAAAAATGGCGACCTCTTCGGTGCCGGTGACTGGCTCCACCAGTTGGTCTAAAAACGTGTTGACCATGTCGGCAGTCAGGGCCTGCGGGTCGTAGCCCGCGAGTTCACTGGCGATGTGCTCCAGCGTTTTCATTGGGTGCGGCTTTCAAGTTGTTGGAGTTCGGCCAGGGTGTTGGCGTTGAAGAAGGCTTGTGGGTCGTCGCCAGGGGCATCAAACGGAACCACGACGGTTTTGTGTAATGCGGTCCAATCATCAATTTTTCGGCCACCGTCGTGGGTGAAGCGCACCAGGCTTTCCAGCAAATGCACGCTCAGCAGGCAAAACACCGGCTGTTTGCGAACCTGTGTCTGACCGTCTTTGTCGGTCTCGGGTGCGGCGGCCATGGCGATGTCGGCCTCTTCTGCTTCCAGCGCGGCGGCCAGACGCTGGGCCAGATCCAGCGGCAGCAGCGGGGAGTCGCACGGCACGGTGAGTAAATATGGGGTTTCGCAGCGTTCCAGCCCGGTCAAGAAACCGGCCAGCGGGCCGGGGTAATCCGCCAGACCATCGGGCCAGACCGATACACCAAACGATTCGTAGGCGGCCAGGTTGCGGTTGGCATTGATCATNNNNAGGATGAGGGCAGTGATGTCTGTTGCTTGAATCAATTCAGCCTCCGATGTAACTCATCTCAATCCGTTTCACCGGTGCGCCTGCGTCAAATGGCATGCTGCTGCGTTGTTCGGAGTAGTTGTCGCTGCGGCCTTGCCAGATGTGGGCCACGGCGCTTTGTAAATCTGTGTCTGTGGCCTGGCCGCGGATCAGGCTGCGCAGGTCATAACCCTGGCCCGCGAACAGGCACAGGTAGAGCTGACCTTCGGTGGACAGGCGGGCGCGGTTGCAGTCGCCGCAAAAGGCTTGGGTGACGCTGCTGATCACGCCAATTTCACCGGCTGCGGTGTCATGCTGTCCCTGCGCGTTGGCATAACCCCAACGCTGGGCAGTTTCGCCCAGGTTGCTGGGGTCGAGTTGCACCAGGGGCAGTTCAGACTGGATGAGTTCAATGACCTCACGTGAGGGCATGACCTCGTTCATGCGCCAGCCATTGGTGGCCCCTACGTCCATGTACTCAATGAATCGCAGCACCATGCCCGAGCCTTTGAAATGGCGGGCCATGGGCAAGATTTCTTGCGCGTTGGTACCGCGTTTGACCACCATGTTGATCTTGATTGGCCCCAGGCCGACGGCGCGGGCAGCCTCAATACCTTCCAGAACATCAGCCACCGGGAAATCCACATCGTTCATGTGGCGAAAGACAGCATCGTCAAGTCCGTCCAGGCTCACCGTGACGCGCTTGAGCCCGGCATCTTTGAGGGATTGGGCTTTGCGTGCCAGCAGTGAGCCATTGGTGGTGAGGGTGATGTCGAGCAGTTTGCCCTCAAGCGTGCGCAATACGGCGAGCTGTTCAATCAGTTGTTCCAGGTTTTTGCGCAGCAAAGGTTCACCGCCGGTGAGGCGGATTTTTTGCACGCCGTGGGCCACGAACACCCGCGCCAGCCGGGTGATTTCTTCAAACGTCAGCAGATCGCTGTGCTGAAGGTAGGCGTAATCCTTGTTGAAAATTTCTTTCGGCATGCAGTAGTTGCAGCGAAAGTTGCAGCGGTCGGTGACGCTGATGCGCAGATCGTGCAGGGTGCGCCCCCGGGTGTCGGTCATCAAGCCGTTGGCCGTCAAACGGGTGTTGGGATCGAACGCCGCAGCAGGCACAGCCAAGCCGCGGGGTCTTTGATCCATCAGGGGGATGACGCGGTGGGTGTCTCGATCAGTCATTCTGGTTCTGCAGGCAATGGCCCAAGTGAGGTTCAATTTTGGCATGAATAAAAAAGCCCGCTTGCGCGGGCTTGTATTGAGCCTGAACCAGATTAACCGCCGTGAATTTTCATCATCACCGGCACGATCAACAGGGCCACAATGTTGATAATTTTGATCAAGGGGTTGACGGCCGGGCCGGCGGTGTCCTTGTAGGGGTCGCCCACGGTGTCGCCAGTGACAGCAGCTTTGTGGGTTTCAGAACCCTTGCCACCAAAGTGGCCGTCTTCAATGTACTTTTTGGCGTTGTCCCAGGCACCGCCGCCGGTGCACATGGAGATGGCGACAAACAGACCGGTCACGATGGTACCCATCAGCAAGCCACCCAAAGCAGCTGGGCCGAGGATCAAACCCACCAGAATCGGTACCACCACAGGCAGCAGCGAGGGAATCATCATTTCCTTGATGGCTGCGGTGGTCAGCATGTCCACAGCTTTGCCGTATTCAGGCTTGGCTGTGCCTTCCATGATGCCCTTGATCTCGCGGAACTGGCGGCGCACTTCCACCACCACCGAGCCGGCAGCGCGGCCCACCGCTTCCATGGCCATGGCTCCAAACAGGTAAGGAATCATGCCGCCGATGAACAGGCCGATGATGACCATGGGGTTGCTCAGATCAAAAGAAATGTGCTTGCCATATACCTCCAGCTTGTGGGTGTAGTCGGCAAACAGCACCAGGGCAGCCAGACCGGCAGAACCAATGGCGTAGCCTTTGGTCACGGCCTTGGTGGTGTTGCCCACTGCGTCCAGCGGGTCGGTGATGTCGCGCACGCTCTTTGGCATTTCAGACATTTCAGCAATACCACCGGCGTTGTCGGTGATTGGGCCGTAAGCGTCCAGTGCCACCACGATACCGGCCATGCTGAGCATGGAGGTGGCGGCAATCGCAATGCCGTACAAGCCAGCCAGAGCGTAGGCGGTGTAGATTGCCACGCAGACAAACATCACTGGCCATGCGGTAGAACGCATCGACACGCCCAAACCGGCAATGATGTTGGTTCCATGACCGGTGGTGGAGGCTTCGGCAATGTGTTGCACCGGGTGGTACTGGGTGCCGGTGTAGTACTCGGTGATCCAGACCAGGGCGGCGGTCAGGATCAGGCCGACGGCACAAGCACCAAACAGCTTCATCTGGCTGCCCGAAGCGGCAATCGCATTGTCAGGAATGAGCCACTGCGTGACGAAGAAGAACGCGATCAAAGAGAGGATACCGGCTACGGCCAGACCTTTGTACAACGCGGGCATCACGTTGGTCATGCCGGGAGAGGCCTTGACGAAGAAGCAGCCAATGATGGAGGCGACGATGGACACTGCACCCAGTGCCAGTGGGTAGACCACAGCACTGGTTCCGGCACCGGTCACCATCAGGGCACCGAGCACCATGGTGGCGATCAGCGTGACAGCGTAGGTTTCAAACAGGTCAGCGGCCATGCCAGCGCAGTCGCCCACGTTGTCGCCCACGTTGTCGGCAATCACGGCCGGGTTGCGTGGGTCATCTTCGGGGATGCCGGCTTCAACTTTTCCCACCAGGTCTGCACCCACGTCGGCACCCTTGGTGAAAATGCCGCCACCCAAGCGGGCAAAGATCGAAATCAGCGAGGAGCCGAAGGCAAAACCGATCAGCGGATTCAACATTTGCGCCAGATTTTTGTCGGGAGTCAGGTTGCCGTTGCCGACCAAAAACCAGTAAAAACCGGTGACACCGAGCAGGCCTAAACCTACCACCAGCATGCCGGTGATGGCACCACCGCGAAAAGCCACGTCAAGTGCCGGGCCAATGCCCTTGGTGGCGGCTTGGGCCGTGCGCACGTTGGCACGTACCGAGACGTTCATGCCGATAAAGCCGCACGCACCCGAGAGTACCGCACCCACCACAAAACCTACCGCACTCAAGCCATCCAGAAAAATGCCAATGAGAATGGCCAGCACCACGCCGACCATGGCAATGGTTTTGTACTGTCGTGCCAAGTAAGCTGCGGCACCGGTTTGAATGGCGGCCGCAATTTCTTGCATTCGGGCGTTGCCCGCGTCCTGGGAAAGAATCCAGCTACGAGCCCAAAAGCCATAGCCGACGGCGATGAAGCCACAGAGAAGCGCCAAAATCAGCGCTGAGTTGCCTGTCATAGATAAATCTCCTGTCTGTTGATTCGCGAGGTAGTGGTGCAACGCTAGCGGCACCACCGCTGCGTTGCTTCCTCGCCGTCTTACCCCCAGTGGGTGATTGACAAGAGCGATTGGCCAACAGTTGGACTGTAGCGCCGAAATGTGACAAATTAGAATTGCGCAAGTGGCAAGTAAGCAAAATCAGGGTTAATCCTTAATCTTTCTGATTTAGCTCAAATTCAACTCCAACCTTAGGCGACACACATGTCTTTAGATAACGTTACCCCCGGCACTAAATGCCCTGAACAATTTAATGTGATCATCGAAATCCCGATGAATGCGGACCCGGTCAAGTACGAAGTCGACCACGAAACCCATGCCATTTTTGTGGATCGTTTCATGAGCACGGCCATGCACTACCCCACCAACTATGGCTATGTGCCGCGCACCATCAGCGGTGATGGTGACCCGGTGGATGTGTTGGTGATTACCCCCGTGCCGCTGATTCCGGGTGTAGTGGTGACTTGCCGTGCCATTGGTATCCTGAAGATGGAAGACGAAGCCGGTATGGACGGCAAAGTGCTGGCCGTGCCGATTGACAAGATTTTGTCGCTCTACACCCGCTGGCAAAAACCAGAAGACCTGAGCCCGGTGCGCCTGAAAACCATCGCCCACTTCTTTGAGCACTACAAAGACCTGGAAGCCAACAAGTGGGTGAAAATTCTGGGCTGGGAAGGCCCGGAAGCTGCCAAGCAGGAAATCATGGAAGGTATTGCGAATTTCAATGCGGCTGAAAATAAATAACAGTATTTTTGCCTTCTAATGCTTATATATTAAGCGTAAGCAGCTATAAATAATGAAGCGCCTACCGATGGCAACATCGGTAGGCGTTGTTGTTTGTGGGGCTAAACTTGAGACTTGTGGACAAAAGGTGCTTCAGGCATGACACTCAAAATTTGTGTGGCCCAGTTGAATCTGGTGGTTGGCGACATGGCAGGTAATGCCAGAAAAATCATTGAGGCGGCCCAAGCGGCTTACCAGGACGGTGCGCGCCTGGTGTTGACCCCTGAGTTGTCGATTTGTGGCTATGCCGGCGAAGATCTGTTTTTGCGCTCGGCGTTTATTTCGGCCTGTGATGAGGCTGTGAAATCGGTGGCGGCTGCACTGGCCGATTTGAAAGACCTTTGTGTGGTGGTTGGGCATCCCACCGGTGGTGATCAGCGTACCCGCTCGGTGTCGGTGCAAAGTCGCTTTAATGCGGCCAGTGTGCTGCGCCAGGGGCAGGTGGTGGCCAGTTACGCCAAGCGCGAACTGCCCAATTACCAGGTGTTTGATGAGCGGCGATATTTCACGCCTGGGCAAGCGGTGTGTGTGTTTGAGGCTGGTGAGCCGGGCAACCGTCTCAAGGTGGGTTTGCTGATTTGTGAAGATGCCTGGTTTGACGCTCCTGCTCACGAGACGGCGCAAGCGGGAGCTGAGCTGCTGGCGGTGATCAATGCGTCCCCCTTTCATGTGGGCAAAGGCCATGAGCGTGAGCAGATGATGCGCCAGCGGGTGTTGGACTGCGGGCTGCCGCTGGTGTATGCCCACTTGGTGGGGGGGCAAGACGAGGTGGTGTTTGAAGGCCATTCGTTTGCCTTGAATGCCGATGGTTCGCTCGCTGGTCGGGCTCCAAGTTTTACAGAAAATAGCCTTCTAGTCCAGGTGGATAAAGCGCAAACAGCTATTAAATTAGTAGCATCCATGGAGCCGGATCGCTCGGCTGATGCCGATTTGTGGGATGCCCTGGTGTTGGGGGTGCGTGATTACGTCAACAAAAATGGCTTCCCCGGGGTGTTGTTGGGACTGTCTGGCGGGATTGATTCGGCACTGGTGTTGGCGATTGCGGTGGACGCTTTGGGCAAAGAGCGGGTGCGGGCGGTGATGATGCCTTCACCCTACACCGCAGACATCAGTTGGATCGATGCCCGTGAGATGGCCGCGCGGCTGGGGGTGCGCTACGATGAGTTGTCGATCATTCCCGAATTTGAGGCTTTTAAAGCTACGTTGGCGGGAGAATTTAATGGTTTGGCTGAGGATGCCACCGAGGAAAACATTCAGGCCCGGATTCGGGGCACTTTGTTGATGGCTTTGAGCAACAAGTTTGGCAGCATTGTGCTCACCACGGGCAACAAGTCCGAGATGGCGACCGGGTATTGCACGCTGTATGGCGACATGGCTGGCGGTTTTGCGGTGATCAAAGACCTGGTCAAGACCACGGTGTTCAGGCTGGCGCACTGGCGCAATGCCCATGATCCGTATGGCACGGGGGCTGAGCCTATTCCTGAGCGCATCATCACCCGCCCACCCAGTGCCGAATTGCGTCCAGACCAGAAAGACCAGGACAGTTTGCCGCCTTATGAGGTGTTGGATGGCATTTTGCAGCGCTACATGGAAAATGATGAAAGCATCGAGCAAATCATTGCGGCTGGCTTTGCCCCGGCAGACGTGGAGCGTGTCACCCGGCTGATCAAGATCAATGAGTACAAGCGTCGCCAGTCACCAGTGGGGATTCGTGTGACACACCGCAGCTTTGGCAAAGATTGGCGTTATCCTATAACCAATCGTTTTCGGGCCTGAAACAGCATCAGGCTTCAAAACCTTTTTATTCCTGTTCAATTTTTGAGGTATTTCATGAAACAAATCACTGCCATCATCAAACCGTTCAAGCTCGAAGAAGTGCGTGAGGGCCTGGCTGAATGTGGTGTGACTGGCTTGACCGTGACCGAGGTCAAGGGGTTTGGCCGCCAAAAAGGCCATACCGAGCTTTACCGCGGTGCCGAATATGTGGTGGACTTTTTGCCGAAAGTCAAAGTTGAAGTGGTGGTTAAAACCGATGACGTGGATCGCTGCGTGGATGCCATCGTGAAGGCTGCACACACCGGCAAAATTGGTGATGGCAAGATTTTTGTCACCGCCGTGGAGCGTGTGGTGCGCATCCGTACCGGTGAAATGGATGAATCGGCGATTTGACAAGCCCCAGTGTCAAGTCTTGGCTGGCTGGGTGTCAACCAGTTGTGTGCCCGCCAGGGCATCATGCCAGAACTGCTGTTGCGGGTGAAAACGGCTCAGAATGGCCCAAACCGCAACCCAGCCGATAAAAATCACAATGGCCTCGCCGCCCTTGAGTTCAAAAAACCAGGAAAGCACCAGCGGCGGCAGCACCCATAGCCAACTGCACAGGTAGCGCACCAGCGCCCGGGTTTGGGTGAGAGGTTGGCCGGCACGATCCACGACACGGATGTGCCAGGTTTTCATGGCCAGTGTTTGCCCTTTGGCCCATAGCCAGACAAAGTAAATGCCAAACACCACAAATAAAAATGCTTGTAATGCGTGGCGGTTGTCCATGGCGTTTTTGGTTTGGCTCAAGGCTCCGAACAAGTAGCCAGAAATAAAAACCACACCAAAGAGCAACATACCTTCGTAAAGCCAACAGGCCATGCGTCGCAGCAAGCCAGGGGTTGTGATGGATGGGGAAGAGGCAGGAGTCATGCATTCAATCAGAAGGGGCGCAGAAAGAAAAAAGAACTGTTGCGCAAACAAGAAACCCTTAGGGCTGGGATGTGGCTGAAGCTGGAGCTGAAGCTGGGGTTCGTGGCTTGGTGGGTTTGATGGGTTTGCTCACTTGCGGAGCCAATGGCAACTTGGGTGCTGAAGCAGCCAAGGTCTTTTTTTGCTCAGCGGTCAATGCTTGGTAAACCTCCCAGCGTTCGGTTTTGTCCTCAGCTGGCACCTGCTGGGTTTTGGCGAAATTCAAACGGGCTTGCGTGCGTTGTCGTGGCGTCAGGGCGGCCCACTGCACCATGCGCTCATGCAGACGTTCTTTGGCTGAGTCTGACAAGCTGGGGTAATTGGCGCTCAGGGCGATCCATTTTTTCTTTTGTGATTCGCTTAATTTGGACCATATCGCAGCCAGGGGTTGCAGTGCTTGCTGCTGAGCTCGTGTCAAAGTTGACCAATCTGGACTGGTCGATTGACTCGGCAAGGTGGCTTTTTTGACCCCCGAAGTTGTGATGGCCGAGGGCACAGCGGTTTGGGCATGGACTTGTACGGTGATCAGCCCGGCAGCAATCGAGCCAATGAAGAACGCTGCTCGAAGGGTCGTTGGAAGGCGCTGAAGGTGTGATTTCATCGCGTTACAAGGTTTCAGAGGGGTAGCTTAGTTTCAAAAAATGTTTGAAACCTGGGTCAAGATACGCTGCAGGTGGCAAGTCGTCGGTGAGTAACACGTTGTCAATCTCTGCCGCATCCTGTGTGAAGTTGTCACTTTGAATGGTGTCGATCATCCAGAGTCCGAGTAAAAGAGCCATCAACATGCCAATACCGCTGAACTGTTGCCATTTGGAAGGGCGGTCATGGAGACTGAGAGTTTGGTCGGATTCAGCATGGCTGGCAACGGCAAGACGTGCTTGGGCTTCTTGAACAAGCACATTGCGGCGAAAATCGACCGCTTGTTCCCGGGCTGCGCGCAGGCGTTGCAGGGTGTAGCTGTCGATGTTGTCGACACTGTCCAATAATCTTTGGGCCAAGTGTTGGCCTGCCAGGTCGAGTGCTGGATCAATGTCGTGCTGACGATGGTGGTTGCTGATTTGTGTCATCACCGGATTCCTTTTGCTGTGAGCGATTTGAGCAAAGCATGTATCGCTCTGGAACAATGCGTTTTGACGCTGCCTTGTGAGCAGCCCATGGCAGTTGCCGTTTCCGCTACATCCATATCCTCCCAGTAACGTAACAGGAAGGCTTCGCGTTGACGGTTGGGCAGTAATAATAGTTCTTGCTCAATTGAATGCAAAGTTTGTGCCCGTTGGCTATTGGTTTCAGGGTTGTCAAATTCTGCGGCTTGCTCCGCTGTTGAAAGACCTTCCAAAATGTCAAAGTTATCCTCTTCACCCTCCGCCTGGAAGTCACTGAAGGATGAAAACATGGCATTTTTCACTTTTTGCCGCCTGAACCAATCCAGCGTGGTATTGGTCAGAATGCGCTGGAACAGCATGGGGAACTCTTGCGGCGGCTTGTCGCCGTAGTGTTCGGCCAGCTTCATCATGCTGTCTTGCACAATGTCTAAAGCAGACTCATCATTGCGAACGTGGTAAGCCGTGCGTTTAAAGGCACGTTTTTCAACGTTTTTCAAAAAATCTGAAAGTTCAGCGGGTGTTGCCAAGGGGGAGACTGTGAAAGGTGGTCGATGAAGACCGTTTGACCCGCGCTGGGTGATTTCACCTGCGCAACTGATCGATTATTGCATTTCAACAAGCTGGAAAAGTGGAGCTTCGGACAATGCGATAATCTTCGTGCTCAATAATGCAAACGGGTCAAGGTTTGGCGCAAAAATCAGTGCGCTTATGGTTTTGGCCTTAAGTTTCAATGCAGCATCACAAGTGTTTGCAAAGAAGCACCCAAGGTTTTTCGTCAGAGAAATTCACAAAGGTTCATCATGGAAATATCAAAAGCCGAAACTTCGGCATCAAATTCGTCAAATTCCCATCATGCTGCTGGCAAGCTCAAGCACGAGTCTGTAGGCTCCGAGCATGAGCTCAGAGGCGCTGAAATCCTGATCAAAGCGTTGCAAGCGGAGGGAGTCAAATTCGTTTGGGGTTACCCAGGCGGTGCGGTTCTTCATATTTACGATGCCTTCTTCAAGCAAGACGGCATTCAACATATTCTGGTGCGTCATGAGCAGGCTGCGGTGCATGCTGCAGATGGCTACGCGCGTGCAACGGGTGATGTGGGGGTGGCGCTGGTGACCTCCGGGCCCGGGGCAACCAATGCGGTGACTGGCATTGCAACGGCCTACATGGACAGCATTCCCATGGTCATCATCAGTGGGCAAGTGCCGACACATGCCATCGGCATGGATGCCTTCCAGGAATGTGACACTGTGGGCATCACACGGCCGGTGGT
>VIKI01000108.1:15548-23630 GCA_008080595.1 Comamonadaceae bacterium
TGACCTGGCCGAGACCCTGAAAAAAGCATTCCACATTGCACGCAGTGGTCGCCCCGGCCCGGTGGTGGTGGACATTCCGAAAGACGTGTCGTTCAAAAAAGTACCCTACCATGGTTACCCGCAATCGGTCGAGATGCGTTCTTATAACCCGGTGCGCAAAGGCCATGGGGGTCAAATTCGCAAGGCCTTGCAATTGCTCCTGGCTGCCAAGCGTCCCTACATTTACACCGGTGGCGGGGTATTGCTGAGTAACGCCTCCAATGAACTGCGGCAGTTGGTGGACATGCTGGGTTACCCATGCACCCATACTTTGATGGGTTTGGGGGCTTACCCAGCAAGTGACCGTAAATATTTGGGCATGCTGGGCATGCATGGCACGGTGGAAGCCAACAACGCCATGCAAAACTGTGATGTGTTGCTGGCGATTGGCGCACGTTTTGATGACCGGGTGATTGGTAACCCGAAACATTTTGCGCAAAACGAACGCAAAATCATTCATATCGACATTGATCCCTCAAGCATTTCCAAGCGCGTCAAGGTGGATATTCCGATTGTGGGTGATGTCAAAGACGTGTTGACTGAAATGATCGCCATGATCAAGGAAGGCACAGCCCGGCCAGATGCCCATTCCCTTGGTGCATGGTGGGACACCATTGAAGGCTGGCGCAAGACCAATTGCCTGAAATATGACCATGGCAAAAACGACATCATCAAGCCACAGTATGTGGTTGAAACACTGTGGAACATGACCAAGGATGCTGACACTTACATCACCTCTGATGTGGGTCAGCACCAAATGTGGGCGGCGCAGTATTACCGTTTTGATGAACCGCGGCGCTGGATCAATTCGGGTGGTTTGGGCACCATGGGCGTGGGCATTCCCTACGCCATGGGCATCAAATTGGCAAAGCCTGAAAGTGAAGTGTTTTGTGTGACAGGTGAGGGCTCGGTACAAATGTGTATCCAGGAACTGTCGACCTGTCTGCAATACAACACGCCCATCAAAATTGTGGCACTCAACAACCGTTACCTGGGCATGGTGCGCCAATGGCAAGAAATTGAGTACTCCGGTCGCTACAGTCACAGTTATATGGATGCCCTGCCCAATTTTGTGAAGCTGGCAGAGGCATATGGGCATGTGGGTATGTTGATTGAACGCGCCTCGGATGTTGAGGCGGCGCTGCGCGAGGCGCGCAAACTCAAAGACCGCACTGTGTTCATGGATTTCCGCACAGACCCCACTGAAAACGTGTTTCCCATGGTGCAAGCCGGTAAAGGTATTACCGAAATGCTGTTGAGTTCGGAGGATCTTTGATCATGAAACACATCATTGCAGTTTTGCTTGAAAATGAGGCGGGTGCCTTGTCGCGTGTGGTGGGATTGTTTTCTGCACGGGGCTACAACATTGAGTCGCTCACGGTTGCCCCCACGGAAGATCCAAGTTTGTCCCGGATGACGATTCAAACGACAGGTTCTGATGAGGTGATTGAACAAATCACCAAACATCTGAATCGTCTGATTGAAGTGGTCAAGGTCGTGGACCTCACCGAAGGGGCCTATACAGAGCGTGAGTTGATGATGGTGAAGGTTCGCGCCGTTGGCAAGGAGCGCGAAGAAATGAAGCGCATGGCAGATATTTTCAGAGGTCGCATCATCGATGTGACCGAGAAAAGCTACACCATTGAGCTCACTGGCGATCAGTCCAAAAATGATGCGTTTTTGGATGCCATTGAGCGTGGTGCGATTTTGGAAACAGTACGCACTGGCTCCAGCGGTATTGGCCGAGGCGAGCGCATTTTGCGTGTTTAGTCAGTTGGGGACAGAGCTAAAGATCTGCCCCACAAAGTTATTTATTTTTTACAACGGAGAGCTAGATGAAAGTTTTTTACGATAAAGATTGTGATCTGAGCCTGATCAAGGGCAAAACCGTGGCCATCATCGGTTACGGCAGCCAAGGCCATGCCCACGCACAAAATCTGAACGACAGCGGTGTCAAGGTGGTTGTGGGTCTGCGTAAAGGCGGAGCATCCTGGGACAAAGTGGGCAAGGCCGGATTGAATGTGATGGAAGTGAATGACGCGGTCAAGATTGCCGACGTGGTCATGATTCTTTTGCCTGATGAGCAAATTGCAGACGTTTACACCAACAATGTGGCTCCCAATATTCGCCAAGGTGCGTCTTTGGTTTTTGCGCATGGTTTCAACGTGCATTACAACCAAGTCATGCCGCGTGCCGATCTGGATGTGTGGATGGTTGCGCCCAAGGCCCCTGGTCATACAGTTCGCAATACCTACACCCAAGGTGGTGGCGTGCCTCACCTGATTGCCATTCACCAGGACAAGAGTGGCAAAGCCCGTGATTTGGCTTTGTCTTACGCCATGGCCAATGGTGGTGGCAAGGCTGGCATCATTGAAACCTCGTTCAAAGAAGAGACCGAGACGGATCTGTTTGGCGAACAAGCCGTGTTGTGTGGTGGTGCCGTTGAACTGATCAAGATGGGTTTCGAGACTTTGGTCGAAGCCGGTTATGCCCCTGAAATGGCTTACTTTGAGTGCTTGCATGAGCTTAAACTCATTGTTGACCTGATTTATGAAGGCGGTATTGCCAACATGAATTACTCCATTTCCAACAATGCAGAATACGGCGAATATGTGACTGGCCCTGAGGTCATCAATGCCCAGAGCCGTGAAGCCATGCGTAATGCCCTGAAACGCATTCAAAATGGTGACTATGCCAAGTCTTTCATTCTGGAAGGTCGCACCAATTACCCGAGCATGACGGCACGTCGCCGCAACACGGCCGATCACCAGATCGAAATCGTCGGTGGGCAACTCCGCGCCATGATGCCCTGGATTGCCAAAAACAAATTGGTTGATCAAACACGCAACTGATTGGTTTCAGTTTGCAGCGAACAAAGGCCACTTCAGTGGCCTTTGTTATTATGGGATTTCTCCAAAAGTCAAATGAATGGATGATGTGAATACAAGCAACCCGAATCATGATGACATTGTGGTGGTTAAAAAACGCCGCAAGGGAATCTATATCTTGCCCAATTTGTTTACATTGGCGGCCCTCTTTGGCGGGTTTTACGCCATCGTCATGGCGATCAATGGCCGGTTTGACTTGGCTGCTGTAGGTATTTTTTGCGCTATGGTGCTTGACAGTCTGGATGGTCGCGTGGCCCGTATGACCAATACCCAAAGTGCATTTGGTGAGCAAATGGACTCCCTGTCTGACATGGTGTCTTTTGGCGCAGCACCGGCGCTGATTGCCTATGTTTGGGCACTCAAAGGCTTGGGGCGCTGGGGCTGGATTGCGGCTTTTGTGTATTGCGCATGTGCTGCCTTGCGTTTGGCCCGGTTTAACGTGAACACTGCGGTGGTAGATAAACGTTATTTCCAAGGCTTGCCATCTCCTGCGGCAGCGGCTTTGGTGGCTGGTTTTATCTGGGTGATGACCGATCTGGGTTTTAACGGTGTTCAGTGGGCATGGCCCATGTTTGCGGTGTCACTCTATGCTGGACTGACCATGGTGACCAATGTGCCGTTTTACAGTTTCAAAGATGTCCAGATGAAACGCAGTGTGCCGTTTGCTGTCATTGTGCTGATTGCCATTGGGATTGCAGTGATCAATATTGATCCACCGATTGTGATGTTCGCCTTGTTTGTGGTTTATGGCTTGAGTGGTTACGCCCTGTACTTCTGGCGTAAAACCCAGGGCATCCCCACCAGCGTCATCAGTACGTCGACAGAAGAGCCAGACGAGAGAGGGCTGCACAAGTGAGCACGTGTGGCCCATGGACATCATGCAAGCATCTTCATTGCGACTAAACCTGTCGTCTTCCGGGCGAAGTGGTTAGCGCACGATTGCATCCATCTCTTAAGCCCGTCAGTGTCCGCTACGGGCTTTTTTGTGGGCGAAAAACATAGTTCATCTTTTTGATAACAGTACAGGAGAAATAATATGTCAGACAAATTGGTTATTTTCGACACGACTTTGCGTGATGGCGAACAGTCACCTGGTGCCTCCATGACACGTGATGAAAAGTTGCGTATTGCACGTCAATTGGAGCGGCTGAAGGTGGATGTCATTGAGGCCGGTTTTGCGGCAAGCTCCAATGGTGATTTTGAAGCCATCAAAGCCATTGCCAATGTCATCAAGGATTCCACCGTCTGCTCACTGTCTCGTGCCAATGACCGTGACATCACGCAGGCAGCGGATGCACTTCAAGGAGCCAACCGCGCACGGATTCATACCTTCATTGCCACATCGCCCGTGCACATGGAAAAGAAATTGCGGATGACCCCAGAACAGGTGCTAGAACAAGCCAAGCAGTCAGTTCGGTTCGCACGCAACCGGGTGGCGGATATCGAATTCAGTGCCGAAGATGCTTACCGCAGTGAAGTGGATTTTTTGTGCCGTGTCATCGAAGCCGTGATTAATGAGGGGGCCACCACCATCAATGTGCCTGATACCGTGGGCTATGCCATTCCTGAGCTGTATGGGAATTTCATCAAGACCCTGCGTGAACGTGTGCCCAATTCAGACAAGGCCATCTGGTCGGTGCATTGCCACAACGATCTTGGCATGGCGGTTGCCAACTCACTGGCCGGTGTGAAAATTGGCGGTGCACGTCAAATTGAATGCACCATCAATGGTTTGGGTGAGCGTGCTGGCAATTGCAGTCTTGAAGAGGTTGTGATGGCGCTGAGAACGCGGCGCGATTATTTTGATCTGGATGTGGGAATCGACACCACTCAGATTTTGTCTGCCAGTCGCATGGTGAGTCAGACTACCGGTTTTGTGGTACAGCCCAACAAAGCCATTGTGGGGGCCAATGCCTTTGCACATGCCTCAGGTATACATCAAGACGGCATCATGAAGGCGCGTGATACCTACGAGATCATGCGCGCAGAAGACGTGGGATGGTCGGCCAACAAAATCATCATGGGTAAGCTCAGTGGTCGCAATGCATTTAAGCAGCGATTACAAGAGCTGGGCGTGCAAATGAACAGTGAAACAGACGTGAATCTGGCATTTGCCAAATTCAAAGAATTGGCAGACCGTAAAAGCGAAATTTTTGACGAAGACATCCTGGCTGTGGTCAACGAAGAAAACATCGCTCAAAGCCACGAACACTATGGTTTTGTATCACTTTCACAGCACAGCGAGACCGGTGAACAACCCCAGGCGACCGTGGTCATGTCCATGGGGGGGCATGAGGTCACGGGCACATCCAATGGCAATGGCCCGGTGGATGCCTCTCTGAAAGCCATTGAAGTACATGTCAGGAGTGGTGCTGAGATGGTGCTTTACTCGGTGAATGCCATCAGCGGTTCGACTGAAAGTCAGGGCGAGGTGACGGTGCGCTTGCAACACAGTGGCCGTGTGGTGAATGGTGTGGGTGCTGACCCCGACATTGTGGTGGCTTCTGTCAAGGCTTATTTGAACGCACTCAACAAGCTTCACAGTCAGGCTGATCGGGTGGCTGCGCAAGGGTAAAGCGCTTATTCTGCTTTAAGAAAGTCTCGCAAGTAATTGGTATTGCGAGACTTTTTCGGATTAAACTTGGCGTTTGGAAATTCCTATGCCAGGAGAAAATATGACAACAATGATTTCAAAGAGCTTTTTTGGCACTAAAGCACGCAGTTTGATTTGTCTTTTGGGTTTGTTGAGTTGGCTGGCATGGTCACCTGCAGTTGTGGCTGCGCCATCCAGTCCACAGGTGAGCAAAACCAAAAAAAATGTGGCTGTTTCCAAGCGTCGTGTGAACAACTCCTTGGCTGTCAATAAGCGTAGGCACACCGTGAAATCCCAAGTCATCGCTGCCAAACCCTCGTATGGTCAATTGGCTGGATTACATGCGGCGCAAGACAATCTGAACCTGAAGTCCAGTGTGGCATTGGTGGTTGATCAGGATACGAATGAGGTTCTTTTCAGTAAAAATGACCAAGCGGTCTTGCCCATTGCCTCTCTGACCAAGCTGATGACAGGCCTGATCGTGAGTGAGGCTGGTTTGTCCCCTGACGAAAAAATCACCATCACCCAGGAAGACGTGGATACAGAAAAAGGCAGTTCATCGCGCTTGCGAGTGGGCACAGAACTCAGCCGGGGTGAGTTGCTTCATCTGGCCTTGATGTCCAGTGAAAATCGTGCGGCACATGCCCTGGCCCGAACCTATCCGGGCGGTTTGGCGGGGTTTATTGATTTGATGAACAGCAAAGCCAGGCTCCTGGGCATGAAAGACACTCAATATGTTGAGCCCACAGGCTTGTCAAGTCTCAACCGCTCCAGCGCACGTGATTTGGTGAAGTTGGTTGACACAGCGCATCAGGTGCCGCTGTTGCGCGAGTTGACCACATCACCGGGATATCAAGTGGCGGTGGGCAGTCGCATGCTTCAATTCAATAACACCAATCGACTGGTTAAAAACCCAACCTGGGATATTGGCTTGCAAAAAACCGGTTACATCTCTGAGGCCGGACGCTGTTTGGTGATGCAGGCCAAAGTTGCCGGTCGGCAATTGATCATGGTTTTTCTGGATTCTGCAGGCACGTTAACCCGGTTGGCAGATGCTGAACGGGTACGTCATTGGGTTGAAACTGCAACCAATGTTGCGCCAGGGCTGCATCCCACTGCCTTGGGCACAAGCAAAGTCATGTAATGCTGTCAAGCATCAATTTTTAGGTGGGTGATAGCCCAAATTTTGGGAAATTTCCCGGGTCGTGGCCTTGAGTTTGTCAAGCCAAGCTTCGTCAAGCCGACCAGCAGGCGCGGAAATCGACAAACCGGCCACCAACTTGCCCTGATCATCATAAATGCCTGCTGCCATGCAGCGCACTCCCAACTCCAGTTCCTCATTGTCATTGGCAAAGTCATCTCGGCGCACTTTGCTGAGTTCCCGCTCCAAGGCTGGCAATTGTGTCAAACTGTTTTTGGTGTGCCCGCTCAGACCGGTTCTGGCTGCATAAGCCCGAACTTTTTGAACATCGTCAGCGGCCAAAAAAAGCTTGCCCACCGATGTCAAATGCAGAGGTGCGCGTCCACCAATGGCACGAATCACCTGCATCCCTGAGCGCTCACTGAAGGAGCGTTCCACATACACAATTTCGTCACCTTGCCGCACGCTTAAATTGACAGGTTGCTGGGTCAGGCGATGTAATTCACGCATGGGGCCCAAGGCGGCATCACGCACATTCAGTCTGTTTTTAACCAGATTCCCCAACTCAAGCAAACGCATGCCCAAGCGGTAGTTGCCGGGTTGCGGGCGATCGACAAAACGGCCAATGGCCAGGTCGTTCAAAATCCGGTGAGCGGTGGAAGAATGCAGACCGGTTTTTTCGCTGATTTCTTTAAGAGAAATTGCTTCTTCGCGTGAAGCCAGGACATCCATTAAGGCGAACAATCGTTCAATCACCTGAACTGTGG
Source organism: Comamonadaceae bacterium (assembly GCA_008080595.1). GTDB lineage: Bacteria > Pseudomonadota > Gammaproteobacteria > Burkholderiales > Burkholderiaceae_C > Rhodoferax. The sequence goes on from VIKI01000108.1 coordinate 22,977, forward strand.
GGGCAGCGGGAATTCCACTCTCTGGATGTCGCATGAAAACTCCTATTTTGAAGTCATTATTTTATCTTGTGAAAAATTAAGTTGAAGAAAATCAGATGGATCTTTGCCATTGGCCTTGAATGAACAATTCGCAAGGTTTAAAGCGCGTTTTGTAAGACATTTTTTGACATGACTCAATCCAGTAACCCAAGTACACATAGGGTAAACCAAGAGTCTGGGCTTGCTGAATTTGCCACAGTACGTTAAATGTGCCGTAACTCTGACCTGCTTGCGGATCGTAAAAGGTGTACACGGCGGACAAGCCATCTTCAAGTTGGTCAATGATCGATACCATCCGCAAGGTGCCCTTATCATCTGCTCCCTGATGTTCGCGAAACTCGACCATGTAAGAGTTCACCTCAGTATTCACCAGGAACTCGATGTACTGGTCCGAGTCGTCCCGATCCATTCCGCCATCGGCATGTTTGGCCTTTTGGTAACGTTGATAAAGCGCATAGTGTTCATCGGAAAAATGAGGCTTGCAGATGTGAGCCCCAAGCAGATCATTTTGCCGCAGTGCACGCCGCTGGCTTCTGCTGGGCTGAAACTCGTTCACCGGAACGCGGATCGATTGACAGGCTTGACAATGATCACAATGGGGCCGGTAGACAAACC
>VIKI01000108.1:23654-28375 GCA_008080595.1 Comamonadaceae bacterium
AGACAAACCCGCCACTGCGGCGAAACCCCTGGTGAACCAATTCACTGTAGAGGCTGGCATCCATTTTTTTGCCAGGGTCTGCCACCTGGGAACGAGCGATATGCCCCGGAAGGTAGCTGCATGGATAAGCGGCTGTGGCATAAAACTGCAATGAATGGATTGCAAGCGATGTGTGCTGTGTCACTTGATGATTTGAAGTGTTTGGCCAGTGGCTGTCAGTATACGGGCCACTCAGTACGGAGCTTGTAGCGCAATGCAAGGACTCAACTTGGACTAAATGATTTGTCTTATGGTTAACCCTTTCCTACTGGGTCTTGGTTGAGGCATAACATTTGATTCCAATTCAACTGATGAGAACAAAGATATGTTGGCGTATTTATTGAAACCCGCACTTTGGCTGATGCTTCGCTTTTCCAATGGCGGCAAATTGCTATTGTTGTTAGGCTTAAGCGTTGGCCCCGTGGGGGTGTTGGCTGTGTTGCAGCGTGTGTCAACCGATATGGCTGCCTTATGGGTTGATGTTGTCGCATGGGCAGCTTTGCTTGTCCTTTACCTTGGCTGCGCTTTTTATGTGACTTTGACCACGGAACTGAAGCAGTTACAGCAAGTCATGGGCCAGCTTGTGCAAGGTAATTTGCGTTTTAAGCCTCAGGTACAGGGTAAAGACGATCTTGCTGAGTTGTTGCTGCTTGCCGGGCAATTGGGCACACATATCTCATCAATGGTGGCCAACGTCCGCAGCAATGCCGCATTTGTTGCACATGCGGGGCAAAGTTTGGCCAATGGCAATCGCAACCTCTCTGGCCGTACCGAACAACAAGCCGCCAACCTGGAGCAAACCGCAGCCAGTGTTGAGGAGTTGTCCACAACCGTCACCAACAATGCACAAATGGCGGCTCAGGCCAATACCCAGGCGACAGAGGTACGTGATGTCGCAGAGAAAGGTGTGTTGGCCATGTCTCAAGCCATAAGCTCTGTGGAAGTGATACAGGACAGTGCCAAACGTATGGAGGAAATTGTCAGCGTGATTGATGGCTTGGCATTTCAGACCAACATATTGGCACTTAACGCAGCGGTGGAAGCTGCTCGTGCAGGTGAGTCCGGCCGTGGTTTTGCAGTGGTGGCCAGTGAAGTGCGCTCACTGGCACAGCGTTCGGCTGAATCTGCCAAAGAGATTCGTCAACTGATTGGAGCATCGTCGACTCAAGTGGCTGACAGTGTGAAGAATATCCGCATGGCGGGTCAACAACTCACCCATATTGTTTCTGGTATTCGCAATGTGGCGGCCAACATGTCGCAAATATCCGTTTCCAGTGCGGAGCAAAGCAGTGGTTTGGCAGAAATCACCTCAGCGGTGCGCCAGCTTGATGAAATCACCCAACGCAACGCACAAATGGTTGAACTGGCGGTAGCGCAATCGACACGTCTGGAACAACGCGCCTCGACCCTGGTGGATGACTTTGCATCATTCAAGTTGCAACAGGGGGCCCCCGATGAAGCGATTGCGCTGGTTTCTCGTGCCATACAACTTTGGAAGCGTAGTGCATCCAGTCAGACGTTTTTGAAAGAAGTGACCAATCCCTCTCAAGGTTTGTATGACCGCGATATGTATGTTTTTGTGTTGGATCGGCAGGGAACTTATTTGTCTTTTGGTGGCAACCCAGCCAAAGTCGGCACGAAGGTGCAAGACATCCCCGGCATAGATGGACAAGGTCTGCTTGATGATATTTTTCATCAGGCAGAGAATGAACCTGGTTGGGTTGAGTACAACATTGTTAACCCAAGCACAGGAAAAATTCAGTCCAAAATGTCTTATGTGACCCAGGTCGACGATATGGCTGTGGGCTGTGGTGTGTATAAAAACCTGGCCCCGTAAATTCAGATTGGCGTTGCGTTGCTGGTCTCGCCAACCATGCTGGGAGGGTTACCGCGCTTGGCACGTGCGCGGGCCAGCGCAGCTTCAATCACAACACGTTTTTTCTCCAATACAGCTGGGTCAGTATGTTGGGAGTGGTGCGACAGGTCTGACAGTTTGAGCAGGGCTTTTTCTTCAAGCCTTTTGTCATTCTCATCCTTGTCACGCTTGCACTGAAAGCTATGAAAATCATATCTTGCCCTGGCCTGTTCTGCTTGAGCGGCAGACCAGGCGGCCCACCCTGTGGCCGTGCCAGAAACGGTTTCAATCTTCATGCAGTCCACTGGGCAAACCGGCAAACACAACTCACACCCGGTGCAATACGTCTCGATGACTGTGTGCATCAGTTTGTTGGCACCCACAATGGCATCCACCGGGCAGGCTTTGATGCAAAGAGTGCAACCGATACACCAGGCTTCATCAATAAATACCACGGTGCGCGGACCTTCATGGCCATTCACGGGATTCAAGGCCTGCGCAGCTCGCCCGGTGAGCGCGGACAAGCGCAACACACCCTCAGCGCCACCAGGTGGGCACTGGTTGATGTCTGCTTGTCTACTGGTGATGGCCTGTGCATAGGCGGCACAGTCAGGGTAGCCGCAGCGCATGCACTGCGTCTGCGGTAGCACCGCCAACAGTTCGGCGGCGCTGGGGCTCATCCTTTGCGCTGGGTTGCTTGCTTGGGCGCAACAACTGGCTTAACGGGCTGGGCCGTGCTCTTCACGGCGGAACTCGTTGACGTCTTGTTGGTTTTGGCCTTGGCCGGTCTGGTTTTGACCGCCAGCGGGGCTGCAACCGGCATCGGGTTGACATGGAGTTCAGGCTGAGCTGTTTCGACGTGAATCTCTGCCTGGTCAGCGGTCACGGGCAACACAAAGGCCACAGTTTCCGACTCTGACTTTGCCACGGGCATCGCCGCAACCACCACGGGTTGTTCCTGAGCAGGTTGGGGCTGATATTTCTGAATAAAGGCCTTGACCTGTGGGTAAACCACTTCGCGCCAGCGGCGACCGGCGAAAATACCGTAGTGGCCAGCAGCAGGCACTTCCACGTGCTGTTGGTTGGATTTGTCTACACCGCTGCAAATGGTATGCACAGCGGCTGTTTGGCCAGACCCGGAAATGTCGTCCAACTCACCTTCAACAGACAGCAGCGCGGTTGTCTTGATGTCTTCCGGGTGAACCCGTTCAACTTTGCCATCGATACCCTTGACATCCCAGGTGCCGTTGACCAGCTTGAAATCCTGGAACACGGTGGTGATGGTTTCCAGGTAGTAGTGTGCATCCATGTCCAGCACGGCGTTGTACTCGTCATAAAACTTGCGGTGTGCTTCGGCACTGGCACCGTCACCCTTGACCAAGTCCTGAAAATAATCGTAATGACTGCGGGCGTGGTTGCTGGGGTTCATGGCCACAAAACCGGAGTGCTGCAAAAAGCCTGGGTACACCTTGCGTCCTGCGCCTGGAAAACGGGTGGGCACGCGGTAAATCACATTGTGCTCAAACCAATCAATGCTCTTGTTCATGGCCAGGTTATTCACCGCTGTGGGCGACTTGCGGGCATCAATCGGGCCACCCATCATGACCATACTCAGTGGCGTGAGCTCGTTGCGGCTGGCCATCAAAGACACGGCAGCCAATACTGGCACGGTGGGTTGGCACACACTCATCACGTGGCAGTTGCCGTAGCGCTTTTGCACGTGGCGGATGAATTCTTGCACGTAATTGACATAGTCGTCCAGGTGAAAGTCGCCCTCAGAGGTGGGCACCAGGCGGGCATTGGTCCAGTCTGTGATGTAGACCTTGTGGTCTTTCAGCATGGTTTTCACCGTGTCGCGCAGCAGCGTGGCGTAGTGGCCCGACAGTGGTGCCACGATCAATACTGCGGGTTGCCCCTTGAGTTGAGTGAGTGTGCTTACATCATCGGTAAAACGCTTGAAGCGGCGCAGTTCACAAAAAGGTTTCTTGATCTCAACACGTTCGTGAATCGCCACTTCAACGCCGTCCACATCCACAGTGCGCAGCCCGAACTCTGGTTTTTCGTAGTCTTTGCCCAGTCGGTGCAACAAATCGTAGCCAGCAGAAATACGTTGGGCCAGAGGGTGTTGGCCCAACAGTGACAATGGATTGCCGTAGATCTTGGCGGCAGATTGGGCCAGATCGGTAAAAGGCTCCATCAGTGAACGTTGGGTTTCGTATAGTTTGTAGAGCACGGAAGTTCACCTATTGAAAAATGTTGCAGTGCAATATAACAGGTTTTGCACTGAGATACCTGATAAAAATGTTACTTTAACCACCTGGATCACAGGTCATTCCATTTCATGAAAAATCTCAACCCATCAGCGCGTTTACCGGTACTTTTTGTGGGTCATGGTAGCCCCTTGAACGTGATCGAAGACAGTATTTACCGTCAAAGCTGGCAGTTGCTCGGCAACTCATTGGGTCAACAATGGGTCAAACCACAATTGATTTTATGTATTTCCGCCCATTGGCTCACCCATGGCTGGTGGCTGACGGCCATGGCGCAACCTCCAACTATTCATGATTTTGGTGGCTTCCCGCAAGCCCTGTTTGACCAGCAATACCCGGTGCCTGGTTTCCCGGCGGCAGCGCAAGAATTGGCGAGCCTGTTGACCCAGCCAGACACACATCAGCCCTTGTCTCTTGATGAGCAAACCTGGGGCCTGGACCATGGTGCCTGGGGGGTGCTCAAACCCATGTTCCCGGCGGCGGACATTCCCGTGATTCAACTCAGCATGGATGCCCGCCAGCCTATTCCCATGCACTACCAGTTGGGGCAACAGCTG
>VIKI01000109.1 GCA_008080595.1 Comamonadaceae bacterium
TGCAGTCACTGGGCATTGACATCAAGTTTCTCTACCGCGTGGTGTTTGCCGCCGGTGTCGCCATTGCGGTGCTGGCCGGCATGATTGCCGCGCCGGTGTCCTCGGTCTACCCCGGCATGGGCAACACGGTGCTGATCATCTGTTTTGTGGTGGTGGTGATTGGTGGCATTGGTTCGATTCGCGGTGCGCTCTTGGCGGCCCTGCTGATTGGCGTGGTCGACACCTTTGGCAAGGTGCTGCTGCCCCAGGCCTCTGGTGTGCTGGTCTATGTGCTGATGGCACTGATCCTGTTGTGGAAGCCAGACGGTCTGTTCAAGGCGGGCTGAACTCCTATGAAAACCTCCAAATTTTTCTTCGTTGCCGCCAGCTTTGTGCTGCTCGCCCTGTGGCCGCTGATGGCGGGCCAATACGGTGTGGACCTGGTCACCAAGATCATGGTGTTTGCCATCTTTGCGCTGAGCCTGGAGCTGCTGGTGGGCAGCACCGGCCTGGTGTGTTTTGGCCAGGCAGCCTTCTTTGGCATTGGGGCCTACGCCACCGTGCTGCTGACCCCGCAGGACGGTGCGCCGTCGCTGCTGTGGTTGTTGCCCGCGTGTGTGCTGTTGGCGGCCTTCTACGCGCTGCTGGTCGGAGCCCTGTCGCTGCGCACCAAGGGGGTCTACTTCATCATGGTCACGCTGGCTTTTGCGCAGATGGCCTACTACGTGGTGCATGACACGCCGCTGGGCGGCGGCACCGACGGCATCTACCTGATGAGCAAACCGGTGCTGGGCACGCTGCTGGACCTGGACAAGCCGCAGGCCTTCTACGGCTTCACGCTGGCCTGCCTGGTGGCGGTGTTCGGCTTTTTGACCCTGCTGCTGCGCTCACGCTTTGGCCGGGCGCTGGCAGGTATTCGGGTCAATGAGCAGCGTATGCGGGCCACCGGTTTTTCCACCTACCCGTACAAGCTGGCGGCGTTTGTCATCTCGGGCGGCATCGCCGGGCTGGCGGGCTTTCTGTTTGCGGTGAAGGATGGTTTTGTCAACCCCGAGCTGATCAGTTGGCATTTGTCGGGTGAGGTGCTGATCATGATCATTCTGGGCGGTCTGGGGCATTTGCGCGGGGCACTGATTGGGGCTTTTGCCTTTGCGCTGTTGCAGGAGTTTTTCAAATCCGAGGCGATTTTTGGCGAGTTTGCCAAACACTGGCATCTGGGCCTGGGCCTGAGCATCATCGCCTGCGTGGCGCTGCTGCCGCGTGGGCTGGTGGGTGTGCCCGAACAAGTGGCCACGCGCCTGCGCGGACGCTCGGGCCGGGTGCAAGAAGATGCTGCAGAGGAGGTGTCGCATGGTTGAGTCAAACGTGCTGCTGCGCGGCCATGAGATCACCCGCCGCTGGGGCGGTCTGCTGGCGCTGAACAAGGTGTCATTGGAATTGCAACGCGGCACCGTGCACGCTGTGATTGGCACCAACGGCGCGGGCAAGTCCACGCTGATCAACATCCTCTCGGGAGAAATCCCGCCCTCCAGCGGCCAAGTCGAACTGCTGGACCAGGACGTGACCACCTGGTCGCAACCGAGGCGTGCCCGTGCCGGCCTGGGCCGCAGTTACCAGCGCAACACCATTTACCCCAGCTTCACCGTGCTGGAAAACTGCCGCCTGGCAGCCCAGGCCAATGTGCAAAAGCCGTGGATCTGGTGGAGCGATGCGCAGCGTTGCAGCGCCAGCATGGACAGTGCCCGCGCCTCGGCCACACGCGCCGGGCTGGACGATTTGCTCGACAGAGAAGCCGGGCTGCTCTCGCACGGTCAGAAGCGCCAGCTGGAAATTGCCATGTGCCTGGCGACAAAACCGCAGGTTCTGCTGCTGGACGAACCGCTGGCCGGCATGGGGGCCGAAGAAACCGAGCGCATGCTCACCCTGCTGGCCGAGTTAAAAGCCAGCCACGCCATCCTGCTGGTGGAGCACGACATGGATGCCGTGTTCCGCATTGCCGACTGCATCACGGTCATGGTCAACGGTGCGGTGATTGCCTGCGGCACACCCGACTTTGTGCGCAACAGCCCAGACGTGCGCATTGCCTACCTGGGGGAGCACTGAAATGAATGCTGATTTGATCGTCGATGCCCAAGGCATCCACGCCTGGTACGGCTCCAGCCATGTGTTACACGGCGCGGCCCTACAGATCGCCCGTGGCCAGACCGTGGGCTTGCTGGGGCGCAACGGCATGGGCAAGAGCACATTGATCCGCACCCTGCTGGGCCATGTGCCACAGCGCGACGGCCACATCACCTTGTTTGGCAAAGATGCCTCGCGCTACAAACCGCACGAGGTGGCACGCCTGGGTGTGGCCTATGTGCCCGAGGGGCGTGGCGTGTTCCCGAATCTGACGGTGCGCGAGAACCTGATGATGGCGGCCCGCCGCGGTGTGGATGGCCGCAACGACTGGTCATTCGAGCGGGTCATGGCGACCTTTCCGCGCCTGAAAGAACGGCTGACCAACCTGGGCGCACAACTCTCCGGCGGCGAGCAACAAATGCTGTCCATCGGCCGGGCCCTGATGACCCACCCCGAGCTGATCGTGCTGGATGAAGCCACCGAAGGCCTGGCCCCGCTGATCGTGGCCGACATCTGGCGGGTGATTGGCGAGATCCGCAAAAGCGGCATCGCCACCCTGATCGTCGACCGCGACTACCGCCGGGTGCTGGGCCATGCGGATCAGGCGCTGGTGCTGCAGAAGGGGCAGGTGGTGTTGCGGGGTGCGGCGGATGAGGTGGCGGGCAGTGCGGCGCTGGCGAACTATCTGGGGGTTTGAAGAAATCTTTAGGATTGAAAGTAGCTGTAGCCACCGTCGTATCTGCGCATACAGCTATCAATTCAGGATTAAACCGCCAGGGCAAGCAGCTCACAGCGCACGCCTATGTGCTGGCATCCAACTCGCCGATCAGGCTCACTCCACACGATGTGCGAAGCGCCAGCAATTGCGGCCAGCGCGTTTGGCATCGTACATGGCGGCATCAGCCTGGACGATCAGCGATTCGATGTCTGCCGCATCTCCAGGCAGGAAGGCGATGCCAATACTGGCTCCAATGCGCATTTCCAGATCACCGATCCGGTAGGGCTCAGACAGACGGGCGATGAGCTTTTCGGCAAACCTGTCGGCGGCTTCGCGGTCGCCCATATCGGGCAGTAGCATCACAAATTCGTCACCGCCAAAGCGGGCCACCATGTCGACCGCCCGGATACTGTCACCCAACCGAATGGCGACCTGTTGCAACAACTGGTCGCCGACCTCATGACCATACCCATCGTTGATCGGCTTGAAGCCGTCCAGGTCGATGAACATCAGCGCCAGGCTGCCCTGTTGCCGGCGGATCAGGGCGGCAGTCTGTTCAGCCCGAAGCAGGAAGGAGAGGCGATTGGGCAGACGGGTCAGGGCATCGTGGTGCGCCAACTCGGTCATGTGGGCTTCGTTGGCGCGCACCCGGTCGACCAGGTAGTTGAAGCCCTCGACCATCCTCGACCATTTCACCGACCTCGTCGCGGCGACCGACGGGCAACGGTGCCAGCGGCAACTGCCCGTCGGCCATCTGGTGAATCTGCCGCGAGGCCTGGCGCAAGGGGCGAAACAGGAAAAACAGGAAAACCGCGAAGGCGGCCAGCACGATCAGGGTGGTCGTTCCGCCCGTGAGCAGCAAGGTGCGGCGCGAAACATTCACGGCCTGGAAGGCCTCGTTGCTCGGCATGCGCGCCACGACAAACCAGCCGGCGCTGGGCACGCCATGAACAGCAACCAGCTCCTCGATGCCGAACGCATTAACCGCAATACCAGAACCGCGCCAGCCCGCCATGGCCTGATCGTGCAAGCGGTTGGTGCCGGTCGCTGGCGTGGGTTGCAAGCGCATCTTTGGCATGGAGGCGGCAACAAAAAGTTTGTCATGCGGCGAGATGAGCAGAAACCCGCCAGTATTGCCAATCTTGTTGTTCTGGATCTGGTTGAGGAAACCCGGCGTATCGAGCAGGGTAGCACCTGAAATCACCGCCACCACCCGCCCGCCCGCATCGAAAACCGGTGCCGCCATGACAATCAGCCCGTGCTTCGAGAGACGACCGATGCCCGGCTTGCCGATGGCGAAGCCGGCCTTGTCGCGAGCGGCAAGAAACCAGTCGGTAGCGGCGAAATCGAGATCGCGGCGACCGGGCAGCACCGGTGATTCGGCGATCACTCCGTGGCCGCTGAGCGGCACCACCGCCATACCCAGCGAAAAATGCGGGGCCAGTGCCTGGCGCTCGGCCAGCCAGGCTTCGAGTTCCCGCGGTTGTCCGAGCAGGCGGGCTGGGAGTTGTCTGGCCAGGGTTTCCAGCAATTGCTTGCGCACGCGAATTTTTTCGTCGATGTCGCCGGCCACATAACTCGCCTGGGCAAGCAGATGCGCCGTCACCACCTCACCGATGCCGTCGCGCATGATGTTGGACAGGATCGTGAAACGCGCAGCCGTGCCAACCGCCGTGATCAGCATCGCCAGAAGTATGACGCGGACAACAAGGCTGTTGGCTAAACGGCGCAATTGCATCAATTTTGACTTCAAGTAGAGGGGTGGGAATGAGGTTGATATTACCAAGCAACCCATGCTGCAGTGGCATTCAAGCAGAGGGAGAACTGCACAGCGGTGCGCTCAGGGTGAGCACCTCACGCGCACGCCTGTGTGCGGCTAAAAACTGTCTTTTCTGAACTTGGGGATTTCCGGTGCCGTTTTGAGCAAGGCATGGGCACGTTCAATCACAAACGCTGCCACCTTTTGCACAAAAACCAGCTCCTCGCCCAGGTAGGCAGAGTCCATGGCCTGGGCAGCGGCCTCTTCTATCGCGAGCTTGCAAAGCGTGCTGAGTTCCCGGGCAAAGTAAGCGCGGGCGATGCCGGTGCTCAGGCAGAAGTCGGCCAGCGCGTAGGCGCGAATATCTGGCAGCGTAAATTCATCGCCAAAGGCCATGGCCAAGTCGTGTTCGTACTGCTGGGCATCGTACTGCACCACGCTCACCAGGTCGTACAGCTCGGCCACGCTCAGGCCCGCCCTGCGCACGTAAAAAGAGATGTTTTTGCCATGTGCGTCGCTGTTGCCCAGCAGCAGCGTGGTCACCGCCCACAGCACCAGCCTTTGCATGCCCACCGCAGGCTGCTCCAGGTGCTGGCGCGTTGACATCAGGCGAGCAAAACTCACGCCATCGCGGATGTGCCGAACATCTTGCCCGTTGCCCAAATTGCGCTCGTACTTGGCGCTGACCGACATGTCCAGCGCCTGGCAAGCGTCGATGACGTGGATTCTTTGCACGCTGTCAGCCACTGTGCGGCGGTCAAAGCGCTGGATGACCAGCACGGGCGACGGCACCCGCAGAATGTGCACCGCCGCAGCGTGGGCTTGCCCGTGGCGGCGCTGGCTGATGCGGTTGACCAGTTTCATGCAAAAGTGCTCGTTGGCCACCATGAAGGGCATGTCCGAATTCAGCGGTTCGGGCTTCAAAATGTGGGTGGATGCCAGCGCGCCATCTGCCAGAAACATCTTTTCCCCATCCATCAGCACCAGCAACTTGTCCTGAAAGCCCGCCACTGACATGCGCACTTTGCCGTCCCACACGGTGAACGGCACCTGGTTGCGGGTGTCGATGCGTTGCTGGAGTTCTTTTGGCGTGACTTCTCGCCGTTGCGGTGCTTGCATTTGTGGCGTTTGCCCGGCTGGTAAAAAACTCAAAGCGCCAGCGGTTTCGCGCCCCAGATGGCGGATCAGACCAAAGATGTTGTTCTTGCTGATGTTGGAATGCGTTGATGCCACGTCCAACGCCCGGCCCTCGGGCAGCAAGTTCTCAACGAACCGGCGGATCGCGCCGGACGTGGCACCGCCCGAGAGCGGCAGGTGCGGCGACAGGGCAAACCCGTGCGGGCTTTTGACCCAAGCGGGGGCATATGCCAGAGAAAAGGCTTCAGACTCAGGGTCAAACGCCAGCGCCCCAACGAAGCTTTGCCCCACAAACAGGTGCAAGGCGTAGTCATTCATGAGCGGGCTCATCAGCCGTTGTAGCCTGTTGGTTGAGCTGGCTTTCCAGGGGGTGAAGGTCTTGGGTCGGCAACACCAGCATGCGCAAGCCCAGGCCATCGAGCACCAGCAGCAGTTTGTCCAGCGTGACGGGTTTGCCGTTTTCCAGCCGGGACAGCAAGTCACTGGATACAAAGCTGAGCGCGGCCGCATCGTCAATGCGCAGTTGCGCTAGCGCACGCTGGTTGCGCACGATCTTGCCCAAGTCACTCAGGCTTCGGACCAAGGGGGTTGCGGATTTGTCTGGAAGAGGTAGTTTGCGTGCCATAGTTTCGTTTTTACGAAACTATGGCATTCAGAAGGTGTTCTGGTGCTTTGTTTCGTGATTCAGAAACTATAACAAAAATGAGCTTGTTTGGCTTATTAGATTCGGCAAGGCGAAACAATCTCTGCCAGCACTCATGAACTCGTGAGTGAGCGGATGGCCCAGGTGCGCACGATTCTGCACCGCAACATCTGTTCCTCGCGACATCCTAAGAACATTGCCGATTGCTCACGCCAGCCAAGGATTGACAAGCGCCACGCCGGTGTTGACAAAATCTGCCGTGTGACGGGTGACAACGGTGAACCGGTGCTCGATGGCGGTGGCGGCAATCATCGCGTCGCGCTCCGAGCATGGATCGGGAATGTGCAGTGAGGCGCACACGGGCGCAGTGTTGTCGGTAAAGGGCAGGATGCGACCCGCAAACGCGCTGCGCACGCCGCTCAACCAGCTGCGCAATGCACTGCCCTGCGGAGGCGAGCGGCGCTCCAGGGCCTGGATGCCCATTTCCAGCTCCAAAATGGTGATGGCCGACAGGTACAGCCTGCTGGCAACTTGTGCGCCAGCCCAGACCCGCACCTCAGGCGATTGATTGGGCTTGCCCTGGCGCAACTCCGAAATCACGTTGGTATCCAGAACAAACATGGGCCGCGCCTCAGTCAAACGTGATGGCTTGGTTCTGGAAATTCAAACGCGGCGGGTCGAACTCAATCTGTTCGCCACCGGCAATGCTGTCCATGAGCGCAAGAAGCGTGGGTTCACTGTGACCCACCATGCGGTAGTAGTCGTCAATCTTGAGCAGTGCAAACGCAGGACGCCCACGATCCGTGATGAACACAGGCCCATCGACAGTGGCCCGCTTGGCGGCCGACACGTCCCGCGTGAAGTCGCGACTTGAAAAGGTATGGACTGGCATGGTGCACTTCTTGAAAGAAATAATGTTTGTATGTTATGACAAAAATACCAGACCAACAAGAAATCCCGAACCATGCCAAAGGCCCTCAGCTGAGGGCCTTTTGTTTTTTAGAAACCGAACTTGCCGTTGCTGTTCTTCCATTCGGCGCGTGCCGGAATGGTCTCCATGGTGTCCCAATGCTCTGCAATTTTGCCGCTTTGAACACGGAACAAATCGTAGAACGATGTGGGCTTGCCGGCAAAGACTCCTTCACTGACCACCATGACGAAATTGCCTTCGCCCAGAACCTTGTGGATGGTGCTGTATTTCATGGTGATGCCCGCCTTCGCCATGTCGCCCAGCGCCTTGCCCAGACCGGACAGGCCGTCGCCGATTTGCGGGTTGTGCTGGACATAGTTGTCGCCGTCATAGTAGCCAGCCAGTTTCTCCAATTTGCCGTTGACCAGGATGTCGTCCACAAAAGAGCGAACCAGTGCTTTGTTGGCCTCGGTTTTGTCCAGGTCGGTCACGGCGGTCGCGCCATCCAGCATGGTGTGGCCACTGGGATTGGGTGCAGCCTTTTCTTGCAGGTTGTCCCAGTGTTCAACGACCTTCCCCTCTTCAAAACGGAAGATGTCAAAGCCAATCTTGGGGCCAAAGAAGTTGTAATCCGTATGGGCAACAACGAAAGGGCCGTCCTGCAATACCCGCACGGTATTGACCTTGGCGGAACCCTTGGGCAAGGCTTGCAGCACTGCGCCAAAACCGGCCAATCCATCACCAACCGCCAGATTGTGTTGAATGTACTTTGCAGGGTTGATGTAGCCGACGGGTTTGGCATCGCCGGTTTCAATGCTTTTGAGAAGTTCAGTGATTTGGGGTTTGTAGTTTGTAGACATTGCGTTTTCCTTGCTGGTGTTGGATGCGCAGCCTGCCAGGGCAACCGAAATGGCGGCAATCGACAGGAACGCGGCGTTGCTGATTTTGAATTTCATGAGGAAGAATCTTTCTTTTTTGCTTGGAAGTGAAAGCAAGGAAAGTATCTGTTTAATCGGCTAGAGTGGCGAGGTAAATACCCGACCAATAGTTATCCAAATCAGACATACCGAACAAATGGCTCGCCATTCAGACATTCCACGTGTGGACTTTCGCCCCCCAGAGGGCTACGCATTGGACATTGAAGTGTTTCCCGCCAATGACTGGTTAAACCGTGTCCCGGAAGATCACTTCAGGTATCCCTCGCGGCTGGACTTTCACCAACTCATTCTGGTCACTCAAGGGCAATTTGGGCATACGGTGGACTTTCAGTTGCAGTCCATGCCAACGGGTTCTCTACTGACCATGCGCCCTGGTCAGGTTCAATGCTTCGAGGCCAACCCGCCTTGGGATGGTTGGGTTGTGATTTTCCGACCTGAATCCGTCCAGTCCCCGGTCGAAGTGGGCAGCCTGCTCTTGGGGCTTTCAATCGATGACCTCCCGGTTCAACTGGTGCTGGAAAAAGCGAGTTTCGAGCCTGTGCGCCAAGCCATGGCGCAGATGCACCAGGATGCCAAGCTCACTGGCCCGATGCCGCTGGTAGGTGCCCTGGAGCGAGCGCAACTACAGGCCTTGCTGATGAGATTGCAGATCGCCAGTGAACAACTGCAGGCCCAATCGGCCATTGACTCATCGCTGGCCAAACACTTCAGGAAATTCAGACACGCAACGGAGCAGAGATTCCATGAATGGCATCAAATTTCAGCCTATACCCAGGCCCTGGGCATCTCTGAAAAAACCTTAAGTCGAGCAACGCAGGAGGCGACGGGGCTGTCCGCAAAAGCCTACCTGTCCAAACGCATTGCCCTGGAGGCCAAACGCATGCTCGCCTACACCCGCTGGCCGATTGCCCAGGTGGCCGACAAACTGGGATTTGACGAGGCAAGCAACTTCATCAAGTTCTTTCGCCGGGAAGCCGGGTTGGCACCCAGCGAGTTCAAAAAACAGCACCGGGGGGCATGAACTCTTGCGTGTGACCTGTGTGCACTCAGCACATTCAGCCTAGGGTAAACACCGATGAAATGAGTGAATTTTGCGATTGAATCAGTTATCTTTTATAACCATAATTGAGCCCAGAACTGAAAGACATCATGAGCAAAAAACACATTCACTTTGAACTCTATGGCGAACAACAAGAAGTCGCCATCATCCGCCTGACCCGTGGGGCCAAGCGCAATGCCTTGAACGATGGCCTGATTCTGGCGCTGCGTGATCTGTTTGAAAAAATGCCCGCCGGCGTGCGTGCTGCCGTCATTGACGGTGAAGGCGAACACTTCTGCGCCGGGCTGGATTTGAGCGAATTGCAAGAGCGTGATGCCAGCCAGGGCGTGTTCCATTCCCGCATGTGGCACGCCGCGCTGGAGCATGTGCAATACGGCCCGGTACCGGTGATTGCGGCCCTGCACGGCGCGGTGGTCGGTGGTGGCTTGGAGCTGGCCAGCGCCTGCCACATCCGGGTGGCGGACGACACCACTTTCTACGCCCTGCCCGAAGGCTCACGCGGTATTTTTGTCGGTGGTGGTGGTGCGGTGCGGATCCCGCGCCTGATTGGCGCGGCCCGCATGACCGACATGATGCTGACCGGCCGCGTCTACAACGCTGTCGATGGTGAACGTATTGGCCTGGCGCAATACCTGGTGCCCGCAGGCACGGCCTTTGACAAAGCCAAAGAGCTGGCGGTGCGTATTGCCGACAACGCCCCGATGACCAACTACGCCCTCACCCATGTGCTGCCGCGTATTGCCGACCAACCGGCAGATCAGGGCTTCATGACCGAAGCCATGATGGCCGCCATTGCCCAGAGTGCGCCAGCCGCCAAGGAGCGGGTGCGGGCCTTCCTTGAAGGTCGTGCCGCCAAGGTGAAAAAAGCCTGAGCCAGATTGAGTCAAAAAAATAAGCACTGGAGACAAACCATGACAGAGCACAAATACCGACCGATGACCTTTGGTGTGACCCGTGTGGCCATTCGCGATGGCGCACCCGGCGTGCACTACCTGCGTGCCGAGCAGCCCTTGAAAGAGTACCCCGAACGCCTCACCGACCGCCTGCACCACTGGGCCCAGGTCGCCCCGGATCGCACGTTCATGGCACGGCGCGAAAAACTCGCAGGTGGTGGCACAGGCGACTGGCGTCACATCAGCTACGCCCAGGCCTGGGCCAGTGCCCGCAGCATTGCCCAGGCGCTGATTGATCGCGGCCTGTCACAAGAGCGCCCGGTGGTGATTTTGTCGGGCAACGATCTGGAGCACGCCCTGCTAGCGCTCGGATGCCTGGTCGCCGGTGTGCCCTTTGTGCCCACCTCTCCGGCTTACTCCCTGGTCAGCCAAGACTACGACAAGCTGCGCCATGTGCTCAACACCGTCACTCCGGGCCTGGTGTTTGCCGCCGATGCCACGCAATATGGCAAGGCCATCACCTCAGCGGTTGGCTCCGACATTGAAGTGGTGTTGGCAGCGGGCCAGATTGAAGGGCGCAGCAGCACCGCGTTTGACCAGTTGCTGGCCACCGTCGCCACTGAACAGGTGGACGATGCGATGCAGGCCACCGGCCCCGACACCATCACCAAATTCCTGTTCACCAGCGGCTCCACCAAGCTGCCCAAAGCGGTGATCAACACCCAGCGCATGTGGTGTGCCAACCAGCAGCAGATGGCGCAATCCATGCCGGTGCTGGCCGAAGAACCCCTGGTGATGGTCGACTGGCTGCCCTGGAACCACACCTTTGGTGGCAACCACAACTTTGGCATGGTGGTCTACCACGGCGGCACGCTCTACATTGACGATGGCAAACCCACACCCGCGCTGATGGGCGAGACGCTGCGCAACCTGCGCGAGATTGCGCCCACGGTGTACTTCAACGTGCCCACCGGCTTTGAGGCCATTGCCAATGCATTAAAGACCGACGAGCTGCTGCGCAAGAACCTGCTCTCACGGGTCAAGATGTTCTTCTACGCCGGCGCAGCCATGGCCCAGCCGATCTGGGACAGCCTGTTTGAATCGCAAGAACAAGAAATTGGTGAGCGCATTGTCATGGCCACCGGCCTGGGCATGACCGAGTCTGGCCCGTTTGCGATTTTTGTCACCAACCCGAATGTGAAAGCTGGTGACCTGGGTGTACCCACACCAGGCCTGGAACTCAAACTGGTTGACATGGATGGCAAAACCGAGCTGCGTTACCGTGGCCCCAACATCACCCCCGGCTACTGGCGTGCGCCCTCTGAGACCGCAGAACACTTTGATGAAGAAGGCTACTTCTGCTCGGGTGACGCGGTGAAATGGATCGATGAGACCGATGTGCACCAGGGCCTGAAATTTGATGGCCGTATTGCCGAAGACTTCAAGCTCGCCACCGGCACTTTTGTCAGTGTCGGGCCACTGCGTGCCAAGATCATTGCCGCCGGTGCGCCCTACATTCAAGACGTGGTGCTGACCGGCATCAACCTGAAAGAAGTCGGGGCCATGGTGTTCCCAACCCAGGCGGTGCGGGCCTTGAGTGGCTTGCCTGCCAACACGCCCATGGCCGATGTGTTGAGCAGTGGCCCGGTGCTGGCGCACTTCCAGAACGTGGTGGATGAGCTGGCCCAAAACGCCACCGGCAGCGCCAGCCGCATTGCCCGCATGTGCCTGCTGGCCGAGCCGCCCACGATTGACCGCAGTGAGGTCACCGACAAGGGCTCGATCAACCAGCGTGCGGTGCTGACCCACCGGGCCGAAACCGTGGCCGCGCTGCATGACGACACCCTGCACACCATCCTGAAGCCCCAGACGATCTGAAAGGCACATGAGCATGGCAAGCAAAGGATTTTTCAACGCCTTCAAAGACGTGTGGATGCTCGGTGGCCTGCGCACACCGATGGTGGACTACTGCGGCACACTCGGCCACATCTCGCCAACTGACCTGGGCATCAAGGCCGCCCGCGCCGCCCTGGCTCACACCGCCGTGCCGGGCGACCACATCAACTCGGTGCTGACCGGCAACATGGCCCCGGGCGACTTTGAACAGTTCATGCTGCCGCGCCACATTGGCCTGTACGCCGGTGTGCCGCAAGAAGTGCCGGCGCTGATGGCGCAGCGCATCTGCGGCACCGGCTTTGAGCTGTTTCGCCAGGCCGGGGAACAAATCGAGAGCGGCTGTGCCGACGTGGCCCTGCTGGTGGGCACCGAGAACATGACGCGCAACCCGATTGCCTCTTTCACCCACCGCACCGGCTTCAAGCTCGGCGCACCGGTGGAGTTCAAGGACTTTTTGTGGGAATGCCTGAACGATGCCACCGCCTCGGTCAACATGATCCAGACCGCCGAGAACCTGGCCAAAAAATATGGCATCACACGCGAAGAGGTCGATGCCTTTGCCTCAAATTCATTTGCCAAAGCGGTAGCGGCCCAAGAGAGTGGTTTTCACGCCGGTGAAATCACCCCGGTGATCAGTGAAAACTTTGAG
>VIKI01000110.1 GCA_008080595.1 Comamonadaceae bacterium
AATGGGGCTCTACAGCTTGTCCCGCTGGCCTGAACTGCTCTCCAATTTGCAGCAACCCGTGTACTTTCAGCAGCAAGGTACGCTGGTGCTCTGGCATCGGCAAGACCAGGCTGAGGCCAGCCGCTTCACCCAGCTGCTGCAGGCCACCCAGACCCGCCTGCCGCAAATTCCCCCACTGCAAGCGCTGGATGCGCCGGGCATCGGGCAGCTGGAGCCCAGCCTGGCCGGGCGCTTCAGCCAGGGGTTGTATTTGCCCAGTGAAGGCCAGCTGGACAACCACCAGTTGCTCGATGCCTTGTGGCTGACCCTGCAACAGTTGGGCATCACCCTGCATTGGGACAGCCCACGCCAGCCCGGCGACTTTGCCCCCGACCAAGCCGACTGGGTGCTCGACTGCCGTGGTCTGGGAGCACAACCACAGTGGCCCCAAGTGCGCGGTGTGCGTGGCGAAGTGGCCATGCTGCACGCTCCCAACGTGAAGCTGTCGCGCCCGACACGGCTGATCCATCCGCGCTACCCGATCTACATCGCCCCGAAAGAAAACGGCATTTTCAAAATTGGGGCCACCGAGATCGAATCGGACGACCTGTCCCCGGTGAGCGTGCGCTCCGCCATGGAGCTGCTCAGCGCCGCCTACAGCGTCGACCCCGGTTTTGGCGAGGCACGGATTCTGGAACTGGTGGCGCAGTGCCGCCCCACCCTGCCCAACAACCTGCCCGCCGTGCGCCGCCTGGGCCCGCGCTGCCTGCAAGTCAACGGCCTGTACCGCCATGGCTACCTGATTGCCCCGGCCATGGTGGATGTGATGCTGCAACTCATGCAGGGGGCAGACTCGGCCCTGGCTGAGCAATTCGAAGTCTCGGTGAGCGCCCCATGAGCACCGCCACACTGAAGCTGCTGATCAACGGCACGCCGTATGAGTTTCCGGCCCACGCCACGCTGGCCGATGCGGTGGCCCGACTCGGCATCCAGCCCCCGTTTGCCGCCGCCATCAACCTGCAATTTATCCCCAACACCCAGTACCCCCACACCCCGCTGCATGAGGCCGACCGCATTGACCTGATCGCACCGGTGACCGGTGGCTAAACCATGAACACTCCGACAACTTTCACAGCCCCAGCCGAAGACACGCTGCAGCTCTACGGCCAGACTTTTACCAGCCGCCTGCTGCTGGGCACTTCTCGCTACCCGTCGCCCACGGTCTTGCAGGCTGCCGTTGAACGCGCTCAACCAGCCATGCTGACGGCCTCGCTGCGGCGGCAAAACCTCAAGCCCGGCGACGCTGCCCCGAACCACTTCTGGGCCATGCTGCGGGAGATGGCCGTGCCGGTGTTGCCCAACACCGCCGGTTGCCACAGCATTCAGGAGGTCATTACCACCGCCCACATGGCGCGCGAGGTGTTTGCCACGCCCTGGCTCAAGCTGGAGCTGATTGGTGACGACTACACCTTGCAACCCGACACCCTGAACCTGGTGGAGGCTGCCAGCCGCCTGATCAAAGACGGATTCAAGGTGCTGCCCTACTGTACCGAAGACCTGGTGCTGTGCCAGCGCCTGGTGGACGTGGGCTGCCAGGCCATCATGCCCTGGGCCGCCCCGATTGGCACCGGCAAAGGCCCGATCAACCCCTACGCCCTGCGCACCCTGCGCGAGCGCCTGAGCGTGCCAATGCTGGTGGATGCCGGGCTGGGCCTGCCCTCACACGCTTGCCAGGTGATGGAGTGGGGCTTTGACGGTGTGCTGCTCAACACCGCCGTGGCCCAGGCACTCGACCCGGTGCGCATGGCCGGCGCTTTTGCCAACGCCGTGCAGGCTGGGCGTGCGGCCTTTTTGGCCGGAGCCATGCCCGAGCACCACAGCGCCCAACCCAGCACACCGGTGCTGGGCACGCCGTTTTGGCATCAACCATAAGAGTCCGATATGCCCAGCATCGAAACCATGGCGCAAGACATCGTGCGCTGCCACTACCGTCTAGCGCTGCAAGCAGAGGGGGGTTCATTCCCTCTCCCTCGGGGAGAGGGTCAGGGTGAGGGTGAATGCTTGACTGCTCGTATCGTTGGTGCGTCTGAAAACGGCGGCCCTCACCCCACCCCTCTCCCAGGGGGAGAGGGCGTAAAGCCCCAAACACATGAATCACACCCGCAGCTGGCTGCCCAGGCGGCTTATGCCGCCTGCCTGGCGCTCGACTTCATCAAGGCCGATGCACAGTGTGTGGCGCAGGCCTGGCAAAGACAAACCGAGCGCACCGGCAGGTTTGATGCCAGCGCCTGGCCCACTGAACCCGCCGACTTTGGCCTGCAGCCCTGGCCGCGTGCCGAGGCCTTCGCACCCTGCCCGCGCCAGCTCGGCCTGTACGCCGTGCTGCCCGATGCCGCCTGGGTCGGCCGCATGGCGCGGGCCGGTGTGCCCACGCTGCAACTGCGCTTCAAATCGCCTGACCCGCAAGCCGTTCAGCGCGAAGTGCAGGCTGCCGTCCAGGCCGTGCAAGGCACTGGTGCGCTGCTGTTCATCAACGACCACTGGCAAGCCGCCATCCAAGCCCAGGCCTATGGTGTGCATCTGGGCCAGGAAGACCTGGACGGGCTCAACCGGGCCAATCTGACGGCCATCCGCCACGCCGGTCTGCGGCTGGGCATCAGCAGCCACGGCTACGCCGAGATGCTGCGTGCCGATGCGGTCAACCCCAGCTACATCGCCATGGGCGCGGTGTATGCCACCACCCTCAAGCGCATGGCCACGCCACCCCAAGGGCCGCAGCGCTTAAAGATGTACGCCCAGCTGCTGCGCCAACACACCACGGTGGCCATTGGCGGAGTGGATGAGGCGCGGCTACCTGAAGTGCTGGCCAGCGGCGTGGGTTCAGTGGCGGTGGTGCGTGCGCTGGTGGCGGCCCAGCAGCCCGAAGTGCAGGCACAGCGGTTTCAGCAGATCATCGGCCAGCATCTTCAAAAACATTGAGTCAACGGCAGCTCGGTGCTGCTTTTGATGCTTTGCAGCACGATGTTGGAGCGGATGCTGTTGACACCCTGAATGCGGGTCAGTCGGCGCAGCACCGAATCTGACAAATCACTCAAGCTGGCCGCCACAATCTGCAAGATGTAGTCTGACTCACCCGCCACCGCATCACAGGCCAGCACCTCGGGAAACGCTGCCATTTCCCGCTCAAAGGCCAAGCCCTCCTCACCCCCGTGGCGCACCAGCGACACATAAATGATGGCCCGCACCCCCAAGCCGACCCGTGCCGCATCCAGCAAGGCCACGCTGCGCCGGATGATGCCCGCAGCTTGCAGCCGGGCAACACGCCGACTCACCTGTGATGCGGACAGGTGAATCGCTTCACCCAATTGCTGATGGGTCAAGCTGGCATCTTTTTGCAATGCATCCAAAAGTGCCACATCAAACCTATCAAACACGAAATCTTCATTGATTTGCTTTTTCATGCATGAATTATGCATAAACAAAGCTTGTCCATCGTGAAAACGCGCACCTGATGCAAGGGCTCATGGCTAAGATCATTCCATCCTATTTCGCCCCTCAACGCCATGAACGCATCCGCCTGTACCCAGCCTCTGCCAACTGCCAGCACGGCCCGGCATCAACCCTTTGAAGACATCCAGGCCATGTTCACCGGCACACTGCTGGTGGCTTTTGGTGTGGTGATGTTTGCCCATCTGGGGCTGCTGACCGGCGGCACCACCGGTGTGGCGTTTTTGATCCACTACACGCTGGGCTGGCACTTTGGCCTGGTTTTGTTTTTGGTCAACGTGCCGTTTTATGCCCTGGCCTGGCTGCGTATGGGGCCTGCTTTTACCGTCAAGACCTGCGCCGCCGTGGGCATGCTCGCCACCTGGGTCACGCTGCTGCCGCAGTGGGTGAGCTTTCAGAATCTGAACCCGGTGTTCACCGCCATCATCGGCGGCTTGCTCATGGGCGTGGGCATGTTGGTGCTGTTTCGCCACCGCGCCAGTCTGGGCGGATTTAATGTGCTGGCGCTGTTCCTGCAAGACCGCTTTGGCTGGCGTGCCGGCCGGGTGCAGATGGTGATGGATGGCGGCGTTGTGCTGTGCGCCCTGCCCTTGGTGGCCTTGCCGCTGGTGGCGTTCTCGGTCCTAGGCGCGGTGATCCTGAACCAGACCCTGGCGACCAACCACCGCACGGATCGGTACGTGGCTAAGTAATGTGATTGATTTTGGCTTGTAGCGATTGTCTTGATTGCGCAAGAAGCTATTGTTTTTGAAGTATTGACCCAGCCTTGCCGCCCCGGCGGGGGGGGGGAAGAGGAATTACAAAAATCTGCTCCAACAGGTTTCAAAACTGGACTGTCTGGCATCCATGCGGGAGCTTTTTTGTGCATGCATGAGGTAGCTGGCCAATGGATTTGAGTCGCTGCCCCGCTATGATCTGATGCCACAAATGGGGGATTGCTTTCAATCCCCTATCGCCACCGTCTACACAGGAGGCGCAGTCCAACATTGGTTGATCTGCTGCGGGAGGTGATATGGTTTTTTTGAGCATTGCAACGCGGTGGATAAACGCTGATCGTTTGAACTCTTTAGGTGAATTACATGGCCACCAATAAACTGATTTACCAATTTCGGATAGACCTTCTGGAAATTGAACCCGTCATCTGGA
Source organism: Comamonadaceae bacterium (assembly GCA_008080595.1). GTDB lineage: Bacteria > Pseudomonadota > Gammaproteobacteria > Burkholderiales > Burkholderiaceae_C > Rhodoferax. Next base: position 4,633 of record VIKI01000110.1, read on the forward strand.
GACGAATTCAGGTGCCTGCTGATTATTCCTTCTGGGATTTACACGTGGCAATCCAAGACTCGATGGGATGGCTCGACTATCACCTACATGAGTTTCGAGTGAAAAGGCCATCAGGTCGTAAAGTAGTTGAAATTGGTATTCCTGATACAGAAACTGATCGCGATATCTTGGCCGGGTGGGAGACGCCAATCTCAGATTACTTTGTTGAGCCGGGTGTTGTCGCAGCATATGACTATGACTTCGGCGACGGTTGGCAACACAAAATTTTGCTCGAAGGTGTCCTGTTAAAGGAACCCTCACTCAAATACCCCGTGTGTGTTGCTGGAGAGCGAGCTTGCCCGCCGGAGGACTGTGGCGGAGTCCCTGGATATGAAAGTCTGTTGAGAGTTCTCTCCAAGCCGCGTACCAACGAATACAAGGACATGGTTTCTTGGCTTAAAGGCCACGCGAAAAATTACTTTCCATATCAGGCAGAGCACTTCTCCCCTGAAGAGGTAAAGTTCTGGAATCCTGCGAAACGCTGGCAAATTGCATTTGGCAAGCATGCATAAAACGAATTCAAACCCTTCAATCTAGAGGACTTGCCCCGGCAAGCCGGGGCAAGTCCTCTCATCTCAATCGTTGGACCCCGCAATGAAACCGCATTCCATCCTGCTGGCCTGCCTTGTATTGGCCACGTGTAGCTCCGCATTTGGCAGTGAGCTGCAGCCGGTCGAGGCTGGCATCGCTCCGCTGAGAATCCGGCTGGCTGAAGTGAAGAACGAGTCGATTTCCTTGCGTACAGCGCTCACCGCGGCCGAGCCGACGGAACGAGCAAGAGTTGAAAAGCAGCTTGCCGCACTCGAAAGAGAAGAACAGCAACTCGCAGCCGAAATTGAAAGTGCAGAAAAGCAAGGTCGCTCTCCCTACATCACATACGCCGCGCCTGCACCGCACGAGACAAGATGAAGGTGGTGATAGCCTCTTTGCCAAGGCGACCTGAGCCCTGCCGTTTTATGCATTTTTAGCCTGCAGCGCTGGTATTTATTGCGAAAACAGCTATCAATTTTGATTTTTAATACCCCCATCCACCCCAGCATTTTCCAGAGTAAGGCCCTGCTGTTCATGCGCTATTGCACAGCAGAATAGCCAGCAGCACGACCAGCTTGTCACTGCGTTGACACATCAACTTTCTACAGTCAACCCCTCCTACATTTTGGAGAAATTGATGTCATTCAAACTTGTCGCTTCAGTGATCGCCACTTGCACTTTGATGGCCTGTGCGGCCAACCAGCCAGCCACCGGAACATCGGCCACCTCTGAGAAGTTTTCCTTTGGCCTGTGGGGCGACATGCCGTACAAAAAGGCGGGGGATGGGGCCAAATTACCAGCGGTGCTGAACAGCATCAACCAGTCTGACATCGCGTTTTCAATCTATGACGGCGACATCAAGGACGGCAGTTCCAAGTGCACCGATGAGGTGTATACCGATGCGCTCAAGATGTTTGGCAGCATGAAGCAGCCGGTGATCTATGTACCCGGCGACAACGAGTGGACGGACTGCCACCGCCTGAACAACGGCGGCATGGATCCACTGGAGCGCCTGGCGCATATTCGCCGCGTCATGCTCCCCACCAGCCACAGCCTGGGGCAGCGCCCAATGCCGCTGGAGCACCAGGGCAAGCTGGGCGAAAAGTTTGTTGAAAACACCCGCTTCACCCATGGCAAGGTGGTGTTTGTCGGCATCAACATGCCGGGCAGCAACAACAATCTGGTGCTGAATGCCGCCGAGTGCCAGAACAAAAGCGTGCGCAAAACCGCCCAATGTGATGCCGCCAATGCCGAGTACCTGGAGCGTGACAGCGCCAATGTGACCTGGCTGGAAGCCTCCTTTGCCCAAGCCAAGGCGCAAAACGCTGCCGGTCTGGTGTTGGTGGTGCAAGGTGACCCCGGTTTTGACGTGCCAGAAACCGACGGCATTGACGAAAGCAGCCTGCCAGGTGTCAGCGGCTACCGCCATTTCATGAGCCAACTGGTGCAACACACCGAGCAATTCAAGGGCCAGGTGCTGATGGTGCATGGCGACACCCACTTTTTCAAGCTCGACAAGCCGCTCTACAGCCCGGCCAAAGTCTTGCCCAACTTCACCCGCCTGGAAACCTTTGGCAGCCCGGTGCTGAACTGGGTGCGCGTGACGGTAGACCCGACCACCAACGAAGTGTTTCAGATTCACCCGGTAATGGTTGAAACCTCCTCTAAATAAATTGAACGCCCGCCCTGATCCGCCCGCTTCAGCGGCGGTTTCAGGCGTGCAGCTTGCGGTTCATCAGCCGTGCCCGTTGCAAGGCCAAAAACTCCCAAAGCCCACACACCAGACAAGCGGGTATGACCATCCAACGAATAAAACCGGGTTTGTGCCACATGGTGTGAAAGCCTCAAGCTCAAAAATGAAGTTCCCCCACGTTAGCGGTCATTCATGACAATTTTGTGTCCCCCCGAAGTGAGCGCCCCGCAACTGCCAGAGTTGCTGGCGCTGGAACGCATCATGGAGCTGGGCAGCCACTGGCTGCACACACGGGTGGCCTGCCAAGTGAGCCTGCCACGCGGTGGCCACTACCCGGTCTATGTGATCACCCTGGGCAACCCTTCTCCTGACGTGCCTGCGGTAGGCTACTTCGGTGGTGTGCATGGCCTGGAGCGCATCGGTGCCGGCGTGGTGATTGCCTACCTGCAAAGCCTGGTGATGCGCCTGCAATGGGACAGCACCCTGCACCGGCAGCTTGAATCGGTGCGGCTGGTGTTCATGCCCATCGTCAACCCCGGCGGCATGGGCTTGGGCACACGCGCCAACCCCAAGGGTATTGACCTGATGCGTAATGCCCCAATCGAAGCGCATGAAGCCGTGCCGTTCATGGTGGGTGGGCAACGCTTCAGCGCTGGCTTGCCCTGGTACCGTGGCCCCAAAGGCCAGCCCATGGAAATCGAAAACCAGGCGGTGTGTGAGGTGGTCAGCAGCGAGCTGCTGTCGCGCCCGTTCAGCCTGAGTGTGGACTGCCACTCCGGCTTTGGCAGCACCGACCGTCTCTGGTTTCCCTACGCCCACACCCGCACACCGATCCGGCATCTGGCGGAAATGCATGCCCTGAAACGCATTTTTGTGCAGTCACACAGCCACCACCGCTACATCATCGAGCCGCAGAGCCTGCAATACCTGGCACATGGCGACCTGTGGGACTATTTGTACCTGCAAGCCCAGGCGCAGCCCGAGCGGGTGTTTTTGCCCTTGACGCTGGAAATGGGTTCCTGGCTGTGGGTTAAAAAGAACCCGCGCCAATTGTTCTCGCGCCACGGTATTTTTAACCCCTTGATTGAACACCGGCAGCAGCGGGTGCTGCGCCAGCACCAGTTGCTGCTGGACTTTTTGTCCCGCGCGGCCTGTGGCCACCCGCTTTGGCTGCCCAAACCCGAGACACGGGCCCAACAACATGCCCAGGCGCTGGAAGACTGGTACTGACCCTATGACACATTGGATATTCCTGCGCGGCCTCACCCGTGAAAGCGGCCACTGGGGGGATTTTGTTGCCACATTCGAGGCCGCCATCCCCCACAGCCAGGTGATCACCCTGGACTTGCCCGGCAATGGCACGCTGCACCAGCAACGCAGCCCGACGCATGTGGGTGACATGGTGGAGAGTTGCCGCACCCAACTGGCGGCCCTTGGCCTCGCGCCACCCTACCACCTGCTGGCCATGTCATTGGGAGCCATGGTGGCGGTGCACTGGGCCGATGCCTACCCAGAAGAGGTTTCAGCCCAAGTGCTGATCAACACCAGCATGCGGCCCTTTGGCACGTTTTACCAGCGGCTGCAACCCGCCAACTACGTCACCCTGCTCCAGCTGATGCTGCCCGGAACCGCGCCGTTGCAATGGGAAAGTGCCATTCTGCGCATGACCAGCAACCAAACCCATGACGGCCTGCTGCGCCACTGGCTGGCTTTGCGCTGCGCCCGCCCGGTCTCACGTGCCAACGCACTGCGGCAATTGCTGGCGGCGGCCCGTTATCGCGCCCCGCCGGGTCTGCCCAAAGTAGCCACCTTGTTGCTGGCCAGCCAGGCCGATCACCTGGTCAACGTCATCTGTTCTACCCGCTTGGCCACACACTGGCAATGCCCCCTGCGCCTGCACCCCAGTGCCGGCCACGACCTGCCGCTGGATGATGCGGCCTGGGTGCTTGCACAAGTTCAGCATTGGCTCGGTGCATGACATTGGCTTGTCACTCAAACGTCATTCAGCTGCCATAAGCCCGTCACGATAGGGCGTAAAGATCACCCTTGAAACCCATTCAACCCCGGTTCAAGGAGCCACTTTGACAGCCGCAAAATACCACGCCATTTTTATTTCAGACGTGCACTTGGGCACCCCGGGTTGTCAAGCTGAAGCGCTGCTGGATTTCCTGAAAACCCACCCCAGCGACCATCTTTACCTGGTGGGCGACATCGTCGACGGCTGGCAATTGCGCCGGGGCTGGTACTGGCCGCAGTCGCACAACGATGTGGTGCAAAAACTGTTGCGCCGGGCCCGCAAGGGCTGCCGGGTGATTTTTGCTTTCTCGGGCATCAATTTGGCGGGGTGGATGTGGTCGAAGATGCCGTTCACACCACCGTCGATGGCCGTCGTCTGTGGGTCACCCACGGCGACTATTTTGACGGCGTGGTGCAGTGCGCCAAATGGCTGGCCTACCTGGGCGACAACCTGTACGAATTCACGCTCAAACTCAATCGCTACCTGAACCACTGGCGCGCCAAACTGGGCCTGCCCTATTGGTCGCTGTCGGCCTACCTCAAGCACAAGGTCAAGAAGGCATTGATCTATGTGACCGACTTTGAGGTGGCCGTGGCCCATGAAGCCAAACGCCGCGGCCATCAAGGTGTGGTGTGTGGCCATATCCATCGGGCTGAAATGCGCACCATTGACGGCATTCTGTACTGCAATGACGGTGATTGGGTGGAGAGCTGCACCGCACTGGTTGAGCATATGGATGGCCGCCTGGAAGTGCTGCAGTGGCTGCCCATGTCGCAAAACCAGGCCCAGCCAACGGCATCACAAGTGCTCATCACAAGTCATCAAACCCACATCAAAATGACATGACAGTGTCATAAATCCTTCGTATCCTGCAAGTCAATGGACTCAAAACATATGCATCATGTCAACTCACGACGCTGCTGGACTTGAAGACCTGACTGAATCAATCGTCATAGCCATCCCCAAGCCCTTAACCTCACCCCTGGTTCGCAAGGGCCGTGGGCCTTTGGCACGGCTGATGCGCAGCCAGGCACTGAGTGCCGTCTTTCAACCGATTGCATCCCTCACGGATGGGCGGATCCACTCCCACGAAGCCTTGATCCGTGGGCCTCAGAGCACCTCGTTTTACACCCCGGATGCCTTGCTTGCGGCGGCAGCCCGGGAAAATCTGAACTTTGAATTTGAAAACATCTGCATCGCCGTTCAACTCGACCGCTGGGGCGCACTTGGAGAATCAGGTCGCTTGTTCGTCAACATCAGCGCCGGGGTTCTGGTTCAGGTATTGAAACAATGCGGGCGCGAGACCTTGCTGGAAATGATCAGTGGCTATGGCGTGCTGCCCCGCATGCTGGTGCTGGAGATCACCGAGTACGAACGGGTGGCCGACATGGAGGAATTGGCCCAGGTGGTGACGGAGATCCGATCCGCCGGGATATCACTCGCGCTGGACGATTTTGGCGACGGACGCTCCAGCTTGCGGCTGTGGTCGCAGCTCAAACCCGAATACGTGAAGATTGACAAATACTTCACCAAGAACATCAGCCAACACGCCGACAAGCTCAAAACCATCCAGGCCCTGCAACAAATTGCCGCCGTGTTTGACTCGTCCCTGGTGGCCGAAGGCATTGAGACCGAAGACGATCTGCGCGTGCTGCGTGATCTGGGCATTCCCTATGGGCAAGGTTTTTTGCTGGGCCGGCCCAACCCCTTGCCGCGTGAGCACGTTGAGGCGAAGGCACTTGAGGTCATGCGCGACCGCCGGGTGGCGGTGTTCCCGGAACTGCGCAGAGCCTCCAGCACCGGGGCACTCAGCCGCCTGGCGGTGCTGGATGCACCAACGGTTGACTCCACCACCACCAATGAAGAGCTGGCTTGTGTTTTTCTGGAACAACCCAAATTACATGCCATTGCCGTGGTGGAGGGCAACCGAGTCATCGGCATCATCAACCGTTCACTCTTCATGAACGAATTCAGCAAACTGTATTACCGCGAAATCTGGGGCAAAAAATCGTGCTTGATCCACGCCAACTTAGCCCCGCGCCTGATCGAGCGCAACCACAACGTGGATGATCTGGTGGGCATCCTGACCTCGGACGACCAACGCTACCTGAGTGACGGTTTTATCGTCACCGACAACGGGCGTTATGCAGGTTTGGGCACGGGTGAGCAATTGGTGCGCTCGGTGACGGAGACCCGCATTGAGGCCGCCCGCCACGCCAATCCACTGACGTTTTTACCCGGCAACATTCCCATCAGTGAGCACATTGAGCGCCTGCTCAACAGCGGTGCCAACTTTGTCGCCTGCTACGCTGATCTGAACAACTTCAAACCCTTTAACGACCAGTACGGCTATTGGCGTGGCGATGAAATGATTCGCCTGGTGGCCCGGATTGCCGTGGCGCATTGCAATCCGCAGCGAGACTTTCTCGGCCATGTGGGCGGGGATGACTTTATTTTGCTGTTTCAAAGTGACAACTGGCAGACGCAGTGTGAGCAAATCATCCAGGAATTTGCTGAGCAGGCCTTGGCCTTGTTTGACGAACCAGCCCGCCAGGCCGGAGGTATTCATGCCGATGACCGTTACGGCGTACCCCGATTTTTCCCTTTGACGACCCTATCTATTGGAGCCATCCAGATTCAAAGCAATGACTATTCCACGGCAGAAGAAGTGGCATCCGCCGCGGCGCGGGCCAAACATGATGCCAAGACGGCAGGCGAAGGCCTGTTTATCCAATCGACTCCACTTTGCTTAGAACCCTCATGACTCTTTTCTCCCAACAAACCTTGACCCGCCGCCGACTTCTGGGTGGTGCGGCAGGCTTGACCAGCCTCTGTGCAGCGCCAGTTTGGTCACAAGCCAAACCCAAGGCCGACCCGCAACGCAATGTGGTGGTGGCCCAAATTGTCGACAACACAGCAAGCCAGATGGATGTCTCGAAAGACTTCCTGATCGGCTGCCGTGCCGCCTGGCAAGAGATCAATGCCCAGGGTGGCATCAATGGCCATGCCGTGGAGCACCTGGTGCTGGAAGCCGACAGCAGCGCGGGCAGCCTGAACAATGCCCTGGAAATAGTCAAAAAAACCCCAAACTGCGTGGCCCTCTCAGGCACCGTGGGTGACCGCATCGCCAGTCAATTGGTGGAACTGCTGAAACAATCCCGGCTCAACATCGCCCATGTGGCCCCCTGGTTGCAAAACTCTGACCTGGACGGCGATGCCAACACCTTCCCCATCTTTGCCTCGCGCCAGGAGCAAATTGCCAAGGCATTCAAATCCCTGTCGGTGATGGGGGTGCCCGAGCTGGCCGCGGTGTATGCCTCTGAGCAGGAATATGCGCTGTACCGCAGCGATATTGAACAAGCCAGCGCCGCACTGCAAATTCGGCTGCAAACGTTCAAGCCGGTGGGTGATCTGGCGCAGATTGGCAAAACCCTGACACCTGAGACACCCCGGATTCTGTTGTTCATGGGGGGTACGCCCGAGCTGGTTCAGTTCTTGCGCGGCATTGGCAAACAAGCCCAGCAACGCTACGTGATTGCGCTGGCCGATGTGAACCTGCAAACCATGATGCAAATGGTCAGCCACCGCGCCACGCCGGTGATCGCCGCCCAGGTGGTGCCGATGGTGAATGCGCCTGTCGGCGTGGTACGGGCCTACCGGCAAACACTGGCCAAGCTGTTCGACGAACCCCCAACACCCCAAAGCCTGTCGGGCTACATTGCCGCGCGCTACACCTATGAGGTGCTCAAACGGGTCGATGGAATACCCACCCGTTCAAGCGCCTTGCAGGCTTTTCAGCAGCGCCAAACCCTGGACTTGAATGGCTTTCGGGTGAGCTTCAACACCCAGGGCCGCAGCGGAACCTATGTCACGCAAAGCATGATCACCCCGGATGGGCGGCTGGTGGGATAAAACCCGAATCGCGGTTGCCGCCGCTCCTACAAGACCTGGGTGTGACGGGGCTGTCGTAGGAGCGGTGGCAACCGCGAGGTATTCTGCTTCATTTTTGATAGCTGCTTGCGCTTTTTGGATATGCGCCAGAGGCCAATTTTGCATTGAACATTCGCGGTTGCCGTCGCTCCTACAAGGATGCGGGCTAGCACCTGGGTGTTTTTGAATCCAGGTGCGCTTCGACCATGCGCAGCACCGCCTTGGACTGGAAGGCATCAGCCAGTTGCCGCAACTGCTCGGCGAAGCCGTGGTAGCGGGTGTCGCGCTCAGCCAGCATGGATGTGTGGTCGATGATGTCGCGCATGCTGCCCTCAAGGGCGAACCGATGGAGTACCTCCAGCTCCGCCAGCGGCGGTACGACGATTTCACCGCTCATGCCAGGCGGGCTTGTCGGTGCTTCCTTGCGCAACCACTCAATCTGCAAGAGCTGCGCCATATGGCCCAGCAGGACATCGAAGTCAAGGGGCTTGGGCAGGAACACACTCGCCCCTCGGCTCAGACTGTTGTCCCGATCCGTGTTGGAGGCGCTGGCCGACGCGATGATGATCGGCAAGTCGCTGCATTGCGTCATGTTGCGCAAACGGGAAATCGCCTCGAAACCGTCCATCTCCGGCATCATCAGGTCCATCACCATCAAATCTGGCCTTGCCATGCGGGCAAGTTCGATGGCCTCCCGCCCGTTGGCCGCCTCCGCCAGCTCAAAACCCAGTGGTTGAAGCAGATCAAACAGCAGCGTTCTGGCTTCAACCAGGTTGTCCACGATCAGGATACGCTTGCGCGGCCCGGCGTAGCCGGTGATCGTGGTTTGTGCGCTGTCTGTGCCGACGGCGACGTTGACCGCCGGTGTCTCCAGCTCGAACCCAAACCGGCTGCCTTTGCCTAGCTGGCTTTCGACGCAAATCTCTGACCCCATCCGGCGCACGAACTCGCGGCTGATCGCCAGCCCCAGCCCCGTCCCACCCTGCTGGAGTTGTGTCTCTCCAACTTGTTCAAAAGGTTCGAATATCTTCTCGAGTTGATCGGCAGAAATGCCGACACCGGTATCTTCAACGGTGAAACGCAGCCCACGAGGCGACACGAATTCAACCCGCAGCGTGATGCCGCCGCGCTGGGTGAACTTGACCGCATTCGACAACAGATTGAGCAAAACCTGCCGCAGTAGCCGCTCATCGGCGCGAATGCCCTGCGGCAAATCGGGCGCGTCCTGGTAGCGGAAATACAGGCTTTTTTGCTCCGCTTTGGGGCGAATGATCTCAATCACCATGTTCAGGAAAGGCCGTAGTGCGATGTCGGCCGGATGGAGCTGCGTTCGGCCCGCTTCGATCTTGGCAAAGTCGAGAATGTCGTTGATCAAGGTCAGCAAGTGCTCGCCACTGTGCTGAATCACCGTGAGGCCGGTGTTCTCCCGCTCGCCCAGCGAGGCACTGCGCTTTAACACCTGGGCGTAGCCGAGGATGCCGTTCAACGGTGTGCGCAGCTCGTGGCTCATGTTGGACAGGAAGAGACTCTTGGCCCGGTTGGAGGCTTCGGCCGCTTCCTTGGCCCGTTCCAGTTCAACCGTGCGCCGACGCAGCGCCTGTTCTGCGGCAATCGTTTCAAGCACCAGCTTGCGCGCCGTCCAGCCGTAGATTTGGCACATGACCAGAAATCCAATCGCGACGATGCCAATGGCAAAAGGGATGCCCTGACCAAACAGCCCGGCCCAAACAATGGAGCCCTGAATTCCCCCGGTGAAGGCGGCAAGGCTTGCAGGACGAAGGTTGAGCGCGTGTGTGGATGCCAGTGCCGTGACCGCCAGAAACAGCATTTGGAACATCAGCACGTCCGGCGCAGCTCTGACACCGGGGAGCAGAACAACGCTGCCCCAAACGCTGCCGCTGAATGCCAAACTGAGCATCAGAAGCCGCGAAAGCCGCTCGCGGCGGTTCGGCTGGTCTAACGATCTTTGCATCGCCAGGCAGATTGCCGCATTCACTGCTTCCCCCGCAACGACCAGCGCCAGCCATAGCCCAAGCATGCCATGGGGAACGACATCAAGCAGAAAATAGGCCTGTGGCCCATAGCCAACAAAGGAAAACAGCGCAGACCCCAACTCCTGCTTGGAAAAGCGCCGAGCCATGTCCCGCTCAACGGCCTCCTGGTCAGTGGTCGCAATCGCTGGATGTTTCGACTGGGTGTTTGGGTCTTGCATGATGCTCTGCTGCGCGATGGCACGGCAACAAGATTACCATCATAAATCTCGGCTTATCCAGGTGTTGTAGGAGCGGTGGCAGCCGCGAGGTATTTCGCTTCACCTTTGATAGCTGCTTGCGCTTGTTGAATAGGCGATAGCGGCCGATTTTTCATCGAACTTGTGGGATAAACCCCGAATCGCGGTTGCCACCGCTCCTACAAAAGCCGCATCGGCAAGGGCGCAAAACCATGGTTCAAGGGGCCGCTGCCCTGCCCGGTTTGAACGCCGGCCCCGGCCTGCAAGGCCTGGCGCACGAATTCACGGGCCTGTTGCACGGCATCCGGCAAGCCAGCCCCGAGTGCCAGGTGCGCGGCAATGGCGCTGGACAAGCTGCAACCGGTGCCGTGGGTGTTGGCAGTGTCAATGCGCGGCGCTTGCATCCACAGGGGCTCAGCACCGGCTTGCAACAGCAAATCCGTCACCACCGTACCGGCCAGATGCCCGCCTTTAAGCAGCACGGCACGTGCGCCGCGTGCCAGCAGTTCGGCTGCGGCCAGCGCCATGTCTTGCGGGGTGTGAAGTGGCCGCCCGACCAGCAGGGCAGCTTCGTCCAGATTGGGGGTGATCAGCATGGCACGCGGAAACAGCTCAGTCACCAGCACCGCAATGGCCGGGTCATCAATCAGCTTGGCGCCGCTGGTGGCCACCATCACCGGGTCAAACACCACCCGCTGCAGCTGATGGCGGTCAATCGCTTGCGCCACGGTGCGCACAATGTCTGGTGCATGCAACATGCCCACCTTGACCGCATCCGCGCCAATGTCTTCCAGCACCGCGTCAATCTGGTCACGCAGCATCTCCGGCGGCACGGCGTGAATGGCGCGCACGCCGCAGGTGTTTTGTGCGGTGAGCGCGGTGATGGCCGTCATGCCAAAACAGCCCAGGGCGGAAAAAGTTTTCAGGTCAGCCTGGATACCGGCACCACCGCCGCTGTCAGAGCCGGCAATGCTGAGAACCCGGGGGTAGTGCTGAGTGTTTTCAATTTTCATAGCTGCCTGCGCTTATGTGATAAGGCCTAGAGGCCAAAATGGTTCATAAAATTTCACCCAAAAGCCTTCAAACTGGCTCGCAAAGCCCGTGCAGCGCTGCCAGGGTCATCGGCCGAGCAGATGGCGCTGACCACGGCCAGACCATCGGCCCCAGCCGTCAACACCTCTGCGGCGTTGCCCAGGTGAATGCCGCCAATCGCCACCAGCGGCAAAGAGCTCATGGCCCGCACCTGGCGCAACCCCTCCAGGCCCCAAGGGGTGGCTGTGTCGGTTTTGGTGGGGGTAGCAAACACCGGGCTGATACCCAGATAGTCCACCGGCAAGTGGGCCGCCCGCTGCACATCGTCCGGGCTTTCGACCGACCAGCCAATGAACACCTCAGGCGGCAGCAGCCCTCTGGCAAGTGCGACCGGCATATCAGACTGGCCCAGATGCACACCTTGCGCACCACAGGCCAGCGCCACGTCGAGCCGGTCGTTGATCACCAGCGGCACGCCCAGGGGTTTCAGTACCTCAGTCAAGGCACAAGCCAGGGCCACAAAGTCGCGCGTGCTGGCGGTTTTTTCGCGCAGCTGCACACAGCTCACACCCCCCTGCACGGCTTGCCGCACCACATCGGTCAGGCAGCGGCCGCGCAAGGCTTGTGAGTCGGTCACCAGGTACAGGCGCAGCTGCTGGGCCAGGCGTGATGTGCTCAAGATGCCGTCACCGACAATTTCAGATGCCGCTCAAAGGTGGTTTGATCCAGCAACTGCAACTGATCCAGCAGCGCCATTTGCAAACTGCCCACGCCCTGGCCGCGGGCCTGCACCGCCAATGCGGCCACTTCACCCACCACGCCCAGATAAGCCATGGCCGCCAGCGTGGCACGCCAGGCATCGGGCTGCACCGCGCAAAACGCACCAATCAGGGCCGTGGCCGAGCAACCCACGCCGGTGATGCGCGTCATCCACTCATGGCCGTTGGCCAGGCTGGCATGGCGGCCCTGGGCATCCATCACATGATCGACCGGGCCGCTGACACACACCACACCACCGGTGTTGAGCGTCAGTTCCCGGGCGCTTTGCAAGGCATCGGCCACCGCCGCGCCGCTGTCGACACCACGCCCGCCACACTCATGATCTCTGAGGCATTGCCGCGAATCACCGACGGCATGGCCTCGTTCAAGAGCACCCGAATACTCTCATTTCTATAGCTTGTTGCGCCCGCCCCTACGGGGTCAAGCACGGTTTTGATGCCTCTTTTTGTCGCCACCTGAAGGGCCCGGCGCATACTCTCAATCCAGTACGGCTCCAGCGTGCCAATGTTGAGCACCAGGGCCTGGGCAATGGCAGCCATGTCGGCCACCTCTTCGTGGGCATGAGCCATTACCGGAGCCGCACCCATGGCCAGCAACACATTGGCATTGAAGTTCATCACCACCAGGTTGGTGATGGAGTGCACCAGGGGATGCTGGCTGCGAACCGACTGCACGTCGGCCCAGAGATCAGATGGAGAAAGTGTGTGGGCCATGTCAGATCCTGAGTATTGATCCGGGGCCGCGTGGTCACAAACGGTGTTGTGATTGCTTTCCTACGCTGGCATGACCCAGATCAGGTTCAAAGAGTGTTTCTCAGCCACCCGACCGGGTGACACCTCTAGCGCGGCGGATTATGACGCATGCCGCCAGAGGTGCAATTCAATTCACTAGCAGATAGCCCCCATAGGGTTACGCTGCATTAACCCGACACGACGGCATTGCGGTCAAGCACTTCAAGCCACCATAGCCGTCTGCGCGTTGGCATACCGCACCACATGGGCAAAGCGCTGCACGTCTTGCCTTGCTTCCCACAGATCAACGGCTTGTTGCATGTTCAGCCAGGATTCGGCACTTGACCCCAGCAGCTTCTCCAGACGCAAAGCCATATCGCCCGATAGCGCCCGGTGTTCGTGAATCAGTTGCGCAAGCGTCACCCGTGACACACCCAGCAGTTCGGCCATGCGGGCCTGCGTGATGCCCAGAGCTGGCAACACATCTTCGCGCAGGACAGCGCCGGGGTGGGTAGGTTTACGGTTGGGGTTGCGAAGTGATTTCATGGTGTGGCCCTCCTAGTGGTAGTCCTCAAGATTGACAGCCGTGGCGTGCTGACCATCAAAGCGAAAAGTGATGCGCACATTGCCCGTCACCGTCACCGCATATTCGCCAGCACGATCCCCCTTGAGCGCATGAAACTTGTTGCCCGGCAAGTCCATGTCGTCCGCCTTGATGGATGCCTCCAGGCGGTCAAGCAAGCGCTCAATTCGCGCTGCGCTTTGGGCCGGGATGGCACGCTTGTCGCTATGAGCAAAAAAGCGTTCAAGCCCTTTGTGTTTGAAGGATTCAATCATGGGATGTTATGCGTCGCATGACATGGAGTGTAACGCAATACGTATCATGCTGCTTTTATCGGCAACGCTGCGATCCATATCTACACCGTATGGACTCAGAACGCAAATTGGCTCATACGACTGCAAAAAAACTGGCAATGCGGCGAGTCGTGCGGGTACGCCCCCCAGGGCGCTCACCCCCCAGCTTGCGCCATCGCCCAAGCCACATGCTCGCGTACCAGCGGGCTCGGATGTTCGGAGCGGCTTTGCAAAGCCGCCAGCCAGGCCGCGCGGTCGCC
>VIKI01000111.1 GCA_008080595.1 Comamonadaceae bacterium
CATTGCCATGTGTTTGGCCCGGGGGCCGAGTTCCCCTACGCGCCGGAGCGCAAGTACACACCTTGTGATGCGTCCAAGGCGCAGCTGTTTGCGCTGCGCGACCATCTGGGGTTTGATAAAAATGTCATCGTGCAAGCCACTTGCCACGGGGCGGACAACCGCGCCTTGGTGGATGCCTTGCAGAGCAGCAAGGGCAAAGCGCGAGGTGTGGCCACCGTCAAGCGCAGCGTGACCGATGCCGAAATCCAGGCCATGCACGAGGCCGGTGTGCGCGGTGTGCGCTTCAACTTTGTCAAACGCCTGGTGGACTTCACGCCCAAGGACGAGCTGATGGAGATTGCCGCCCGCATCAAGGCCTGGGACTGGCATGTGGTGATCTACTTTGAGGCGGTGGACTTGCCCGAGCTGTGGGACTTTTTCACCGCGCTGCCGACCACCGTGGTGGTGGATCACATGGGCCGCCCGGACGTGTCGCTGCCGGTGGACGGGCCGCAGTTTGAGTTGTTCCGCAAGTTCATGCGCGAACACGGCAATGTGTGGAGCAAGGTGAGCTGCCCCGAGCGCCTGAGCGTGACCGGCCCGAAAGCCCTGAACGGTGAGAAAAACGCCTACCGCGACGTGATCCCGTTTGCCAAAACCATTGTGGAAGAGTTCCCGGAGCGCGTGTTATGGGGCACCGACTGGCCGCACCCGAACCTGAAAGATCACATGCCCGACGATGGCCTGCTGGTGGACTTCATCCCGCACATTGCGCCTACCGCTGAATTGCAACGCAAGCTGCTGGTAGACAACCCGAATCGTTTGTATTGGAACTCCTGAAACCTTGTGGGACAGACCGCAGTTACGCGAAGCGAACCAGCTCTGTCCTCAACTGATTAAAACCATGGCACTCGACAAACCCTACAAAGACATCCCCGGCACCATTATTTTTGATGCCGACCAGAGCCGCAAAGGCTATTGGCTCAACCAGTTTTGCATGTCGTTGATGAAGGCCGACAACCGTGAGCGCTTCAAGCTGGATCAGCGCACCTACCTGGACGAATGGCCGATGAGCGAAGACCAGAAGCAGGCCGTGCTCACCATGGACTTGAACCGCGCCATGCAGCTTGGCGGCAACATCTACTTTCTGGCCAAGATTGGCGCCACCCACGGCCTGAGCTTTCAGCAGATGGCAGGCAGCATGACCGGCATGACTGAGGAAGAGTACCGCGCCATGATGCTCGCCGGTGGCCGTTCTGTTGAAGGAAACCGCCACCTGGGCGAAGACGGCAGCGCCCAGCCGCAACACCAACCGCAAGGCCAGGCTGGCCGCAAAGGACTCTGAGCCATGGCACGTATCACCGCCTCCGTTTACACCTCCCACGTGCCCGCCATCGGCGCGGCCATTGACCTGGGCAAGACACAAGAGCCGTACTGGCAGCCGCTGTTCAAGGGCTACGAGTTCTCCAAGCAATGGATGAAGGACAACAAGCCCGACGTGATCTTCCTGGTCTACAACGACCACGCCACCGCCTTCAGCCTGGACATGATCCCCACCTTTGCCATTGGCACGGCGGCAGAATTCACGCCTGCGGACGAAGGTTTTGGCCCGCGCCCTGTGCCCAAAGTCATTGGCCACCCGGACCTGGCCAGCCACATTGCGCATTCGGTGATCCAGCAAGACTTTGACCTGACTATCGTCAACAAGATGGAGGTGGATCACGGCCTGACCGTGCCGCTGAGTCTGATGTGCGGCGAGCCGCAGGCTTGGCCTTGCCCGGTGATTCCGTTTGCCGTCAACGTGGTGCAGTACCCGGTGCCCAGCGGCCAGCGTTGTTTCAACCTGGGCCAGGCCATCCGCAAAGCGGTGGAGAGTTACGATGAAGACCTCAACGTGCACATCTGGGGCACCGGCGGCATGAGCCACCAGCTGCAAGGCGCACGCGCCGGCCTGATCAACCGCGAATGGGACAACGCCTGGCTCGATCAGCTGATTGCCAACCCCGCCGCCTGCGCCGCTACGCCGCACATCGACTATGTGCGTGAAGCCGGTAGCGAAGGGGTGGAGCTGGTGATGTGGCTCATCGCCCGAGGTGCTATGCAAGATGTAGCTGACAGCGCACGTTCTGTAAGGTCTAGGCACCGTTTTTATCATGTACCGGCCAGCAACACGGCAGTCGGACACCTTATCCTGGAGAATTCCTGAAATGAGCAAAACCATCAAAGTTGCGCTGGCCGGTGCTGGCGCTTTCGGCATCAAACACCTGGACGGCATCCAAAACATTGACGGCGTTGAAGTCGTCTCACTCATCAGCCGCGACCTGGACAAGACCCGCGAAGTGGCTACCAAATACGGCATTGGCCACGTCACCACTGACCTGGCTGACAGCCTGGCGTTGAAAGAAGTGGATGCGGTCATCTTGTGCACGCCCACGCAAATGCACGCCAGCCAAACCCTGGCTTGCCTGAAAGCGGGTAAACACGTGCAGGTGGAAATTCCGCTGTGCGATGTGCTCACCGATGGCGAAGAAGTCGCCCAGGTGGCGGCCAAGAGCGGCCTGGTGGCGATGTGTGGCCACACCCGCCGCTTTAACCCCAGCCACCAATACGTGCACAAGAAAATCACGGCAGGCGAATTCAACATCCAGCAGATGGATGTGCAAACCTACTTCTTCCGCCGCACCAACATGAACGCCCTCGGCCAGGCCCGCAGCTGGACGGATCACCTGCTGTGGCACCACGCTGCGCACACGGTGGATTTGTTCGCCTACCAGTGCGGCAGCCCCATCGTCAAAGCCAATGCCATCCAGGGCCCGATCCACCCGACGCTGGGAATTGCCATGGACATGAGCATCCAGCTTAAGGCCGCCAATGGCGCGATCTGTACGCTGAGTTTGAGTTTCAACAACGACGGCCCGTTGGGCACCTTCTTCCGCTACATCGGCGACAGCGCCACCTACATTGCGCGCTATGACGACTTGGTCAACGGCAAGGAAGAAAAGATCGACGTGTCCCAGGTGGACGTGAGCATGAACGGCATTGAGCTGCAAGACCGCGAGTTCTTTGCGGCGATCAAGGAGGGCCGGGAGCCTAATAGTTCAGTGGCGAGTGTGTTGCCTTGTTACCGAGTGCTGAATGGGTTGGAGTTGCAGTTGAAGGAGTAGGGCTTGCGTTGATCTCCATCGAGAGGTCGGTTGGGCAACGGTGTATGGGGAATTGACAGAGGCATCCCAACATTCAGCATCCACCGGTTCGATGCCGAGTGATCTGGCGCATAGTTGATTGCACGCAATGCCCGGCGATGGCTAATTGAGCTTTTACAATGCCCTAAAAAAGGGGTTTTGTGGATATAGACCGTGCCTATCGTTGCACCATCGTTAGTGTGCAGTTGCTTGACAAAAATACCCGCAGTGCGATGACTGCGCTGTATCTTGCCGTCTACGAAGCGACCAGCGCAACAGTTTTTGAGCAGGACTTGTCCAGTAAAAACGAGGTTTTGCTGCTGTATTTCAATGCGCATTTGGTAGGCTTTACAACTCTCAAGGTTTATCCCTGTCTTTGGCGTGGAAGTTTCATTCAGGTGCTCTATTCTGGGGACACGGTGGTAGACCGTCTGCACTGGGGTCAACATGCGCTGTCATTTGCCTGGGTTCGGCACTTGGGGCAGATCAAGCGAAGACACCCCGAGCAGCGTTTAGTTTGGTTTCTACTGGTCAAGGGGCATCGAACCTATCGCTATCTTCACGTTTTTGCGCGGCATTTTTACCCCGAAAAAGTGCAGGTTACAGACGACATCGCTGACCTGGCAATACATCTGGCTCAAGAGCAGTTTCCCAGCGAGTACAACCCACAGAGTGGTGTTGTTGAATTCACGCCTTCACGCGGGCAATTGCGGCATGAGCTTGCCGAGCCTCGAACCGATGAATTGGGGCGGCCTGGAGTTGACTTCTTCCTGCAAAAAAATCCTGGCTTTCGGCAGGGGCACGAGCTGGTCTGTGTTTGCGATGTTGATGAGAGCAACATGAAGCCTTTGACATTGAGGCTGTTTCGCCAAGGATGTCATGCCTGATCTGAACGCTGCACAGAACAAGCCAGTGTCCGATGACATCGCATGGTTACAAGCCATGTTGGCCCGGAATACGCACGCGGCCTATTTAAAAGCCTATGGCGCACCGCAGGATCTGGCTGCATTTCGCCAACAGGTTCCTTTGACGAGTTATGAAGAGTTGCAAGCTCAGTGGCTGCCGCGTGTTCTTGCTGGTGAGCCCCGCGTACTCTTTGACGGCCTGCCTTGTGCCTACGAGCGTACCGGTGGCAGCAGTGGTGGAGCCAAACTGATTCCGTTTTCTACTTGGGGCCTGCTTGACTTTCAGGCAGCCATCAATCCCTGGCTTGGCAGTGTGGTGTCTACCCGCAACATCATGGGTCTTGTCTATCTGGCGACCAGTCCGGCAACTAGGAAATCAGAGCACATCAACGGCATCCCGGTAGGTTTGCCTGATGGGGCGTACCTTGGTGAGCAATGGGGTCAATGGATCGCGCAGCGCAGTGCCGTTCCCCTTGCACTGATGGCAGAGCCTAGCGTGGATGTGTGGCGCGAAAAGACCCTTGCGAGTTTGCGAGCAGCCCCTGATCTTGAGATGATTTCCGTCTGGAGTCCCACCTTCTTTTTGCGCCTGCTGGACGACCTGCCAGCAGCGGAAAATCTGTGGCCCAAGCTCAAGCTCATCAGTTGCTGGGCATCTGCTGAATCAAGCGGCGCTGCTGCGGAACTGCAAGCGCGTTTAAGCCACGCGCAGATTCAACCCAAAGGACTGCTTTCTACCGAGTGTGTAGTGACCGTGCCGGATGAGTTGGATCGACCCGTACTTACCCATCATGGTTTTTTTGAGTTTGAAAGCCCACAGGGTCTTTTTTTGAGAGACAAACTCACTCCAGGCGCAAGTTATACCGTCATCGCTACGACAGCGAGTGGCCTGTACCGTTACCGAACTGGGGACATGGTTTTGTGCAAGGGGTATACCGATTCAAAGCAACCCATATTGGAGTTTCAAGGACGAAGTGGCATTGCGTCTGACTTGGTGGGTGAGAAATTGACAGAAGCTTTTGTCAGTGAAGTATTGCACGGTATCCGTGGATTCAGGTTCTTGGCTCCCATACGGCAAGCCTCTTGCTATGTGCTTGTGACAGACGAAGATGCTGTTATAGATTTGACTGACATAGAAGCCCGTTTGTGTGCCAATCCGCAATACGCCTATGCACGTGCCTTGGGACAACTCAAGCCGCTGCAGCACCGACCAGTTCGCCAGTTATATGACCGCTATGTGTCGACTCAAGTCGATCGGGGTGTGCGACTCGCAGACGTAAAACCTGTTGCCCTGATACCCAACTTTTCCTGGATCGATTAGGAGTTCGCAAGAGTGAAAATTGCACTGATTTCCCCCAAAGGCCCTTTGTACCGCCATCGAGTCGGGATTTTTGGGAAGTCGCTTCGGTATCAGCCATTAACCTTGACCACCCTGGCCGCTTTGGTGCCAGAAGAACTGCATGCTGAAGTGATGTTGTTCGACGAAGGCATTCAGGACGTTCCCAGCGACCTTGAGGCAGACTTGATTGGATTAACCGTCATCACCGGTACTGCTAGGCGTAGCTATGAATTGGCAGACCAATTCCGCGCTCAAGGCAAAACAGTTGTTCTGGGCGGGCCGCATGTCACCCTGGTACCACAGGAGGCAGCGGCACATGCGGATGCCATCGTGACCGGCTACGCTGAAGACACTTGGCCTCAGTTGTTGCGTGATTTTTCGGCAGGCTGTTTGCAAGCCTTGTATTGCCAAGCCCCAGATTTTTCGCTGGATAGACCGGATATGCCATTCGCCCGGCGGGATATGTTTGACTCCAAGCAGTACCTCACACAAGCGGTTTTTGAGGCAACGCGCTCTTGTGCACACGACTGTGAATTTTGTGTGGCACCTAGTGCCTGGGGGAGAAAGCAGTTTCAAAAACCGGTATCTTGGGTGATTGATGACATACGGCGGGTTGGGGCAAAACGCATTTTGTTCATTGATTTGAACTTGGTGTCTGATCGGCAATACGCACGGGAGCTTTTTACTGCACTCATCCCCTTGAAGATTCGTTGGTTTGGTCTGTCTACCGTACTCATTGCCCATGACCCAGAATTGTTGGAGCTCATCGCCCGCTCGGGCTGTCGTGGTTTGCTTTTGGGACTGGAAACGCTGGACAAAGGTGGCTTGAGTGATGCGCGCAAGAAGTTCAACGGCTCTGTGGATTACGCCGGTCTGATTGGGGACCTACATGCCTTGGACATTGCTGTTCAGGGCTGCTTTGTTTTCGGACTAGACCATGACACTACTGATGTGTTTGATGAGACGGTTCAGTTTGCCATTGATACGGGGATTGATCTACCCCGTTTTGCCCTGTTGACCCCTTTTCCGGGGACACCACTGCACCACCGGCTGAAGCAACAGAACCGCTTGCTTACGCTGGATTGGGAGTTGTACGACGGGCAGCATGTGGTGTTTCAGCCCCTGAACATGTCGCCGCAGGAACTCGCTGCGGGTCACGAGCGTGCCTGGAAGTCGGTGTATCGGCCTTCGGCCATCATTCGCCGCTTGTGGAAGGCGCGTGCCTGGGAGCCGCTGGCCATTGGAGCCAACTTGGGCTATAGGTTCTACGCGCATAACCTGCATCGTTTCTACAACTGTGATTGGCATTTGTCGGCGGTGGGCATGCCGATCAATTTGCCAAGCATGGTGCCGATTAAAACCAAAAGCAATACCGTATGCGGCTGACCCTGGTGCATCCGGCCATTGGTCATCGTGTGGGTGAGCACTACATTCGCAGTTGGCAGATGGAGTCTTTGCCCATTGCGGCGCTGGCTGGCTTGACTCCGTCTGATATCGAGTTGACTTTCTATGACGACCGAATGGAGAAGATTCCATTTGATGAGCACACCGATGTTGTCGCCATTCCGGTTGAGACCTACACCGCAGCGCGGGCGTACCAAATTGCCAGCGAGTACCGCCGTCGTGGTGTGCCGGTTGTCATGGGCGGTTTCCATGCGACGCTGATGCCCGATGAAGTATCACGGTATGCGGAAGCCGTGGTCACCGGCGAGGCCGAAGCGGTCTGGCCTGAGGTGATTGATGATCTTCGGCATAGGCGACTGCAACGCAGATACCACGGTGAGCAGCGTCATCTGGGGCAAATCCGCATAGATCGACGGCTATTTCAAGGCAAGCGTTACCTGCCCATTGGTTTGATTGAAACCGGGCGTGGCTGCAAGTTTCCCTGCGAGTTTTGCGCCATTCAGACTTTTTTTTCACGCACCTACCGTTCCAGACCGGTAGAGGATGTTGTGGTCGAAGTCGCCGCCATCAAACACGAAAAGAAGTTGTTCTTTTTTGTGGATGACAACTTTGCTGGTGACATGAAGGCCGGGCGTTCCTTGCTTGCAGAATTGACCAAACAAAAAGTTCGTTGGATTACCCAGATGAGCATCAACGCAGCGCATGACGAAGACTTCTTGCAACAGATGCGCCAGGCAGGCTGTTGTGGCGTGCTGATTGGTTTCGAGAGTCTCGATGAAGCCAATTTGCGTTTGATGAACAAACGTTTTAATACCATGGGGGGTGGCTATCGGCAGGCGCTGGCGAATTTGCGCAGGCAAGGGCTGTTTGTGTATGGCACCTTTGTTTTTGGCTACGAGCACGATACGCTGGCATCATTTAATCAGGCCGTGGACTTTGCGAGTGAGGAGGGCATGTACATTGCCGCATTCAACCATCTCACCCCTTTTCCTGGAACACCTTTGTATCAACGCCTTCAAACCGAAGGGCGCTTGCGTTATGACGCTTGGTGGCTTGATCCGGCTTATCGCTACAACGAGTTGCCGTTTCTACCCAAAGCCATGAGTCCGCAGGATGTCACACAAGGCTGTGTTGCGGCACGCGAGCGTTTTTATGGATGGCCGAATATTCTGCGCCGCAGTCTTCACCATTGGCGTGATTCTTTCGTGTTGCGCAATTTTTTTCTTGTCAACGCGATGCACCGTAACGAGATCAGTTTGCGCAACGGATACCCCCTCGGTGACGAAGCCTGGAGCGGTGATCTGCTGGAAGTGCAATGACTGAATTTCGCCTTGCCACCGCTGACGACGATGCCGTACTGCGGCAATTGTTAAGAGAAAACGGTATGCCTTCCTGGGTGGAGATGAGCATGGAGCGAGAGCCCTCCTACTTTGCGGCGCACCACATGTACGGGCATGACTGGGCAGTGCTTGCGCTAGAGAATGGTCGTCCCTTTGGGATGTACTCTGCAGCAGCGGTTCCGGTACATGTTAATGGCAAGGCAATTGGTGGTGGGTATCTTGGCGGACTGCGTGTGCAGTCTTCGGCACGTCAGAGAATTCGCCATCTGCGCAATGGGTACGCCTCGATTCGCAAGCTTGCCCCTGTATTGCCGGAGCTGGCGTGGTGGTTCACCGTGATAGCAGCAGAGAACACCCAGGCCCGGCGCGTTTTAGAGGCTGGTTTGCGAGGTATGCCCCGGTATTCCCCGCTGGGAGAGTTGACGACCTATGCTATTTCTACGGCAAGGGCACGGCACCTTGGTTTGTGGCGACCCGCGCAGGCGGAGGATATGGCTGCGATGCTAGCCTTTCATGCACAACACGCGTCCAGTGCCCAATTGACACCTGTGTTATCCGCAAGCCTGGTGGAGCGTATTGGCCTTCATTGTTTCTGGCTTCATTGCGAGGGTGATCATATTGTGGCCATGGCAGCACTGTGGGATCAGTGTCATTTCAAACAGGTGGTAGCGCAGAGTTATCACCGGTATTTGCGTTTGGGCTTGCCGTTATACAACCGCTTTGCGCATTTAACGCGCCGGGTGGTTTTACCTTTGCCTGGTCAGGCTTTGGCCCAATCATTTATCGCATTTTTGGTTATGCAGCCATCGGTTCAAGATCGCTTGGATTTTGTTCGCAGCCTGTTGTCTGACTTGCTCAGCCATTGTCAGACACCCGTAGCTGCTCTTGGCTTAAGGAGTGGACACCCTTTGACATCGGTCGTGGCAAGCTTCAAACCCTTGTCATACCGGGCCAATGTTTATGCTGTTGAATTTGACTCGGCAGCACAACAGCACAACTGGATGGTCGTCCAGTACAGCCAGAAGTGGCTTTGTTATGAAGCTCACACTGATACGCCCGAATCTGGGTGACTACCGCTCATCGGATGCGATGCCGCCTTTGGCCTTGGGTATTCTGGCGGCACGTGCACCAGGCTGGGAGATTTGCTTCTTTGATGAAAAGGTAGAGGTTCTTCCCACGGGTGACAACCCTGATCTCGTGGCCCTGAGTGTGGAGACCTTTACCGCACGTCGCGCCTATGCTGTAGCGGATGCCTATCGGACGCGTGGGGTGCCAGTGGTGATGGGGGGATACCACCCGACATTCTTGCCAGACGAAGCCTTGGAGCATGCTGACGCAGTGGTGATTGGTGATGCGGAGGGTGCGTGGGAACGTTTGCTTGATGACTTCGTGCACCATCGACTGCAACCCCGGTATATGGGGGATCGCACCGCACCTCTTGGCGACTATCGGGTGAATCGCGAAATATTCCGTGGCAAACGTTATGCCCCGGTGGAGTTGGTGCAATACGGCAGAGGGTGCCGCTTTGCCTGCGATTTTTGTTCTATCCACAGCTTTTATGGCAACAGTGTGCGGGTTCGGCCGCTTCAGGGCTTGGTGGCTGAGATTGAAGCGCTGCCTTCGCAGCGACTTCTGTTTTTTGTCGATGACAACCTGTTTTCCAACGAAGCGGATTTGATGGCCTTGCTTGAAGCGATGCGACCGTTGAAGCGCCGCTGGTCGTGTCAAATTAGCATCGACGTAGCGCGTAATCCGCGTTTGTTGGACCACATGGCTGAAGCTGGATGCCGTTTTGTGCTGATTGGCTTTGAGTCGCTGCACCCGGACAATCTCAAGCAAATGGCCAAGCCGTGGAACAAAGTGAGCGGGGCGTATCGTGATGTTGTGCGCACCCTGCATGTGCGCGGGATTGGCATCTATGGCACATTTGTCTTCGGCTATGACGCAGACACATCGGACACCATTGATCGGACGGTGGACTTCGCGTTGGAAGCTCAACTTGAAATTGCCAATTTCAATGCGCTGACTCCGACGCCTGGATCGGCACTCTATGACCGACTTCGTGAGGAAGGACGTTTGATTTCTCCAAAGTGGTGGCTTGATCCCGCGTATCGCTATGGCGATTCCATTTTTGAGCCTCAGAGAATGAGCGCCTCTGAGCTGGCTGAAGGTGTGTTTTCTGCTCGGCAGCGTTTTTACAGTTGGCGGTCTATTGCCAGTCGAACCATGTTTGGCGAAACATCGTTCTCTGCATTCCGTATGACGATGACCCTGATTGCCAACGTCATTTCTCGGCGGGAAATATACAAAAAGCACAATCGTCTGCTGGGCCAATGAATCAGAAAGCACCATGAAAATCACGTTCATCAAACCCAATATTGGCCGTATGGAACACAGTCTCTACGTGGATCAAGGCCGCATGGAGCCGCTGATGCTGGCTGTGCTTGCCGGGTTGACACCGCCGGATGTGGAATGTGTGATGTTTGACGATCGAATGGAAGATATTCCCTACGATGAAGCCACCGATCTGGTTGCCATCACGGTGGAGACCTACACCGCAAGACGTGCCTATGAGATTGCCGCAGAGTACCGTGCTCGGGGCGTTCTTGTCATCCTGGGTGGCATGCATGTGACCTTGTTGCCAGAGGAGGCGGTCGCACATGCGGACAGCATTTTTCTGGGGGATGCGGAAACCGCGTGGGCTCAAGTTGTTGAAGATGCGCGGCGCCATCGGTTGCAGCCACGTTACAACGGCCCGCCTGGCGTGGCGCAGATCGGCGGTGTGATGCCGCGTCGTGACTTGTTCAAGGGTAAGGGATACCTGCCAATGACCTTGATGCAGTACATCCGGGGTTGTCGGTTTGCTTGTCGGTTTTGCGCGGTTAGCCAATACTTCGATCACAAGCACTATGTTCGGGCGATTGATGATGTGCTACGAGAGATAGAAACGCAGGATCGCCGTTTCATTTTTTTCATTGACGACAATATTGCGAGTGACCAAAAGGCTTTGGCTGATTTGTGTCGGGAGCTTATTCCTATGAAAGTCAGTTGGATAAGCCAAGCCAGTCTGGACATCACACGCAATCTGCCCTTGATGGATTTGCTGCAGCGATCTGGCAATTGGGGCAATGTGATGGGGTTTGAGTCCATCACTGCTGACAGTTTGCGGGAAACGCGCAAGTCCCCCAATATTCCTGGGTTTGCTGGCTACCAGGATCAGGTGCGTATTCTGCGAGAGCACGGCATGCAAAGCTGGGCCGCATTCACGCTCGGTTATGACCACGATACACCTGAGTCCATCGCTGCCACGGTGAACTTTGCATTGGCGAGCAAGTTCACCTTTGCTGCGTACAACATCCTCATGCCCTATCCCAATACCCCGCTGTATCGCAAGTTGCAGGAAGAAGGTCGGCTCCTGTATGACGGCAAGTGGTGGTTGCACCCGGAGTACCGCTTTAACAGCGCCGCATACATTCCAAAACGCATGAGCCCCGATGAGCTCACAGCGGCGTGCCATGCTGCACGCACGCGGTTTAATAGTTTTCCGTCTTTGCTACGCAGGTTTGCAGACCCCAAAACCCATTTGCGATCCGCTGCACGCATGGGTGCTTATTGGTACTACACACTGATATTCCGTAAAGAACTGTACAAAAAACATGGCATGCGTTTTGGGATGCATTGATTCGGCTTTGAAATGAAATTTTTGCTCTCTGTTTATCCCTATCTGGCACCTTTGGTTTTGGCACCATTGGCATGGTGGTTGTGGTTGGGCGAATACAGGGGAGACTCCAAACTTGTATTGATTGTTTGGGGCTTGCCGATTTTGTGGTCTTACATTGTCCCGGCCATTGGCACCAATGTGTTGAAGGTCTGGGAGTTCGATGTGCGTTGGCGCCTTGGGCGTTTTCGACCGCAGCACGGGTTTGTGTTTGGTTCGGCCACCGCCATGCTGGCTTGGCTGGTACATGGTTCGGCGGCACAGAGTTTGATGGACAGTCTGCGTCAAGCTTTTATCCTGGCCTCCGTGCTTGGGTTTTGGAATTTGCTCTATGACATCAAGGTTCTGGAGCTTGGTATCTTGCGGGTGTACAACCAGCCTTGGGCTGATGGAGAAGGTGAGGCCGCAGTTGCCATGGACTATGCGCCCTGGTTCTTTGCTGGATTTGGTGCCGTGTACGGTTTGGTCATTGGCTTGGTCGAGCAGTATGGGGCATGGCTCAGCACCTGGTTTCGGACTGGTTTAGTGTTGTCAGTAGCACTGGTTTTTGCCTGTGCGGTGCCCACGTTGGGGTACATGGCGCGTTCCAGGCGACTCTATGGGCATGCTGGCACACGCCCGATTCAACCGGCCAACATCAATCATGCCGATGGAGACGTGCCATGACACGGTGGTTGACTCCTGAACGCATCAATGTATTGTCGGCAGACCCCAATCAGTGTTCCCAGATGAACATGCCTTTGCAGCTTGATTTGTCCAGGCCCTATGTCCCGGAGGCTTACACCCAGCTTTACTACACACCTGTTTATGCAACTTTGAGTCGCGAACAGCGTTTGCACTACAACCAGCTCTCTGCCTTGCGTATCAATGAATACATCATGATGCTGGAAGCAGACTTGATTGAGCGACTCCTGCCACCTCTGCGGCATCATCCTCAAGTGGCAGGTGACAAAGCTTTGCTGCAGGCATTGAACACGATGATGCATGAGGAACAACGTCACTTTCGCGGGTTTGCTGCGCTAAACCGTGCCTGCCGCCCGGACTTGTATCCACCAGGAACCGATCGCTTCTTTTCGGTGCTGCCGTGGTGGACACGGGCCATGTTTGGGGTGGTAGGCGTACTGTCTGCACACTTGCCTTTTGCTTTGTGGTTTTTGATGGCGATGGAAGAGTCTTCCAAAACCCTGGCGAAAGACATGGTTGTCAGGCCCGCATCTGAAACACTTGGCGTGTTGGATCAAGCATTTGTACGCGTGCATCATGAGCATCTGAAGGATGAAACCAGACACCTGCACATTGATGCCATCCTGATTGAACGGTGTCTTGAGCGACGATGGGAGACCACCAACGCATGGTTGTTCAAACGTATGTTGGTAGGAGTGGTGCGGCCAACTCGCGGTGGTTCTGGTGTGAAGGTGATTCATCAATTGGTACGGGACTTGCCCGAGCTCGCATGCAGGCAAGATGAGATGGTCGACGCGCTTCTGGCTCTCAGGAGCAATATGAACTTTCAGGTAAGTTTGTTTAATCGACGCATCATGCCGACGGCATTTCGTGTGTTTGATCGATGCCATGCGTTGGCAAATCTAGGCGAGGAGATGGCAGGTTATGACCGACGATAAAGAACTGGAAAAACCAGATCGACTCTCGCTGATATTGAACATTCTGCCGTTTGCACATCTTGCTTCGGGATGTGGGCTCATGTTTGCCGGGTTGGATACGGTGGGCCAGCGCGTGGCCTTTGCTTTCGCCTGGATTTACTTGCTCCCGCCGCTGGTTGCTCGGTTCACCTTGGCGGTATACGGGATTCCAGCGGGTCAGCTCACGCAAGATACCCGTGGTTATCGTGTGTGGTGGTTTTTGACCCAATGGCAAACGCTTTTTAATCGCTTGCCGTGGCTGGAGGAAGTGCTGCGCCTGGTGCCAGGCCTCTATGCTTTTTGGATAGGGCTATGGGGTGGACACCTGAGCCCCTTCGCCTACGTGGGGCCAGGTGTGGTGATCACTGATCGCTACTTGGTTTATGTGGAGCGTGGGGCCGTGCTGGGATTCAAGAGTGCGTTGGCTGCCCATATGGTGATTCGTGACCAACAAGGACGCTATGTGGTGGTGGTGGCAGCGCCGGTGGTTGAGGCTGAGGCGATTTTGGGGGGCTATGCGGGTTTGGGGCCAGGGGCCATTCTGCGTGCCGGTCACCTGCTACCCAGTGGGCGTCGCGTTGCTCCTTTTGGAGAATGGCCGCGTCGAAAATTTGAGTCAGAAGCAATATGAACTACCCGATTCCAGGTCACAAAAATCTGCTAATTGCCCTGAGCGCAGCGGCTGTATCCATCGCTTGCCTGTGGGTTGCCAGTCACACCTCGCAGTGGTGGTGGATGCTTGTGGCTGCTGTTGTCTTTTCGTATACCAACAATACGCTTTTTTCATTGCACCACGAGGCCGCACATCGCGTGTTCCACCCCAATCCCAGAGTCAACGATGTGGCAGGTACGCTGCTGGCAGGTTTTTTTCCAACGATTTTTTCGATTCAACGAATCAGTCATTTAGGCCACCATCGACGCAACCGAACCGATGAGGAGCTATACGACTATTACCTGCCACATCAATCATGGCTGCTCAAAACCTACTGGATCTACTGTTTGCTGACAGGCTTTTACTGGGCCATCATCCCCGTTGCCGCACTGCTCTACGTGATATGGCCCTGGGCTTTTCAATCCAAATGGTTCC
>VIKI01000112.1 GCA_008080595.1 Comamonadaceae bacterium
CTCGCGCACCACCGGGGCGGATTCACCGGTGATGGCGCTCTCATCGACCGTGGCCACGCCTTGAATTACGTCGCCATCCAGCGGAATCATCTCACCGGCATCGACCAGCACCACATCGCCCTTGCGCAGGTTTTCGGCCTGTTGTGGTAACCAAGTGGAGCCGTGCACCGGGTCTTTGAGCTTTTTGGCCCAGGTGCTTTGTTTCAGGCCACGCAGCGAGGCCGATTGAGCCTTGGCCCGGCCCTCGGCCAAGCTTTCGGCAAAGTTGGCAAACAGCACAGTGAACCACAGCCAGGCCGAAATGGTCAGGATAAAGCCGGTGTCTTGCTGGGCCTGCAAGCCCAGCAGCGTGGTGACGATGCTGCCCAGGTAGACCACAAACATCACCGGGTTGCGCCATTGCACCGCAGGGCTCAGTTTGGCAAAAGAGGCCCGCACCGCAGGTTTCAGCAGCACCGGGTCGAGCAGGGTCAGGGTTGTTTTTTTCTTCATGATGAATACTCGTTTTGGTGAGGTTCAAGCCGCAGGCCAGAGCATCAAATGCTCCACCACCGGCCCCAAGGCCAAGGCGGGCACATAGTTCAACAAGCCCACCAGCAGCACCGTGCCAATCAACAAAAACACAAACAGCGGGCCATGTGTGGGCATGGTGCCTGCGGTCACCTGCAGGCGCTTTTTGCTGGCCAGTGCACCGGCAATGGCCAGCACCGGCACGATCACGCCAAAGCGCCCCAGCCACATGACGATGCCGAGCAACGTGTTGTAGAACGGCGTGTTGGCTGACAGCCCGGCAAAGGCGCTGCCGTTGTTGTTGGCAGCAGAACTCAGGGCGTACAGAATTTCAGAGAAACCGTGCGCACCGGGGTTGGCAATACCGGCCTGGCCCGCAGCGGCCATCACGGCGATGGCCGTACCTGCCAGCACCAGAATCGGTGTCACCAAAATGGCGATGGAAGTGAGCTTCATCTCATGCACCTCGATCTTTTTACCCAGGTATTCCGGCGTGCGGCCAATCATCAAGCCGGCGATGAACACCGCCAGAATGGCAAAGATCAACATGCCATACAGACCACTGCCAACACCGCCAAACACCACCTCACCGAGCTGCATCATCACGATGGGCACCATGCCGCCCAGGGGCGTGAAAGAGTCGTGCATGGCGTTCACCGCACCGCAGGATGCTGCGGTGGTGATCACCGCAAACAGGCTAGATGCATTGATGCCAAAGCGTGTTTCCTTGCCTTCCATGTTGCCGCCAGCTTGCAAGGCACTGCTGGTTTGGTCTACCCCCAAGGGCGGCAGCAGCGGGTTGCCGGCCTGTTCTGCGGGGGTAATGGCGATGACGGCCACCACAAAGATCAGCGTCATGGCCGCCAGCACCGCCCAGCCCTGGCGCAGGTCACCCACCTCGCGCCCAAAGGCAAAACACAGGGCCGTGGGGATCAAAAAGATCGCCAGCATCTGCAAGAAGTTGGTCAAGGCATTCGGGTTTTCATAAGGGTGGGCCGAATTGGCGTTGAAAAAACCTCCGCCGTTGGTGCCGATCATCTTGATGGCTTCCTGTGACGCGACCGGGCCCATGGCCAGGGTCTGTTTGTCGGTCTTCATGTCTTCCATGACCGGATTGCCCTTCTCGTCTTTCAGGGCCTGACCATCAGCGCCCATTTTGGCTTGCTGATAGCTGGTGACTTCCAGGGTTGTGATGTCTTTGTAGGCATCGAAGTTCTGGATCACGCCCTGGCCCACCAGAAACACGGCAAATACCAGGGAAAGCGGAAGCAGCAGCCAGGTGGTGATGCGAGTCACGTCAACCCAGAAGTTGCCAATGACACCGGTTGAGCGTGCAGCAAAGCCACGCATGAGCGCGAATGCAACCGCGATGCCGGTCGCGGCGGAGAGGAAGTTTTGCACCGCCAGCGCCAGCATCTGCGTCAGGTAGCTCATGGTGGCTTCGCCACTGTAGCCCTGCCAGTTGGTGTTGGTGACGAAGCTGACTGCGGTGTTGAAAGCCGAGTCTGGCGAGACTGCGGACATGCCAGCAGGGTTCAACGGTAGCCCAATCTGCAAACGCTGCAGTGCGTAGACCACGATAACGCCCAGTGCATTAAAAGCCAGCACAGCCAGTGCGTACTGTGACCAATTCATTGACTTGTCGGCAGAAGTGCCTGCCAGACGGTACAGAGGAGCTTCCACTCGCTGCATCCAGAGTGGTATATGGCCGGAACTCAGGCGTGCCAACCCAATGCCCAACGGCCATGAGGCAAGCAGCAGCAAGGCAAGAAACAGGGCCAGCAGGCCCCAGGCAGAAGGACTCATCAAAACTCCTCAGCGCGAAGCAGCGCGTAAACCAGATAGACCAGCAGCAAAGCGGCACAAGTGGCGGCAAGGCCATAAATGACGGGCAGACTGATCATGATTTCCCCCCGGTCGATGCATCAAGGCACTCAAAGCCCCGCACCAATAAGACCATGATTCCCCAGAGCAGTCCAGCGCCAAGCGCAAATACGATGTCCATTCACTTATCTCCTGTCAAAAAACGATCAGGCAAGCTTATTTTTACGGGCGTAAAGATGGGGAAGAAAGAGTTCGCCTGGGCGTAAAAAAAGCGTAAAAACACCACGGCGTTGAGCGATGTGCGCATGGCTACACTGCGACTATGCAACGCACCTCACCCCTGTCCAACGCCGTCAACCGCCTGTGGCAGCCACGCCTGTCGCTGTCGGCCTGTGTGCGTGGGGTGATGGGCCGCAACACGCTGGGTGTCGAGCTGAGCGAGGCGCAGCGCTTCAACTACTTCCCCGCCACCCCCCTGTGCAGCCTCAGCTGGTGGTTTGAGGGCAGCAGCGAACTGCTGACCGCCGGTGTTCCTGTTAGCCAGTCCAGCCTGGACAGCCCCCGCGACCGACTGCCCGAGGGCTGTCTGTTTGGCGGCCCGCGAACCCAGCCCACCGTGTCGTGGAACCCCGGCCCGGTGCATTCGATCACGCTGCTCTTGATGCCCGACGCACTGCACCAGCTCACCGGAATCGACCCCCGGCCCTGGTGCAGCGGCCTGGTGGCGGCGAGCCAAGTGTTGCCGCCCACCTGGCTGGCCATGTGTGATGCCGTGCAAGCCGCCAGCGACGATGACACCCGGGTGCAGCTGATGCAGGATTTTCTGGATCCGCTGTGGCAGGCCGCGCGACCGCATCAGGCTCCGGGCATCCAGCGTTACCACGACTGGGCCGATGGCCTGGCCTTGCGGGCCGCCACCTCGGGGCTGGGGCGCAGCCTGCGCCAGGTTGAGCGCCGCATCAAGCAATGGAGTGGTCAGCCGCTGCGCGAGCTGCGCGGTCTGGGCCGCGCTGAGCAGGCGTTTTATGAGGCCATGGCGGCGCAGGAGCGGGGTGAACTGAGCTGGACCGACGTGGCCGCCGACAGCGGTTATGCCGACCAGTCTCACCTGTGCCGCGAAACCCGCCGGGTCACCGGCTTCACCCCCGAGGCGCTGCGCCAGCGCATGGCTGAAGACGAAGGGTTCTGGAGCTACCGGCTGTGGGGCGGGGTGGATATTTTGTAGCGGCGTGCGCTCCTTGGGTGCACTCAGACGCTGCCAGGTGATCGGGTTTTATCAACGCCAGCTCGGCAGTCAACTTGTTATTTATCCATGTAAATCATCCATCTCGTGGTAGATTTGCATACATGGGCCATTGAAAATTTGTGGGTTCGCGGTGGTTTTCCAGACAGTTTTTTGGCCTCTGATGAACGGCTATCTTTGAGCTGGCGCAAAGACTTGCTGCGCACTTACCTTGAGCGCGATGTCCCTATGTTTGGCTCACGCATCCCAGCTGAAACCCTGCGCCGTTTTTGGACCATGCTGGCGCATCACCAGGGGGGTCTGGTCAACGCCGCACGGTTTGCAGCGGGCCTGGAGGTGAGCAGTCAAACGGTCAGTCGTTACACCGATCTGCTGGTGGATTTGCTGCTGGTGCGCCGCCTGCAGCCCTACCATGTCAATGTGGGCAAGCGTTTGGTGAAGTCGCCCAAGGTGTACATCCGCGACACCGGTTTATTGCATGCGCTGCTCAACATTCCAGACCGAAATGCATTGCTTGGCCACCCCGTGGTGGGAGCCAGCTGGGAGGGGTTTGTGGTTGAAAACCTGATCAACGCCGCACCCGCATTGAGCGTGCCAGGGTTTTACCGCACCTCCGGCGGGGCTGAAATTGATCTGGTCTTGGAACTGCCGGGTGGTGAACGCTGGGCTATTGAAGTCAAGCGCAGCCGCGCTGCCAAACCAGCGCGGGGGTTTTATGAAGCCTGTGAAGACCTCCAACCCGACCAGCGCTTTGTGGTTCATGCCGGAACAGAGCGTTTCCCCATCAGCGAAAACGTGCAAGCGATTGGGCTGCGCGAGCTGACAGACAAGCTGGCTCTGTTGACCTGACCCACTTGGCGTGGTGGCGATGGAAGCTTGAGCAAATGTTCATGCAAGCAGGCATTTCTGGTCTTCAAAATGCCGGGGTGAATGGTTAATTGCAACACTATCAAATCAATAGCTTCTTGCGCAATCCAGATAAGGGCTACAGGCCTAAAAAGCATCCAAAATCAGCCACAACACAAGCCCCTCAGACCCATCTGAACGGGTTTGGGCGTGCAGAAACCTTCAGTTTTGATGCCAAAACAAGCTGTAGCCCTTTTAATACAAGCGCAAACAGCTATCAATTCAATAGCCTTAAACTCACACCTTGCGTGGCTTCACCTTGGAGGCCGCCAGCTTGGCGTTGATGCGGGCTTGCTCCACATCGGCATGCGCGGCCAGGGCCACGCCCATGCGGCGTTTGACGAAGCTCTCGGGCTTGCCAAACAGGCGGATGTCGGTGCCGGGCACTTGCAATGCCTCGTCCACGCCGTCAAACACAATGCCTTGGGCCTCCACGCCGCCGTAGATCACGGCGCTGGCCCCAGGGTTGCGCAAGGCGGTGTTGACCGGCAGGCCCAGAATGGCGCGGGCGTGTAACTCGAATTCGCTTTGCCACTGGGTGGTCAGCGTGACCAGGCCGGTGTCGTGCGGGCGCGGGCTGACTTCGCTGAACCAGACCTGGTCGCCCTTGATGAACAGCTCCACGCCAAACAAGCCCAGACCGCTGGGTTGGCCGTCCAGCCCGACACCCAGGTCATCGGTGACGGTTTTGGCAATGTGGCGGGCTTGCTCCAGCGCCAGCGGGCTCATCGGATGCGGTTGCCAGCTTTCCACATAGTCGCCGTTGACCTGCACATGGCCCACCGGGTCGCAGAAATGGGTGTCGATGCCGCCTTGCGCATTGCGGGCACGCACGGTGAGCAGGGTGATTTCGTAGTCAAAGTCAATGAAGCCTTCGACGATGACACGACCATGGCTGACGCGGCCACCGGCCATGGCGTAGTCCCAGGCTTTTTGCACATCTGCCGGGCCGCTGATCTTGCTCTGGCCCTTGCCGGAGCTGCTCATCACCGGTTTGACGATGCAGGGGTAACCAATACCGCCGTCAATGGCGGCTTGCAGCTCGGCCAGCGAGTCGCAAAACTTGTACGGGCTGGTGGGCAGGCCCAGCGTCTCGGCGGCCAGACGGCGGATGCCTTCGCGATCCATGGTCAGGCGGGCGGCGCGGGCGGTGGGAATGACCCGCACCACACCGGTGGCCTCCAGCACTTCAAGCATCGGGGTGGCAATGGCCTCGATCTCGGGCACCACCAGGTCGGGTTTTTCTTCTTCAATCAATTCCTTGAGCATGGCCGGGTCGCTCATGGTGATGGTGCGGGCATGGTGCGCCACCTGCTGGCCGGGGGCATTGTCATAACGATCCACCGCAATGGTTTCCACCCCCAGGCGCTGCAAGGCGATCAAGACTTCTTTGCCCAACTCGCCGCTGCCCAGCAGCATGACTTTGGTGGCGTTGGGAGACAAGGGGGTTCCGAGGGTGGTCATGAGGTTTGCGCGTTCAAGCGTCCGTGGTTGAAAGTTGCATCAATTTTAGGCAAGGTCACATCGAAATCCTCAGATGCAAAGGGATGATGCTGCGGTCAACCACGGTGTCGCGGTTTTGCGTCAGTCCTGGTTTTGCTGAAGATCCATCGCTTGCCCATCAGAGGGGATGCCTGATCGGCACTGCGCATCAAACCAGTCTGGGCGACAATTCCGCCCATGACTGAATCCATCCTATCTGTTCAACACCTGGTCAAACGCTACGCTGAGGCCACCGTGGTGAACGACATGTCGTTCGAGATTGCGCCCGGCGAATGCCTGGGCGTGATCGGCCCCAATGGCGCGGGCAAAACCACCACCATCCGCATGTGCCTGGGGCTGACCGTGCCCGATGAGGGCCGGGTCACCGCGTTTGGCCTGAACATGCCCGCCGATGCGCTGGCCATCAAGGCGCTCTTAGGCGTGGTCAGCCAGTTCGACACGCTTGACCCCGACTTCACCTGCGCCGAAAACCTGCTGGTCTATGGCCGCTACTTCGGTATGAAAGATGCGCAAATCAAGGAGCGTATTCCGGCGCTGCTGGAGTTTGCCTCACTCACCAGCAAGGCCAACGCCAAGCCGGGCGAATTGTCTGGCGGCATGAAGCGCCGCCTGAGTCTGGCACGGGCGCTGGTCAACAACCCGCGCCTGCTGTTGCTCGATGAGCCCACCACCGGGCTCGACCCGCAAGCGCGGCATCTGATGTGGGAGCGGCTGCAACTGCTGCTGACGCAAGGCAAATCGATCCTGCTCACCACCCACTTCATGGACGAGGCCGAGCGCCTGTGCAACCGGCTGCTGGTGGTGGATCATGGCCGCAAGATTGCCGAAGGCGCACCACGTGACCTGATTCGCCAATACCTGGAGCCCGACGTGGTCGAGGTGTTTGGCAACGGTGCTTTGGCACTGGTGGATTCGCCCCTGAAAGCGCTGGCGGCGCGGGTCGAAGTGAGCGGTGAAACCGTGTTTTTCTACACCCAGGATGCCAAGCCGCTGATGCAGGCTCTGGCGGCTTACCCGCAACTGCGCACCCTGCACCGCCCGGCCAATCTGGAGGACTTGTTCCTCAAACTCACCGGTCGGCAAATCAGGGAAGAGGCTTGATACTATGAAAAACGAAGCTGCTTACGCAAGTAATACAAGGGCTACAGGCCAAATTGAGTCCTCAATCTGGCGTGCGCCACAACTTTCCATGCGCTGGTGGCCGGTGTTTTTGCGCAACTGGCTGGTGTGGAAAAAACTGGCCATTCCCAGCCTGGTGGGCAATATTGCCGAGCCGCTGATGTGGCTGGTGGCGTTTGGCTACGGCATGGGCGCACTGGTGGGCAAGATCACGGTGGACGGCGTGCAAGTGCCTTACATCCTGTTTCTGGCCAGCGGCTCAATCTGCATGAGCGCCATGCAGGCCGCCAGTTTTGAGGCGCTGTACTCAGCCTTCAGCCGCATGCACGTGCAGAAAACCTGGGACGGCATCATGAACGCGCCAGTCAACCTGGACGATGTGGTGCTGGCCGAAATGCTCTGGGCCGCCTTCAAATCACTGTTCACCGTGACCGCCATCCTGGGTGTGATGCTGGCGCTTGGCATCAGCTACAGCCCCAAGCTGCTGGTGGCCTGGCCGGTGTTGCTCGGGGTGGGTATTACCTTCAGTTGTATTGCGCTGATCTTCAACGCGCTGGCCAAGGGCTATGACTTTTTCACCTACTACTTCACGCTGTTTCTGACCCCCATGATGTTCCTGAGCGGCATCTTCTTTCCGCTGGAGCAGTTGCCTGCCGTGGTGCGGGCCATTTCCAACTGGCTACCGCTGACCAACGCGGTGGCCCTGGTGCGCCCCTTGTTCATGGACCAATGGCCGACCGAGTGGCTGCGCCCGCTGGGTGTGCTGGCAGCTTATGCCGTGGCGGGTTTCTGGCTGGCGCTGGCGCTCACGCGCAAGCGGTTTCGGGGCTAGCGGGGACATGAAGTCCGCCGCCCCCACGTCGCTGCTGTCACCCGAGCACATTGCCATGGTGGACAAAGGGGTGTCTGCCATCGTCAGCTCCTGTGACGTACAGCTGCGCCCGAGCATCATGCGGGCCATGGGCAGCAGCATCACGCCGGATGGTGGCTCAATCACCGTTTACCTGTCACGCCGACAGTCGCGCCAGTTGCTGCTGGACGTGGCGGCCACGGGCCGGATTGCCGTGGTGTTCAGCGAACCACTGAGCCACCAGACGGTGCAGGTCAAGGCGAGGCAGGCCCGCATCCGCCCGGCACAGGCATCGGACGAGCCGCAGCTACAGCGTTATCGGGCCGCCATGGCGCACGAGGTGGCCAAGGTTGGGTTTGAGGCCCGTTTTGCCTACACCATGTTTGACTGGCAGCTCGACGATCTGGTGGCCATCAGTTTCGAGCCGCAGGAGGCCTATGACCAGACCCCTGGCCCTCGCGCGGGTGTCGCCTTGTCAGCCAGTGGGGCTACGCCATGAACACCCCTACGCTGGGGTCGATCCGACCCTGTCTGGAAGGTGCCATTCCCGCGATCATGGCCACCACCAGTGCGCACGATGGCCTGCCCAATGTGGCCTATATTTCTCAGGTGTATTACGTGGATGAGCGCCATGTGGCGTTGTCGTTCCAGTTTTTCAACAAGACGCGCAAGAACATCCTGATCCATCCGTATGCCTGCCTGCAGGTCTTGCACCCGGTCACGGCGCAGTTTTTCCGGCTGCATCTGCGTTATTTGCGCACCGAAACGGCAGGCCCACTGTTTGAAGGCATGAAAGCGCAGCTGGCGGGCATTGCCTCGCACAGTGGTATGGACAATGTGTTCCGGCTGCTCGGGTCGGATGTGTACGAGGTGCAGGAAATCGAGGCCATTGCCGGCTCTGCACTTCCGCCACCGCCCAGTCGCTGCGGCTTGCTGACGGCCTTGCGCCATTGCAGCGAGCGCTTGTCGCATTGCACCGCACTGGACGAACTGCTCAACGCCACCCTGACCTCATTGACCGACTTCATGGGCATGCACCATGCCATGGTGCTGATGCTCGACCCGGTCACCCAGCGCCTGTACACCGTGGCCAGTACGGGCTATGCCACTTCGGGCGTGGGGGCAGAGATCGGCATGGGAGACGGCGTGATTGG
>VIKI01000310.1 GCA_008080595.1 Comamonadaceae bacterium
CAGCCTGGTGGGCGCAATCTTCCCGATCAGTTCCGGTGGAATGACCTGGCGGCGGTTCGACCAGCGATCCAGGACCGCCTGCATCTGTGAGGTATTCCACGCCATCACGATGTTGGCCATCAGGCTCAACGCATCGGCCACAGCCTGCATTTCATCGACACGTTTGGCCTGCGCCGGGCTGATCCGGCCGGTATAAATGGCGCGCTTGAGGGCGTTAACAGCCTCGCCCCGATTGAGCACCCGGCGCAACTCGTTCCTGAAAGCGTCCTTGACAAAGTAGTCAGCCAAAAACGCCGTACGCAGCAACCGCCCCAATTGCACGCCAGCCTCATAGATTGGATCGCCCTGGGCGGCAGAACCGAACCGCGCAAGAGCTGCCACCGCACTGGCATGTCCGCTCATGACCGAGGCTGCCAGGTGCACCAGACTATCCCAATGCTTTTCGATCAAAGCGACGTCGACATTGGCTTCGCACACCGCAGCGATTTCTGCGGGCACTTTGGTGCCGCGTGGCACAAAGAGGTGGCGCTGTTTGAGTTCCTTCAACCGCGGGCAAAGATCAAAACCAAGCAAACGGGCATGTGACATGGCAAAGTCGGTGTAGCCATGGGTATCCACAGCAAGCTGGCTGGTCTCCAGCTTTTCTTGGCGGATGACACCTTCAATGGCCACGCCCGCCTGGCGCTCATTGAGCACAAAGGGCTGCGCATGGAAGATGCCCCACCGGTCTTTTACATGGGAGTAGATTCCAATGGAAGGTGTGTTGCGCCGAGGATCAAGCCGGGCTTGCCACACCCGTTTGGTGGTCTCCATGCTCATCATGTCAGAAGATGCCAAATCGGACCGCCCCCAGGTGGCGGCAATCGGGTGTCGCTGCATGAATTCCAGCACAGCCTGGCAGGCCTGGCTCAGACGCCGTTCGTCCCGCGCCCAGCGCATGGCCTGGCGAATGCTGGTGGCAGACAATTGCGGAATCATGCGCGCGCATTCGACCGCAGTCAGACCGGCTCACGTCCGAGCATGATCCAGCTAAAGCGCACCTGGGCGTCAACGGCCAGAATCACTTCCGGCAATTGAACCTCACCGATGCGGTGATCCAAAGCCGCGCGCAGCTTGGTCACTTCTGGGTCTTCGTCCTCTGCGGGCAATGGCGACAAATGGAGTTCATCATCCACGCGCAGTACGCCACTGCGGGCTGCAGCGGCCACCGCATCGACACCGGCAGTTACTCTGGCCAGCAAAGGCTTCAAGAAAGTGGCAGCCTTGCTGGGTAACGATAGACGGGCATAGTGTTTCTTGGACTCTGCCTGCCAACGCTCGTCCGTGAAGAACAAGCGCGCACGACCCCGAAAGCTCAGGCTGTGCTCAATCCAGACCGAGCCATTGCGCACCGCGCGGCGCAGGGCAAACAGGGTGGCCACCTCCAACGCCTGAAACGCCCGTTCCCGGTCTGGGCTGGAGATCGAAACCTGCCAGATCATTCCCAGACTTGGTGCCACCACTTCAACTGGCAGCTTTCTGGATCCTTTGAGATATAAAGCTTGCAGCTTGGCAAGGTACTCGATGGCAGGATGCTCGCCGGTGGCCTGCCAGGGCAGCTTTGCAATGGCGACGAGCAACGACCGCACGGGGCGAATTCCATCAATCAATCCCTCGCGGACCAGGGAGGCCCTGCTCGGTGGTTTGCGTTTCTGGGTTTCGGTGATCAAGGCTTCAAGACGGGCACGCAACTCAGCATCTGGCACCGCACCTTGCGCGCTCAAGGCAACAAGTTCGCCGAGCAGCGTTTTGTACATTGCGGCCCAATTGACGGTAGCGGGGACATCGGCGGCAGCCTGACGCCACAGATCGGCGATCCGGCGCTGCACCATAAGGATCAACTGGTCTGTGGTGGTGAACAGGCAATACCGAAGAAAGCATGCGACCTCCACGGTGCGCGCTGGCTCTTTGATCTTGGCTCCGGCTGAGGGCGGCCTGGAGACAAGTCGGCGCGCGTAGCGGCGCAAGATGAGATCGGGGATGTCTGCCAGGTGCTTATGAACGTCCAGCGTGTAAAGCAGGTCGATGCGCTCCAGTACCTCGCTGATTTGGCGGGTTGAGTGTTTCGCCGGTGCAGCCCATAGCCAACTCTGCTGGGTTTGTCCATCTGGGCGCAGCTCTGAAACTGAGGCTCGCCAGCGATCAAGTGTTGCTGGATCAACGCTGGCGGCGATGGCGGTGCCTGTTTCAACTTCAAGCTGGGCAAGTGCCGCCGCAATCAGTGTCCGAATTGCCCGCTC
The DNA here is from genome assembly GCA_008080595.1 of Comamonadaceae bacterium. GTDB lineage: Bacteria > Pseudomonadota > Gammaproteobacteria > Burkholderiales > Burkholderiaceae_C > Rhodoferax. The sequence goes on from VIKI01000310.1 coordinate 2,280, forward strand.
GTGCACGATCACCAGCTTGTTCTTGTACAGCCATTGACGCGCCCGCACGAGTAGCTGATCGCGGTCGGCGCAGCGCGCCACTTCGTCGCGCAGTTCACGTACCAGTGAGCGGCGCTGGTGCTCGCTCATCCACTGGAATCCAAGGACCGTGCAGGCTACTTGTTGGTGATCGAATAGCGTGCGCCCGCGTTCATACATGGCTCTCAGCGAGGCGACTTCTGGTGCTGCAATGCCAAGCTCGTTGCCAAGGTGGCGCCACAAGGCTACTGGAATTACCCGAAAGGCACCGAGCAAACGCCCACTCATGCGCAGGAAACCAATATGGAGCGCCAGACCAAGCTTGTGGGAATCACCTCGGCGTGCATTGATTGCGTCGCGCTCGGCACCATCGAAGGTGAAAAATGCCTTCATCTCGAAGTCGCTGATATCGCGGGGGAGCCCACGCATCCCCAAAAACGTTGTGTGCCAACCCTGCATCGTGAACCTCAAAAGTGGGAGGCCACCATACCCGTTTACAAAGCGAACAGGAAAGTCAATGAAATCAACGGTCTACCCAGACCACCCCCGCGCCAGTGCTAGCTTTGCGTACCGTCACTTATTGCACTGAAAACGAGGAGACCCCGCATTGCGAGTGGCCGTTGTGTCGGCAAAG
>VIKI01000113.1 GCA_008080595.1 Comamonadaceae bacterium
AGAAGAAACAGGCGGATCATTTTGGGCTCGGCATCAGGGGCTGGATCGACGATGATCTCCCGGCCATCTTTGACGGAAAACCGCCCAACGTCCTTGATATTCAGGAGCATGTGCATGCCCTCGATGCAATAGCCTTGGTGCGGATGTTTTTGATGCAACGGAAAGTCTGCCAACAACCCCACCTGCACTCGGACATCGGGAATGCTTTCCGTGACCAACAACAGCTCCGGGCACTCGATTTCTGAATACAGCGTGAAACCATGCACGTGATAGTAAAAGCCGTTTTCCATGAAATTGGGGATAGTTGTTTTCTGCTTGTTTTCCAAAATTGAAAGACGATAAGCGACCTTATCGAGACAGAAGCTTAAGGGCAGACCGGCTAGAAAAAACGGAAAAGCAGTGTAGTTCGAATATCGGTATTGACCTACGATGACACAGTCTCAAGACTTGATCCAATACCGTTTTCATGGTCATCGGATATCGATAAGTCCTTCTCTTTGAAGGTCTCCCAAAACCTTCAAAACATCTCTTTCACATACATCGTCGGCAACGTCATAGGTTTGTGTCAACTTTCTGCGTAGGTCAGCAACCGTGATCGGCTGCTCCAGCCATTGCCAAATAGCGCTGAGCACCTTGTTCATCCCATAATAATTACCTTTGTCTATACTCAACAGCACCGTCTCACCATCGATTTCGGTGGAGACTTGGCTAAGAGACTTACAAATGATGGACTCTGGGGTTAAGGCATTTCCCTGCATGGAATTCTCCGGCGGTGTTCTGTACTACGAGGAAGAGTGTCGTTCATTCTAGCTGGGCATCTTCTGTGTACACACATGAACATAACAACTGATCGCAGGGCTACGAAAACCGCCCGGGATGGAGGGTACTCCAGGCATTTGCATGGCTTTCAGAGCTGGCTAGTATCGCGCGGCAATTTACATCAGGTAGACACAGCTTAGGATTTATTGGCTATGACAAATGCAAGCAAAACGGTTTTTCAGTCTTTGCACCAGTTGGTACAAGATGAGCCGGCCATTCAGGCACGTCTGTTCGCACTGGACGATCCAGCCAAATTCATTGCTGCAGTTCAACATCTGGCGCAATCTCTGGGCTTTGTGCTGGAAGACAGCGAAGTACAGCAAGCCATGAGAGAGGGAAACAAGGGCTGGTTTGAAAGGAAATTACCATGATAGGCGGCGATACTTTTGCCGGGTGGATCCCACTGTTTATCCGTGGTGCACGGGCGGAGGTGGAATGGTGCTACATGGGCCGCGAGCGTTTCACCGAGCCGTTTTGTCACGAAACCTTGCAAAAATTGGCGCAAAAACCGTTCAACCAGATGTTGCGCCGCAAGAGTGGCCTGGATTTGCTGCTGGAGCGGGCTCACAGCCATCCCGGTTTACCGCTCAAAGGCATGATCTTCCATATGAGCCGTTGTGGATCTACCCTGGCAGCGCAATGGCTAGCAGCCCTGCCGGACAGCGTGGTACTGTCTGAGCCGGAGCCACTGGGAACATTGCTGCAAAGCATACCTCAGGGGGGAAATGAAGCTGCGTTGTGCGCCTTGCTCAGTGCCATGGGACAAGCACGCAGGGACTGCGATAGAAGCCTGTACCTGAAAGCCGATTGCATACACATGCTCTACATTGAGCGGCTGCTAACGGCCTTCCCAGGCACACCGTGGATATTCCTGTATCGCGATCCTGTGGAAGTCCTGGTGTCGCACCAGCGCAAACCGATCTGGATGCAAATGATGGAAACCATGTTTGCCTGTGGCCATTTTCCACCCGAGGAATTCTGTCGTGATCCCGAAAGCAGTGTTGCCTGGATACTGTCCGTCGTCTTGCAACAAGCCCGGCAGGCCATGCGACAACATGGCAACGGTTTGCTGCTGAACTATGCCGAGCTGCCACACGCACTCGATGCCATGGCCCGCCATTTCGGCATTGATGCAAACATGCTGGATGCAGAGGCCTCCAATGCCGTGACTGGACGCGATGCAAAACAGCCCAACGAGGTGTTTCAGCCAGATTCCACAAATAAGCGCAGCTGCGCCGACTCAAGCATCCTGGACATGGCTGCTCGCTGGCTTGATGAGCCCTACCAATTGCTGGAAAAGATGCGACTTGATGACGCTGCTTTGCAATGAAAACGATCACAACTATCCCGGCAGTGGGCTCAGAGAATACGGCCCCAAACCATCCCGATGCCAATCTGCTTTGTATGCAGTGCGGACTATGCTGCGACGGTAGCCTGTATGGAAAAGTTCCGATTTCATCAGTAGACAACTTTGATCATCTAAAGGCTTTCGGGGGCAGGCAGGGCGCGAAAGGGAAACATGTCCCCCAACCCTGTGCAGCGCAGCAGAACCGGGCTTGCACCATTTACCCATATCGGCCCAAAGTTTGCGTTCAATACAGGTGTCATCTTTTGACGCAGTACGAAGAACAAAAAATTCCATTTCAGGAAGCCGAAAACATCATCGGCGAAACGATTGAGCATTCGAACAGGGTTAGGAAAGCACTTCTGACGGCGACCAATGGCATCGATGCACCGTCGCGCCAACTTTATCAGCAACTGGCGAATTCTGCCTTTCCGATAAAGCCAGAAATAGCCTTGATTCTCTTGGATTTCGCTGCATTGCAGATTCGACTGAATAAGCATTTCAGGCTCAACCGCAGTTTGATCGAGAAAAAGCCAATTTAGCGCTAAGTTATTGATTTTTAAAGGTATTAGTTGTGCATTATGAAAGACAGGTTATCATCACGCCCCTTCATCTTGTCGCCTGACCCCTGATACCCTTACGATCCTTGATCACGGCCTGATTTCCTCCACCATGCTCGACACCCTGCTTCGCAAGACCCGCAGCTTCATGCATCTCCCCCGGTTCACCCAGCTGTGGTTGATACCTTTGTGGTTGATGCGGGGCATCAGCATGCCTTTGCTTGATGCGGCGCAGCAAGCCCGTGCCCTCCAAATCGGACGAGCGGTTCGTTTGACGGCACGCTACACGCCCTGGAACTCCAACTGCTTCCCGCAGGCCGTAGCGGCACGTATGCTCTTGGGCTTTTACGACATCCCCTACGCCCTGCACTTTGGCCTGATGCGCGATGAACAAACGCTTGAGATGAAAGCCCATGCCTGGGTGGCTGCGGGACCGGTGCCAGTCACAGGAGGTGTCAGCTTTGGGCAGTTCACCGTGGTGGGGGTGTTTGTTGCCCCAGAGTTGGTCAACGCATGAAGGCGCTCAATGCCTTTGCCCGTCTGGTGTGGGCTGCGCCCCGTGCCCAAGTATTGGCGCTGCTGGCCCTGATGGTTCTGGCGGGTTTGACCGATGGCATCGGCCTGCTGATGCTGGTGCCCTTGCTGGAGTTGCTGGGTGGTAGCCACAGTGGCCGGGGCTGGGTGCAACAGTTACTGAATATGATGCAAAGCCTTGGCCTGTCTCCCAGTGTGGGCGGGCTGCTGGCGGTGTTTGTGGGATTGGTGGCGGTGCGCAGCGCTGTGCAATTTGCCCGCGAGCAACTCGCAGCCCGGCTGCAACATGGCATCGTGGATCAACTGCGCTTGCGTTGCTTTGCTGCGCTGCTGGGGGTGGAGTGGCGCTGGTTGGTCAACACCCGCCGGTCTGACCATGCCAACCTGCTGCTGACCGATGTCAGCCGCGTCGGGTTGGGCTTGAACCTGAGCTTGAGCCTGCTGGCCACCGGGGTGACTCTGGTCGCCTACCTGTGGGTCGCCTTGACCCTGTCGTGGACCTTGACACTGGTGGCGCTCGCCAGCGGCGTGCTGGTGTTTGCCTTGCTGTCCGGGCAACGGCACAAGGCCCTCAAGCTGGGTCACAGCCTGACCGGGGCCAATCGCTCCTTGCACAACAATGTGCAAGAAAGCCTGACGGGCATCAAGCTGGCCAAGATTTTGGGGACAGAAGAGCGGCATCTGAGGCATTTCACTCAAACCACCGAGCAGCTGCGTGCCCAGCAATTGCAGTTTTCGGCGGGCAGCAATCTGTCTCGTGCGCTATTCCAATTGGGTGGGGCCGCGTTGCTGGCAGGCTATGTGCTGGTGGGTCTGAACATTTTGCACACCCCGGTGTCCGAGTTGTTGACGCTGGTGCTGGTGTTTTCCCGGCTGATTCCTCAGTGCATGGCGGCACAACAACAACTTGACCACTGCTTGCACACCTTGCCAGCATTGCAGCAAACCGAAGCCTTGCTCGACACCTGCCTGGCCGACGCCGAGCCACGGGGTGCAAACCACCCGGTGAGCTGGCCGGTGCACCAGGCGATTGGTTTGCAAAATGTCAGTGTGAGCTATGCTGACCGTCAACAGCCCGCACTCAAGGCCTTAAGCGTGCAGTTTGCGGCGCACACCACCACCGCCATCATGGGCTCATCAGGCGCAGGTAAAAGCACACTGGCCGATGTGCTGATGGGCTTGCTGAGCCCGGACTCGGGCATGCTGGTGGTGGACGGTGTGCCCATCACCGGTGCCCGCCGCCATGCCTGGCGTCAACATGTGGCCTACGTGCCGCAAGACGCTTTTTTGTTCCACGACAGCATTCGTCACAACCTGCTGTGGGGCCAGTCTGATGCCACAGAAGACGCCTTGCGTTTGGCTCTGCGCAACGCAGCGGCCGACTTCGTTTTTCAGTTGCCGCAAGGGCTTGACACAGTGGTTGGCGACGGTGGTGTGCGGCTTTCTGGGGGTGAGCGTCAGCGCATTGCCCTGGCACGCGCACTGCTCAAAAAACCCAGCTTGCTGATTCTGGACGAAGCCACCAGTGCGCTGGATGTGGACAACGAGGCCCGCATTCGCCGCGCCATCGAGCAGTTGCACGGCGACCTGACCGTCGTCATCATTGGCCACCGCCTGCCCACGCTGGAGCATGCCGATCAAGTGCTGGTGCTCGATGCGGGCAGCATCCGCGCACAAGGCACCTGGGCCGAGATTCGGCAATCGCAAGAACACCCATCGTTATGAATCCCTCCATCCAACAGCCCTTGTCAACACTGCAACTACTGCTATTGGATTTGATAACGCCGCTGCGCACTGTGACGCAGGCGCAAGTGGATGCCTTGAGCCCGCAAGACTGGCAAGCGCTGCTGAAAATGGTGCGGCAACACCGACTGGGGCCGATGTTGCATTGGCAATTGGGGCAGGTACACGCACACTTGACGATTCCCCCTGAGTGCCGGGCCGAATGGGCACGCAGCCATAAAAAGAACACGCTGCGCAACTTGCTGTTGCAACGTGAATTGCTGCTGGTGCACCAGTTATTCAAAAATGCAGCCATTCCTTACATGGCATTGAAGGGGGCCTATCTGGCCTACCACGCCTACCCGAACCCCGCGCTTCGCCCGATGCGGGATCTGGATATTCTGGTGCCCAAGGATCAAGTGCTCAAGGCCTATCAAATCCTTTTGGACGCAGGTATGTCGCACATGGAGGATTACCAAGGCTCGCCCGAAGTTGTCATGGCGCTGTACAAACACCTGCCGCCGTTGCGCTCGGCCTCCGGCCAAGTGAATGTGGAATTGCACAGCCGCTTGTTCCACCACGAAAGTGAGGGCCGACCGCAGCCAGACTTGAGCGATACACCGGGTTTTTGGGATCGCATCACCAGTGCGCCCATTGCCAATCAAGTGATCTCATTTGAGCCCCCCACCGAATTGCTGTTGCACATGATCGTGCACGCGGTGTATGACCATCAATTCAACAATGGCCCTTTGCTGCTGAGCGACCTGGCTTTTCTGCTGAGCACCCAGACCATTGACTGGCCCTTGTTCTGGTCATTGGCGCAGCTTGGTCAGCAAACCCGGGGCTGCCTGCTGGCGCTCAAGCTGACGCAGCGTTACTGGGGCATTGAGCACATGGTTTGGCCCAGCACAACAGCTGATGAACAGATAGAGCTTGATGCAGCGACCGACATGGCGGCCTGTTTGATGCTGAGGGATTTCGAGGCCAGGGGCGATGTATTCCTGCATCATGAGCTATTGAAGAGCACCAGCCCAAAAGAAAAAATTTTCTTTCTGCTGCGAAAAATATTTCCATCCAAGGACTGGATCGCAGCAATCTACCCCGTGCGCCGCGACAGCTGGCAGATCTATTTTTGGTATCTGGTGCGTTTGCTGGATCGTCTGCGCTATCGCGTCCCGGCATTCTGGCGTGCGCGACAACAACCCCAACTGCAACATGAAGTCAAAGAGATTACCAGGCTGACTCAGTGGTTGGCAGGCTAATTTCAAAGCATCAAGGCGGGATCGGACGAAGTCTGGCTTGAACCCCCACATGCGCCGCAAGGTGCGCCAGCCATGCCGCATCATCTGCCAGGCCCAGCGCAGCACGCAAGGCGTTGCTGGGTCGGCCCGAATCGGCCCACATGAACCCGATGGGCGTGAGCACGTCAGGCTCGACCAGCGGCACGGCTTCCAACTCGGCGTAAGCACTCAGCACGGCCACCAGTGCACCGGGCAGAATGCTGCACACCTCGCCCACCAGCACCGTCAGGCCCAGTGTCAGGATGGAATTGGTTTCAATCACCGGTTTGACACTGAGGCCCAGTTGCTTGAAAGCGGCATCCACAATCGTGCGGTTGTGCATTTCCGGAGTCAGCAGGCACAGTGGCAGCTGCGCGGCATCGCGCCAGGGCATGGGCTGATCTGCCATGTGCAGCCCCGCTGGGCTGGGCTGGGCGGCCCGGCGCAGCAAAAAATAGCGCTCGGTGTACTGCTCTGCGGTGGCCAGTTTGGCGGCACGCGACTTAAGCCGGTCGGTGTAGCCCAGGCCCAGATCAACCGACAGGTTTTCCAGGCCGTTTTCAATGTCGGGGGAGCTCATGGATCGCACAATCAGCGTCAGACCCGGATGCCGCGCCTGCAATTGGCCGGCAAAACGCGCCGCAATCGGCATCACCGAGGGCACCGCGCCCAGGGTCAAGGTCCCCACCGGTTGATCTGCCTTGTTGGAGAGATCTTGCAGCAGCAGCTCTTGCTCATGCAGCATGCGCTGGGCGCTGATGAAGATGCGCTCACCCTCGGGCGTAAAGCTCTCAAACGCCCGCCCACGCTTGACGATGGTGGTGCCAAACTCTTCCTCCAGCGCCCTAATCGCGTTGGAAAACGCCGGCTGGGTGATGTGGCAAGCCGCCGCCGCGCGGCCAAAGTGTTTGTGCTGGTGCAAGGCGGCGAGGTAACGCAGGGAGGTGAATAAATTCATGTGGCAATCATGCGCTTGAACAGCATGAGGTGGCGAAACCGGATGCAACCCCAATGGATCTCATGTGTATAAGACGCGAATTTAACTATAAAGTGCATCAGTGGGTGTCGCTCGCGTCACGTTGCTATTGGCTTGGTGGTCAAGGACTCCTCCAGAATGCGCTGATTCCAGCTCTTTTCCCAATCTGGAATCTGGTGGACTGGCATCGGTCTGGCAATGAAGTAGCCTTGGGCTAGATCACATTGTCTGCCCCGAAGGAAGTTCCAGTCATCCCGGTCTTCAACACCTTCGGCGACGACATCCATTTCCAATTGACGTGCCATGCGCATATTGCCGTCAAAAATGGCTCCCAAGGTCGCATTCGCATGTGATCCGTGAACAAAACTCTTGTCAATCTTGAGCTCCTCAAATGGAATATCCCGCAGTTGCACCAGCGAAGAATAGCCGGTGCCAAAGTCATCAATGGACAGACGAAAACGCTTGAGACGCAGCCGCGTGAGGATTTCAAGCGGGACACGCATATCGGCCTTCAGTTGACTTTCTGTGATTTCCAGGACGATGTCGCTTGGCTTGAGTCCCGCGCTGGCAACCGCACGGCTAACGAGGTCTGCAAATGCAGGTGTGGCAAGATTGTTCATGGACACATTGACCGCTACCTTGAGCGGCAAGCCCATGAGATGCCATTCCTTGGTCTGTTGCAGGGCCTCATGAAGCACCCAGTGGGTCAGGTCATCAATCAACCCCTCTGATTCAGCAACCTCAATGAATTGATCTGGATAAACCATGCCATCTTCAGGGTGCTGCCAGCGCACCAATGTCTCCACACCCACCATACGTCCCGTGGCAAGTAACACCTTGGGCTGGTAGTAATTGACCAGTTCGTTTTTCAGAATCGCGGCGCTGAGTGCCGATGCGTCATATTTTTTCTGGGTCACATGGGTGGCTGAAGTACCACTGGTCTGCCATTGGCTCAGAAGGGTCTTGAGTTCGTCGCGATCCACCGGCTTGTGAAGCTGCCCCAGCAGCTTGATGTGGTGCGCCTGAACCAGCACTTTGGCCGATTGCAGCATACGTTCATTTTCTCCACTGATCAGAATCAGGCTGCCCGTGAATCGGCGCTCCACAAGGTGTCGCACGAATTCAATGCCATCCATTTCCGGCATGTTAAGGTCCAGCATGATCAGATCCAGGCCTTGTGGTGTTGCATCCATTGTGGTCAAAGCAGCCATGCCACTGGAATGGGAAACCACAGAGGTCAACCCGAACAAAGTCAGATGCCTTTCCATCAGTTTGAGCAGGAATGGATCATCGTCCAGCACCAGAATGCGGGGATTGAATGGGTCAGCCATGTAGAGTCCTACTTTCTTCCTTGGTCTTGGCAAAATGGGCATGCAGCAGAGCATCCACCGCGTCTCTTTCCAAAACAAATTGGGGATACAAATGGTCCATGGAGTCCGTTCCAATTTCCCACCTGGCAGCTTCCATCTTGGCGCAAATGTCGCCCAAGGCAAAGGCACCTACCGCCCGTGAAGATGACTTCAGCTTGTGTGCCAAGGCCATGCACTCATTGGCATCCTGACGTTTCCAGGCCCGCGACATATCCGTGGCAATTTGCGCTGCACTTTCCCGAAAGTCCAACAGGAACTCCCGCTGCACGGCGGGGTCCTCCCCGATCTGTTGTGACAGAGCGTTCAAATCCAGCCGTGCCAATGTCGCAGTGATCCCTGTGCCAGTGGAGTCAGGCTGGCTTGCAAGAGGATGCGCAAGGTATTTGGGAAGCACCAGCTCCAATTGCGCAATATCCACGGGTTTGACCAACAATTCATCCATGCCAGCCTGTTGGCACTTGTGTTCTTCGCTGGGAAGGGCGTTGGCCGTCCAGGCCAGAATGGGCGTTCGTGCGCGCCCGGTTTGTGTTTCTACCTGCCGAATCGACTGGGCCAGCGCATAACCATCCTTGCCCGGCATATGGCAATCGGTAATGACCAAGGCGAACTTTCCCTGTTGCCAAAGCGCAAAGGCCATGGCTCCGTCCTGTGCGGTATCCACCAGAAGCCCCAGCCGCTGAAGCTGCAAGGCCATCAGTTTTCGATTGATGGGGTTGTCGTCTGCGACCAGTATGTGTGGAGCCTCAGCGGTGGCATCACCATGCGCGGCGGGCGAAACAAGGGTGATGTTGTGAGGGGTAGACAGCACGGGCGTAACCAGTTCCGGCATTTCAGCAAGGGGCATCCATAACGCAACACTGAAGGTGGAGCCTTGTCCCGGCATGCTTTCAAGTGAAATATCCGCATCCATCAGGCCTGCCAAACGCTGGCAAATGGCCAGCCCCAGCCCCGTTCCACCATAGATACGGGCGGTGTCTGCACTGCCTTGGCCGTAATTTTGAAAGAGCCTTGATTGGACCTCTGGCGCAATGCCGATCCCCGTGTCGGTGACTGAAAACCGAACTCTTTCGCCACTCGCATTGCGCTCCACAAGTTCAGCCCGCAATTCAACCTTGCCACCGCAGCTGAACTTGATGGCATTGCTGACAAAATTATTGAGAATTTGTGACAGTCGCAAGCTGTCGACCAAATGGGCCGGGCTGAGGTTCTGATCGACTGTTTGCGACAGAATGACATCGTTGCCACTGGCAACATGGGAATAGGTCGTGACGACTTCCGTCAACAGTTGCCTGATGGGTGTGGGTGTTGGGGCAATGGTGAGTTTCCCGTCCTCAATTTTCGACCAGTCAAGAATGTCGTTCACGATGCGAAGCAGGCTCTTGCCTGACTGGTGCGCGCTGCCCAGCAGCATGTTCTGTTCGGCATCCAGCCGGGAGAAGCCGAGCAACTCCAGCATTCCGAGCAATCCGCCCAAAGGCGTGCGAATTTCATGGCTCATCGTGGCCAGAAACGATGACTTGATCCGATTGGCATTCTCTGCCTGCTCCTTGGCCGCAATCAGTTTGGCCTCGTTCATCTTGCGTTCGGTAATGTCTGACACCACACCTGTGAACTTGCGCTCGCTGGCAATCCACATTTCGTTGACCGACAGCGACATCGGAAAAATATGTCCATCCTTGCGAAGGCCCAAAACCTCGCGTCCACTGCCAATCACCTGGGGGGCTGATGTATGCATGTAACGCGCTAAATACTCTGAGTGCTCACTGCAATAAGGCTCCGGCATGAGCATGCTGATGTTGTGGCCGACAACCTCGACTGACGAATAACCAAACATGCGCAAGGCGGCTGGGTTGATGGACTCGACACAACCCGTGGCGTTGATGGTGATGATGCCGTCCAGGGCCGTGTCCAGAATGCTCTGCATTCGTGCGGAACTGTCCCGCAATGCTGCATTGGACTGATCCAGGTCGTTGTTCAGAGCCGCCAACTTGGCAGATTTTTGCAGTACCCGCTGGCGTTCATGAAGCTCCCGGGCGTGGGTTTGGGCAAGTCTTGCATACAGAACCACGTTTTCCAACAGCAGCACCAACAGCACCAGGCTCGAACCGATCACGCCATACACCCGACCAACATACCAGCCCAGGTCGTAACGGGCGCTATTGAGAACTGCGGCCAGGGCGATATCAAATATCCATACCCACAGGATGGCCATGAGTCCAATATCCACCTTCGTGTGGGGCCGGTGTCGCCACAGCACCGCCAGTGTCATCACGGTGAGCAGCCATGTGATGATGGCGACAACAACTTTGTTGGAGGCATCAGAATTGCCTTGCATGATGGCGGGCAAAGCGGCGATGCTGGAGGTAGCCAGAAGAATGAAAAATGCCGCCAGGGCCATCGTCGCTGAGATGCTGGCAGCAACCAGGCGAACAACACCTGGCGTGTGGGTCAGGCTCGTCGTGTCTGTTACCGAATTCTTCGCTTTTAATACGGCATAGACCCCTATGAAAAGCGGAAAGCCGCCGTGCCAGAAGAAATACAGCCAGGCGGTGGTCTGTGATCCGTTGCCAATCACACCATTGGGGGCAAGCAGACCCGGAAAACTCAAGCCCTGTGCCACGGCCATGGCAAAGTTGAACAGGTAGCCGCATGCCAGCGCCAGCACGGCCTTGTTGCGCAGCATGATGAATTGCCCCAGAAGCATGGCCCCGGTGATCATGTCCACAACACTGATGGTTGCGAGGCTTAGCCCGATGAATGTGGGAACCGGAAGCAGTGGCAGACTGGCAAACGGCGCAGCCACGAGGAAGATGCCTGCAGAGACCATGGTGAAGGCAAACAGCAGGCGATAGTCCTTTCGCCCTGCAGGCGCTGTGGCGATGAAAACCGACTCCTCACCGTTCATTTCCTGCTCCTAGACAAAATGGTCTGGGGTTTGCCATTCAAAGGCACATGAAACAAAAACTATTGCATGTTTTTTGGATTTTTGGTTTTTATCAGCAATTGGTTACCCCGTAAATCCCCCATTTGGGGGATTTGGCAGGGTGTTCTTGGTGGCTGACTGGTCACCAAGAGCGCCTCCAGTTCGCTCTTGGCCCAACTTTTAATAAAAGTTACGCTTTGCGGCTTGATTTTTGAGCCAAATTGGCCTCTTGCGCTTATTAAATAAGCGTAAGCAGCTATTATTACAATAGCAACCAAATCCCCTCAGGCATTGAGCTTGCGGTACAGCGTTTGGCGGCTGATGCCGAGTTGACGGGCCGCTTGTGACATGTTGCCACGGCTGCTGTCAATGGCCTGGCGCATCGCCTCGCGGGCGAGTTGTTGCAGGTTGGAGGCTGATGCGCTGGATTCAATTGCTACAGATTGAATATCCAGCATGGCGCTGGCGGTGCGCAGCACGTTGGCGTATTGGCGCAAATTTCCGGGCCAGGGGTGTTGGCGCAAGCGCTCCAGCAGCTCGGGGGCGATGCCGACCGGGCGGCCCGGGTTCAGGTCGCGCAACAGGCTTTGCGTCAGCACCGCAAAATCGGTGCGCTCACGCAAGGGCGGCAGCTGCACCGTGAGGCCGTTGATGCGGTAATACAGGTCACTGCGAAAACGCCCTTGCTCGGCCGCTTCGCGCAGTTTGCAGTGGGTGGCGCAGATCAGCGCAAAGTCCACCGCCACCGACGGCCCGCCGCCCAGTGGGCTGACCTGGCGCTCTTGCAACACGCGCAGAAGCCGCGCCTGCATGGTCAGCGGCATGTCGCCAATTTCGTCCAGAAACAGCGTGCCACCCTGGGCCTCGCGCACCCGGCCCGGGCTGCCTTCGCGTCGCGCCCCGGTGAACGCGCCGGGGGCGTAGCCAAACAGCTCGGCTTCAATCAGGTTCTCGGGCACGGCGGCACAGTTGATCGCCACAAACGGCTGGGCCCGACGTGGCCCGCTGTCATGTACGGCGCGGGCAAACAGCTCTTTGCCCACGCCAGATTCGCCCTGAATCAGCAGCGGGATCGGTTTGTCGGCCACGCGCCGGGCCTTGTCGGCGGCACTGCGCCAGCGCAGATCACCGGTGTCGAGCTGCGCCAAGGCATCACCTGCCCGCAGTGGCGCTGGGCTGGACTGGGCTGGCGTTTGGGGCAGCAGCCCACCGCGCACCGGCAATGTGCCTGGGTTGGGTTGCAGCAGCAAGAACAGCACCTCGCCATGCGGGCGCTGCACCCGTACCGGCTCGGTGGGCCGGCGGTGGTGCTGGGCCAGCAAGGTGTTCAGCGGCACATCCAGCAGCGTGTGGAGCTGGGCCGAGCCGATGTCGGCCGCCGTCAGCCCCAACCAGCCCAAGCCAGCCCGGTTGCCCCCGACCACCCAACCGTCACCCGACAGCAGCAGCAGGCCTTCGGCCACCGTGCCAATACCCTCGCGCTGGGGGTGCAGATGCAGCCGGATGTAGGGCGCAGCGCTGGCGCTAATGAGCCGGTTTTCAATCAGCCGGGCGGCCATGCTGACCAGGCCCTGGGTGTGCGGATGCCCGGCCCGGTGGTCGCCCGAAATGTCCAGCACGCCCAGCAATTTGCCGGTGGCCGACACAATGGGGGCGGCGGTACAGGTCAAGAACTCGTTGCGCTCCAGGAAATGTTCACCGCCATGGATGTCGATCTCGCAGCCCTCGGCCAGCGCGGTGCCAATGGCATTGGTGCCGCGGTGCTGTTCGTGCCAAGAGGCCCCGCACGACAGCGCCACCTGCTGCGCACGCTGCAAAAAATCTGCCCGGCCCAGCGTGTGCATCAGCGTGCCGCGGGCATCGGCCAGAATCACCATGCTCTGGCTGCTTTGCACCTGCGAAAACAACACGTCCATGACCGGGCGCGAATGCACCAGCAGTTCGTGCTGGCTGGCCATCAGGCGCTTGAGCTCGGCGGCGTGGGCATGCTCGGTGTCCATCAAGCGGCCACCCGGCAACAGCCCGGCTGCCAGGCTGCGCCGCCACGAGCGTGCCACGCGCGCGTCGATGCCCTCGCTGGGGCAGTCACCATGTTCAAGCAAACGTTGTCGGGCCTGGCGCAATGCCAAGGCGGTGGGAGGGGTGCGCATGTTGTCTCCTGGCTGGCGGCTCCAAGACCGCCTTTTTGTGTGCCGCCATGGTAGAGGTCAAAACGATCCCTGGCGATATGAAAGCGTGTGCATAGTGACCATGACCCGCAGGTGTCACAACTTGCGACACCTGTCACAGGCCTGAGCAGTCTGTACACCCCAAGCCGGACACCTGAATCTCAAAAAATGCTTTGAAATCAACACGCTTCACCGCAGCGAGCCAGCTGGCACGCGACTTGATCGTCAAACCTGCCCGCAAGGGAATTTCATTGGATTTTTCAAACAATCAGGAGACAGCATGATCTACGCAGCCCCCGGCCAAGCCGGTGCCAAAATTGCCTTCAAGGCCCAGTACAACAACTTCATTGGCGGCCAGTTTGTCGCGCCCGTCAAAGGCCAGTACTTTGATGTGCTGACCCCCACCACCGGCAAGCCCTACACCCAGGCCGCACGCTCCACCGCTGAAGACATCGACCTGGCGCTGGATTCCGCCCACGCCGCCGCCGATGCCTGGGGCAAGACCGATGCCAACCTGGAGCTGCTGGCCTACGCCGAAACCGTGGACAACGGCAAACCGATCCGCGAAACCATGGCGGCTGACATCCCCCTCACCGTGGATCACTTCCGCTACTTTGCCGGTTGCGTGCGCTCGCAAGAAGGTGCGCTGAGCAACATCGACGAAAACACCGTGGCCTACCACATTCAGGAACCGCTGGGCGTGGTCGGCCAGATCATTCCGTGGAACTTCCCCATTCTGATGGCGGCCTGGAAACTGGCCCCGGCCATTGGCGCGGGCAACTGCGTGGTGCTCAAACCGGCCGAGTCCACCCCC
>VIKI01000114.1:0-2421 GCA_008080595.1 Comamonadaceae bacterium
CCATACCAATCCTTGAGCGTGATGCTGTCCGTCGTCCCAATCACACTGATGCTCAAATCATTGCCGCTGTGGGTGAACCAGAGTTGACTGGAGCTGATGTTTTCCAGCACCAGGCTGTCTTGCCCACCAGCATCGGTAATGCTGTCTTGCCCATCACCCGCAGCAAACTGATAAGTGTCACTGCTCCACTGGTCAATGATGATGGTGTCATTGCCCTGCCCACCACGCACCGTGTTTCCACCACCACCGGCGCGGATGGTGTCATCTCCTGCCCCAGCGTCAATGGTGTCCGCGCCCCAGCTGGTGGTGATCTGGTCATTGCCTGCACCGGCGTGGATGGTGTTGCTGCCATCGGCCGTGATGATGTCATTGCCACTGCCGCTGGTGATGGTGTTGGCTCCGCCTGCGGCGCTGATGGTGTTGTTGCCGTCGCCCGCATCAATCACATCGGCCCCCCAGCTGGTGGTGATGGTGTCTGCACCCGCTCCAGTGGTCACCGTTGTGTTGCCGCCAGTGGCGACCACCGTGTTTGTGCCACCACCTGCCTTGATGGTGCTTGTGCCCCAGTCGGTGGTGATGGAATCGTCTCCATCGCCTGCGGTGACCAGGTTGTTGCCCCCCCCGGCATTGATCTGGTTGTTGCCCGCACCGGCATCAATGGTGTCGTTGCCGTAGCTGGTGGTGATGGTGTCATCGCCTGAGCCCGCTGAGGCCACCGTGGTGCTGTTGCCATTAGCAACGATGGTGTTGCGTCCGTCGCCTGCGTTGACGGTGCTAAAGCCCCAGTCGGTGGTGATGGAGTCGTCTCCATTACCTGCGGTGACCAGGTTGTTGCCGCCACCAGCATTGATGCGGTTGTTACCCGCACCGGCATCAATGGTGTCGTTGCCGTAGCTGGAGGTGATCACATCGTTGCCAGAGCCTGCGGTGATCAGGGTGTCGCCACCGGTAGAGGTGATGGTGTTGTCACCCTCACCGGCCAGCAGTTTGTCTGTGCCGCCATTGCCCAGCAGGGTTTCGCTGCGGCGGGTGCCATTCAGGGTGTCATTCTTCCAACTGCCGGTGATGGTGTTGAGGTTGCTGCCCGTACCCGCAAACTCATCGGCAATGTCCACCGTGAAACGGGTGGACACACTGGCTCCGTGCAGGTCGGTGGCCGTGACCTGGAAGTCAAAGCTGCCGCCATCGGCACTGCCGGGTGTGCCGCTGAAGCTGCGGGTGGCGGCATCGAAGTGCAGCCAACTTGGCAGGGCCTGGGTACTGCCGTCGGTGTTCAGCAACAGTGCGCTGTAACTGAGTACGTCACCGTGATCCACATCGAGGAAGGTGTTTTCTGCAACGGTGAAGCTGAAGGCATGTTGTTCGCGGGCAAGTTGGTCGGCTATTGCTGTGACGACAATGGGTGCGTCGTTAGTGCCTGCAATGGTGATGCTCAGTTCGGATGTGGCAGTTTTGTTGTTCACCGCATTGTCTTGCACGGTGTAGACGATGGTGTCCACCAGGGTTTCACCCACCGCCAGGGCTTGCACCGTAGGCAGGCTGTTGTCCAGGGCGTAGGTGTACGCACCATCGGCACTCAGTTGCAGTTGCCCATAGCTGCCTGCCACTGTGCCAGGGTTGCTGATGGTCAGGTGTTGGCGGCTGTCTACTGGTAAATCTACATCCGTGTCATTGCTCAGCAGGTTGCCAGTAGCAGATACGGGGGCATCTTCCTGCGTTTGCGCCACGTCTGCCACGGCGGTGGGGGCATGGTTGTCCAGCAGGCCATTGATGTAGGCTGCATCAATGGCGGCAGTGCCGTTTTCAAACTCGATGGATTCAATCTGCCCGGCCGAGGTTTGCCCGGCCACGTCACTGAACCAGTTGGTGAGCACCATGGAGTCGCTGCTGCCCTTGAGGGTCACGATCACGCTCTGGTCATGGCGGGTGAGCACGATGTCAGCGGCGCTGTAGTTACCGCGCACCAGAATGCGGTCAACGCCTGCGGCATCTTGCAGCGTGTCAACTCCCGTGCCTGTGCGCAGGATGTAGATGTCGTTTTCTGTGCCGCCCATCAGTGCATCTTTGCCTGCGCCCCCTTCCAGGGAGTCATTGTCTGCACCACCTTCCAGAACATCTGAACCAGCGCCTCCCGTGAGCGTGTCGTTCCCTGCACCACCCGACATGAGGGCACTGCCCACGCCACTGTTGACAAGCACGTCGTTGCCCACACCTCCATAGGCCACTTCCAGTGTGGACAGTGTCATGTCCAGTGTGACACCGCCTGTGCCTTCCACGATGACCGTATCAAAGCCTTTGCCACCTTGAATACCCCAGGTGTTGTCCTGGCTGTCTATGACCAAGGTGTCATTGCCATCGCCACCGTTGAGCACGTCTTTGCCTAGACCACCTTGGAGCCAGTCGTCTTGGGCACTTCCGGTA
>VIKI01000114.1:2452-14824 GCA_008080595.1 Comamonadaceae bacterium
CGTTGCCCGCACCACCAAAGATCCATGCGGCTTTGGTGGCACTGATGGTGTCGGCCTGTGCACTGCCCACTGCACCGTCCAGGCTGGTTGATAGTGTGGTATTGAGCGGTGTTTGGGCTTGCAGCAGTTGTTTGCCATCCAGGGTGGTAACAAGCAGGTTGCCTGCTGCGTCTGGACTTGCGGATTGCAGCACGGCGGCTTCAACCTGGAAGCTGGCATCGGCCACAGCTCGCGTCACGGTTTGACCGTTGACATTGAAGGTGGCGGTGCTCATGGCCGAGATGTCGACATCGCCGCTGCTGTAGTTCACGATGCGCCGCTGTCCAGAAATGGAGACCAGTCCGGCTTGTTCGAAAGTCATCAATTCACCCGCTTCGCTGAGACCATTGCTGTTGGAATCTCTCCACAGACGCAGGTTTTCCAGGCCGGTATCCGCAGCGCTGATCTGACCATTTCCATTGGTGTCATGCAGGCTGATCAGGGCTTGCAGGTCGGTGTCGCTGGCCGTTGTTCTGCTGGCAAAGGCAATCTCAGAACCCATGGTGATCTGGCCATCGCCATTGAGGTCTTCGACCACAAAAGCATCGTTGGGGCCAATCCAACCGGTGTGGTGCAAGAGCCCATCTCCCAGGCTGTCGAAGTAGATATTGGAGGCTTGGCGTGCGATGAGTTCGACACCGTTTCCGTCTAGGTCGATGAGGACGGGTTCACCTGCACCGTCAGCACCGTCAGCAGCGTCAGCACCGTCAGCAGCGTCAGCAGCGTCAGCAGCGTCAGAAGTATCAGCCGCTGCCGCATCAGCAGCCTCAGCAGCAGCCGCCGCCTCAGCCGCCGCCGCCTCAGCTGCAGCCGCCTCAGCTGCAGCCGCTTCAGCTGCAGCCGCAGCAGCCGCAGCAACACTGGCAGGGGTTTCATTTGGTTGAGTTAATTCACCACCAGTTGGATCGTTAGACGTGGAAGGTGTCTCCGTTGGTGTGGTCGTATTGTCAGGAGTTGTTGGTGTATCAGGAGTTGTTGGTGTGTTAGGCGTTGTTGGGGTATTCGGTTGAGCCTGCTCTTGTTCTTCACCGGGTGTAGGCGTAGGCGTAGGTGTGGGTTCAGGTTCATCAGGTGTGGGTGTGGGTGTGGGTGTGGGTGTGGGTGTGGGTGTGGGCGCAGGTGGCCCACCACTGATCACTGAACCCAATACCGGGGAACCAAATCCTGTGCTCACAGGCTTGCCACTTCCATCCGTCAACACGCCCACGGTAGCCTCATAGCCCTGTATCGTGGTCGTGGATGTGTAGGATGTCGTCCCGCCCGGTGTGGTGGTTGCCGTCATGTTCGTACCGTCGGCGAACCCATAGCTCACCGTGGTTGTGCCATCTTCCGACCGGGTTACCGTTGCACTGGTGGCAGAGCCAAATGACGGGTTTTCAATGGCCTCGCCCAGCACGTTGCCGTTTGGCCCTGGGGTATTGGTCACGGTAGTTTCACCTGAGCCCGGGTCGGTGTGCGTGGTCAGCTTGCTACCATCTTCGGCGGTAATGGTTTTGTCCCCGTTCTCTTCGGTCACCTGATTGGTATTCTTCTGAAGGGCATCTTTATCGTTCAACTGATCGACCAGCGTACCAAGGGGATCTGGGTCTTGCACAGGAGATGTGTTGGTCAAATCCCCATTGCCGCCATTCTCACTAGGAGGGGCAGGCACTGGATCTGGGTTGCTGATCAGCACCTTCTGCTGTGCGATCCCGCCATGCGCGTCACTGACTTGCACCACAAAAGCATCGTCCAACCCACTCGAATCAGTATGCACATACTGCCAGACACCGGTTTTGTCATCAAACGTTGACATATGACCAAACCGGGTGCTGTTAACCACCTTGTAGCTCAGCTCACCACTCACTGCATCGACATCGCTTGCGCTGATGGTGCCCCGGTTGGCATCCATCACGCTCACCAATTGCCAATCGGAAACAGCTTGACCCGGTGTGCCACTGCCCAGGTACATCTGCCCATCCTTGAAGCCCATAACCTGCGTTGCGCCAATGGCTGCAAATGCGGTTACCCCGCCCAGGTTGACTTGCACCGCACCCAGCACAGCATTGGCTGGTAAACCGTACTCGATGCTCGAACCTGATTCCATTGAAATACTGGTTTGCGTCATGTCCGTCGCCACCGCAGCCCGCATGTAAACCGTATTACTGATCACCGGCGCATCATTCACAGCGGCCACATCCACCATGGCTGTTGCCGTGCTCTGCTGCCCCCGAGCGTCGGTCACGGTGTAGTTGAAGCTGGCTTGGCCGTTGTAGTTGGCCGTTGGCATAAACCGCACGGTCTGGCTGGCCGCATCAAAACTCACGCTGCCGCCCTGGCTTGCGCCTACGCTGCTGATGCTCAAAGCACCCGCAGCCGTGCTGTGGTCGTTGTGCAGCAACTGTGCCACGCTGACCACGATGGCCGTGTCCTCCAGCCCATCCATCAGCTCGTCCACCACCGTGAGCGTGCTGGCTTGCACGGACCCCCCTGCGGTATGGGTATGCGCGGCCCGCACTGCGGCATCTGAGCTTTGCCCAAAGTCTGCCAGGGCACGGGCCATCAGACTGGCATCGCCGGTTTCATTGATCACCAGCAGGCTGTTGCCCACGCTACGGGTGATATAGCCCGCACTGTCGGCATTCAATGCCGTGGTCTGCATGCTGCGGCTTTGTCCGCCCATCACAAACTGGCCGGTACTGATGTCAAGTTCGCTGATGCCTTTGCTGCTCATGCTGGCAAGCTCACCTCCCTGCACCAGCCCATCATGGTTGGCATCGCCCCAAACCCGAAGGTAGTCAAAGGCAAAGTCGCTGCTGCTGAGCTTGCCATCGCCATTGGCATCAATCTCATCCAGCGCATGCAGGCCTCTGGCTGCGGTGTTGACCTTGGCATCAGCAAACATCTCATGCCCGCCTTCGATCTTGCCGTCACCATTGCGATCCAGCACCAAAATTCCATCCTTGGGGTTGAGCCAGTCGGTTTGCTCGGCAAAGCCGTCGTTGTCGATGTCCACCAGCACGCTGCCGCCTTGTGCTGCACCGGTGATGTCAATGCCATTGCCATCCAGGTCAAGCGCCAACACCCGTGCGCTCTGGCCGCTGGGGTACAACTGCCCCAGAGCCGCAGCACGTTGTTCGGTGTTCAGGCCTGCCAGGGCATCACCCCGTGCGGCCTGCGCATCCACGGTTTTAACCATCCACACCGGGGCCACGGCATCGCTCTTGTAGGCGGCTTCAACAAATTGCTGGCTGATGTTTTTGAAAAAGTCTTCGCTGTTGGCAAACTCGGCGGTGAAGCCGCTTTGGGCATCGCCCATGAATGCCCCCTTGCTGTCATAGCTGCGCACATAGCCTTGCCCGGTTTGCGCGTCATGGAAGGTCAGACTGTAGATGCCCCCGCCGTTTTGGTAACCATCAAAGCGCAGACTGCGCCAATCAGGCCGTCAAGAACGCTGCCTGCGGTCTCGCCTCCGCGTTCGTTGCTGACGATGATGTTGGCATGGGCGTGCTGGCCGTCCTGGGAGCTGATGGGCACGGCGATGCCGTTCACGCTGTACTCGTTTTTGAAGGCCTCAAGAAGAATGGAGCCCCCTGCATAGATCCAGCCGACCACGGGATAGCCCGCAATGGAGGCAATCGCCACAATGGAACCCGCAGTGTCGCCGTGGGCCACTGAGTTGATGAGGTTCAGGTAAGGCAGTGCGTCGGACAGGTTTTGAAACACATCGGCGGTTTGCACCAGGCTGGCTGCGGCTTCGTCACCCATGTCAGCAAGAGCACGGGCAGCATTGATACCGCCCAGGGCGGCAATGCCCCGTGTAACGGTGTCCTTGAAGAGTTCGATGTAGACGTTGTTGACAAAGCTGGCCCCGCTGCTGATGGCAGCGAGTTCGTCACCGCGTTGCAGGGCTTGGGTGAAGCTGTCCAGGCTGCTGAGCGTACCCAGGCCCTGGCTGATGCCTGCCAGCTCGGCATTGCGGCTGACGGTGGCAGCCAGGTTGAAGGTTGCGGTAGCAATGGGCAGGGGTTTGCCGCTCTTCAAGGCGGCAATCAGGCTTTGCATGCCGGTGAGCGTGTTGCCCAGTTGCTGGGCAGCCGGGGTTTCGTACCAGGGTTGGCTGCCATCGGTGGGCACGGGTTTCCAGGTGTTGGGGGAAGAGTCCGCACCGGGCGACAGGGCTTCGCTGCTGATCAGGACTCCGTCTGTGCCATAGGTGTTTCGCACCGTGCCTGCCGATGTGGTGACGGTTTCGATGCGGCTGGTGCCGGTTTCGTTTTGGATGTAGTCGGTGTGGATGTTGCGCACAGACTTGCCTGCGGCATCGGTGACCGAAGTGTCGGTGTTGCCATTGGCATCCACAACAGTTTGGCTTTTTTGGTACAGCGTGCCGTCGGCGTTGGTGGTGAGGGTCTGGCTGTTGCCGTTGGGGTAGGCCGTGGTGGTGCTGGTGCTACCGTCGTCGTAGGTTTGGAGATGGGTGGTGGATAGCGTACTGCCCTGACCATCACGCACAGTTGTCAGCAGGGAGTTGTTCGCCTGTCGTTCAGTCAACTCAGTTTGAAGAATCGTGCTGCCATCACCAGCATAGGTCACTTTCAAGCTGCTTGCCACTTGCCCAGTAGTGTCCGTCACTGTGCTGTCAAAAGCCCGACCCTGCACTGTGATGCCATCTGTAGCATAGACCGTGGCATCGCGGCTGACGGTGTGTTGGCCGGACAGTGGGTCAGTGGTGTCGCTGGTCAGGGTTTTGCGGAACGCCACTAAATCCAGCTTGCCATTCACATTGACGTATACCGGGTCCAGTTTCAAACCTTGACCCAGCATATCTTGTACTGCAATGCTGCCAAGCCCCCCGCTTTCGTAGTAGCGATTGCCGTCAGTGAAGGTCCACTTCACGTTGCCGTAGTTGTCCAGCCCCGAATTGTGGATATTCATTTGCGAAAAGTCTGGCTGGAGGTTGTCAGGGATCGCGGCGACTTTCGAACCTGTGGCTTCCAGAAAATCTTTTGTGATCTTGAGCGTGATTGCGGAGACACCCTGGGGGTTGAAGCTGCCACCAATGTCGGAGTGAGCACCAGGCACGCCAATGACGATGGCGTTTGCACCCACGGGCATGGCGGACATGATGTCCCGACCTTCGTTGAGCGCCACCAAGACCAGGGTGTTTTGCACGTTGGTGGGCCAGGTGGTGTTTAGCGACCCAGCAGTCTGGTTGACCGGGTCATACAACACCATGCTGTTGACGGGCACATGGCCGGGCTCGTACAAGCCGGGGATGCCCCGCTGGTTGAGCAGATTGGCAAAGGCCACCGCTTCGGCTGAACCCCGGCTGAAACCGGCCAGGTTCAGGGCGATTTCGGCGTTGGCGGTGTTCGGGTCGGCGAGGATGGCGGCGACTCTGGCGGTCAATCGTTTATAAGCCGAGTCGAGAATGGCATTACCAACTTCACCCGCTTTCCATGGCGTGGACTCCCAATCGCTGGGACTGCTGCCGGGAGCGGGATTGCCATTGGCATCCAGTGTGCCGCTCTTGACGGTTTGGGCTCCGATGCCGGATTCGTAGATGGTGTTTCTTTGATCACCTGCGTTGCGTTGCAAGTCCGAGAGTTTCCATACATTGGTCTCAGATACATCACCAGGGAGAAGAATTTTTCCGTTGTTTTGCGTGCCATCGAAATTGATGTTGATGTGAATGGCATTGGTTGAAGCCGTACCGGTCACCTGCCCGGCAAACGATTTGTTGTAGATATTTTGCAGTTGGGTGATCTGACCTGCGGTTGCGGGTTTGTAAGGCGTAGTACCCGTGGCTCCGGTATAGCCTTGATCGATGAGGGTTTGAGCGATGTATGTGGTCATGATGAGTTTTCCTTATTTGCGAACTTCGTACCAGTTGTTGAAATCAATATCGTGGGTAGGTACACCTTGCAGGGTGGTGACAAGGTGTTCTTCGTCGGTAATTTGCCATTTGGTTGCCGCCTTCGATGTGGTAAGTCGTTTATCGACAGGGGTGTGATTGGTCGAAATCACCCACTTGATGCGAACGGTGTCATCCTTCACTTCGTGGGTGAGCAGTGGCCCATAGTCGCCAACCGAGTCCATTGGCCTTCGTTCTCGCTGCCACTGCAACTGAATGTCGTGGCTCTTGAAGTACTCCCGCATGATTGCGGCAATGTCAATGTTCTCCAGCATGAACTCGCGCCCATCCTTGAGCTTCCAGCGCACGTGAAGCGGGTAGTAGGCATTGAGACCAAGGATGGTGGCTGAAGCCCTGCTGCTGACTGTGATGTTTTGCCAGGTACGCTGCCTGGAATACAAACCAGAGTAGGACTGCGCCTGCTCCACATTCACAAAGTCCTCTTTGGTTTGCGAGATGCCCCATGCGTAATCAGGTGATCCGCCAGGAAAGTAATCCCGTCCTTGCGCTACGCCGCCGTGACCACCAGACCCAGTGGCACAGGCGCTCAAGAACAGTGCGCCAAGGAGGCAGCAGGCGATTAATAGTTGTTTGCCGAGTTGTTTCATGCTGCTTGGCTCCATTCGGCTTCATTTGCACAAGGCTTTGAATATCCTTTAGCCTTGTAGCGCTCTATTTGATTGCGCAAGAAGCTATGTTTTTGGTAGCTGATCGTGAATCCATTCGGTTCACCCTGCACGGCCCGGTACTGCATGCTTTCGTCGTGGGCCTCAAGAGTTTGCAAAGAAATCGAGCTGTAACGCATATCAACACTGCGCAAGGCACTCTCATATCCATAGTAAATATACCCATCGGCATCAATGGCTGCCGGCCTGCGCAGACCCTTGGCCGCATCAGACACCAGAAAGCCGTCTTCTGTGCCAATCCAGCCAACGGGCTTTTGGTCGATTGAAATTCCGATTCGCCTTCGCTTTATCGTGGTGTCCATTTCTTTGCCCTCAAGTAGGTTGATAAAAAGTCACTCATGCCGTTTGCCTCCATGGTGTTTGATTGGCAGCGCTGTGCGTCGAATTTACAGAAAAAATGTGCTGTAGCCCTTGTAAATCATGCGCAAGAAGCTATTGTTTTGCGGCCACAAGGAAACGTCTCAGGAAAAATGAACGTGAAGGTTTTCATGCAATTTGTCTCCATTGAGTTGGCTGAGCAGGCGCTATTGCCCACGCCCAGCCCCATCAAGCTCAGCCAAATACTCTTTCAAGGCAGCACGCCACAACTCTGGCTTTTGATAGACAAAATGCCCATCTCCCTCAATCGGTGGGCTCAGAGCGAGTGTGGCTTTACCGCCGGCCTCGACAAAGGCTTGATGTGATGCACGGATGGTGTTGGCGGTGTAGCGGCTGTCGTTTTCGGCAAACACCCACAGGGTGGGTACTCTGGTTGATTTGCCAAGCTCCGCAAAGCCGCTCACCATCATGTTGTTCAAGTAGCCAGCCGCGTCACTGCCCCGCTTGTCAGTTCGGCCGCCAGAAAAGTCAACGGCACCCACCACCCCCGGCAGGTTCATGCTGGCCAAATACATGGTGACGTAGCCGCCCGCAGACTGGCCAGCAACGATGATGCGTTGGGGGTTGATGTCCGGGTGGGCCTTCAGGTACTCAAACGCAGGAAGAACACTTTCTACGTGAACCCTGGCTTTGTAGGTAGCATCTGCGTCACCTACCTGGAATGAAAGTCGATAAGTGCCCTCTGACAGCCCCACCCCAGGGCGTGACGGAAAAGCCACCGCCCAGCCCAGTTGCAAAAACTCACGTGCAACCACCATCTCGACGTAGCGTCGCTTGTAGCGCATCCAGGCAGTATCGATTTCGATATCACCATGATTGAACACCAGCACCGGATGCGGCCCGGCACCGGGTGGAAACAGCAGGGTCATCTCCAGTAGGTTGCTGCCAAAGGTAGCGGGTGCGGTGTAGTTGACCAGTTGTTCACGCCATGCCCGTTGCGGGGTGTGATGGCCGATGGTGGCGGGTGGCTCAACACCATCGAACCATTGCGCCACGATGGTGGACATGGCAACCTCTAGCTTGCTCAAGACGTGGTGGCTGCTGGCCGCGCAATTGGGTTTGGGTTCTGCCTGCTTGTAGCCAGCTTGCACCAACGTAAAGTGGTTTTTGCGGGCCACAAACTCGGCCTCCAGAAATGGCGCGTGATCACATTGGGTGCTGGGTGCGTGGATCAGAAGCACTGGCTGCTTGAGGTGGCTCCAGTCATTGCTGCGGTAGTTGCTGAAATCGCCACTGACGATGACCATGCGCTCAAAGCCTTGCACGCCGGTGGCAACATCAATCAATGCACCAGCCCCGTAACCAAAACCAGCCAGATGAATCAGCACACCGGGAAACTGCTGCTTCAATTGCCGCAAGATTGCAGTGATGTCGGCTGCAACCTCATACGGTGGACGGCTGGGCAGACCACGCTTGTTGGCATCGCTGGGAATGTCGGCAAAGGCTACGGCAATGCCGCGCTCATTGAGCTGGGCAGAAGCGGTGACCCAGGGCACATTCCAGACCATGGCCGTGTTGCCATTGGCCACTTTCAGTGCGGCGATGCTGTAGGGCGAAACGTGCAGCAGCACGTGTTTGACGGGCACGGATGCCGGGCTGCGGACGGCCAAGGCAACGGTGGCGGTCTGGCCGCCCTCGATGCTGCGAGTGTTCAGGGTCTGAACCTGCCAGGGCTGCGCCTGACTCGGCACGCCAGGAGGCTGCTGGGTTTGGGCTGCAGCGCCAAGGCTGAGCAGCAAGAAGAAGACGAGGATGGTGGTGAAGACGTTGGTTCTCATGTCGTGGTTTTTGTGGTAATTTGCAACAAAATTAACCTGTAGTGCTTTAGAAATGTGCGCAAGAAGCTATCTAATTCATAGCAATTTATCTCCTGTGATTGATCATTTTTCTGTCTCCATGTGGATGCCTACCGCTCCCGCAAACTCTCAGACCCCGCCCGCTGCACCGGACTCAGCAGGTACTCAATAATCCGCCGCTTGCCGGTCTTGATCTCCGCCGTGATGTTCATCCCAGGGCTCAAGGGAACCCGCTTGCCGTCAATCAGCATGTCTCTTTGACTCAGGGTCAGGATCGCCGGGTAATAGCTACCCCGCTTGTCATCCGTCACCGCATCGGCTGTCACCACATCCACCCTGGCTTCTACCGTGCCGTACTTGGTGTAGGCAAAGGTCTCCAGCTTCACCGCAGCCAGCTGGCCTGCATTCACAAAGCCGATGTCCTGGTTGGCAATGGTGACTTCAGCCGTGACCGTGGGGCTGTCGGGCACAACGATCATCAAAGGCTGGGCGCTGGTCACCACGCCACCGACCGAGTGCACCGCCAGTTGCTGCACGATGCCTGCTACCGGGGCGGTCAGCTGGGTTTGGCGCTCGCGCTGGCTGGCTTTTGCGGAGTCGGCCTGCAACTGGCTGTGTCTGCTGGCCGCCAGGGCGTGGCGCTCGCTTAAAGTGCGCTGGGTTTCGGCCTTGAAGGCGGCTTGGGCTTGTTCGGTTTCTCGCTGGATGGACAAGACCTCAAGCAGCCGGGCGCGTTGCACCGCCAGGTCACGCTCCAGCTCAATACGCTCTCTGGTTTTATCCTGGGTGGCGTGGCCGGACATAAAGCCCTGGTTGACCAGGGTTTTGAAGTCGGCCTCTCGCGCCTGGGCCATCGGCAGGGTGGCCTCCAGTTTGGCGATGCTGGCTTTGACGGTGAAGATTTCAGCCTGGCGGCGATTCGCTTCGGCATCGAGCTTGGCGAGTTTGGCGCGGATGTCTTGCCATTCGGAATGCAGCTGGGCCTGGATGGATTGGCTCTGTGCCGCATTGGGTTTGTAAGACAAATCAGGCTCTGGCCCAATATTCACTTGCGCAGGCAGCTCTGCAATTGAGAGTGCCTTGAGCAAGGCTTTGGTACGCATGATTTCCGAGGCCTGGGTGTGTAACTGCTCTTGCACGCTGGCACTGTCGGCACTGGCCATGGTGGGGTCCAATTCGACCAGCACCTGACCTGCGGCTACCCGGTCACCGTCTTTGACCAGTACCTTTTTGACAATGCTGGCTTCCAGCGGCTGGATGACTTTGGTGCGCTCACTGACGATGATGCGCCCTGGGGCGATGGCCACGATGTCCACCTGACCAAAGTAAGACCAGACCAGGGCGATGAAAAACAGGGCCATCAGGCCATAGGCCAGGCGGCGTGGCGCGGGGTGCACCGGGGTTTCCACCAGGCTCAGGGCGGCGGGCAGAAAGGCGACTTCGTCGGCCATGCGGGCCGGGCCAGCCAGCTCGGCGCGGTGAGTCCAGGCGTGTTGGAAGATGGTTTGGTAGCGGGTGAGGAGTTCGAGAATGGGGTGTTTGACGGGGATGGAGTGGGACATGGTGTGGCGCTCAAGGCTGGCTGTTGTAGGAGCGTCGGCAGGCGCGATATTTGTTTGGGGGTTGTGGGAGCGTCGACAGGCCCGATTCGCGGCTGCCGCCGCTCCTACAAAGCCGGCATAAGGCATTCATGCGCTGATGCCTTCGGTGGGCCGCCCACCGTCCTGCATGCGCCACAGGTAGGCATACAGGCCTTGGGGTTGCTTCACCAAACTGTCATGCGGCCCGGCTTCGACAATGTTGCCCTTGTCCATGACGATGATGCGGTGGGCGTGGCGCACAGCACTCAGGCGGTGCGCAATGATCAACACGGTGCGGCCCTGGCAGATGTGGGCCATGTTCTTCTGGATGATGGCTTCACTCTCGTAGTCCAGCGCGCTGGTGGCTTCGTCCAGGATCAGGATGCGGGGGTTGGTGAACAGGGCGCGGGCAATGGCGATGCGCTGGCGTTGGCCGCCACTCAAGGAGCCACCTTGTTCACCCACCACGGTGTCATAACCTTCGGTGAGTTCGCTGATGAAGTCGTGGGCACCTGCGAGTTGAGCGACACGCATCACGGCTTCAATCGGGGCTGCCGGGTCGGTGATGGCGATGTTTTCTCGCACACTGCGGTTGAACAACAGGTTTTCTTGCAGAACCACACCGACTTGTCTTCTGAGTTGGGCCGCGTCAATCAGGCTGATGTCGATGCCATCGACCAGCAGCCTGCCGCCTTCCGGGCTGTACAGGCGCTGTACCAGCTTGGTCAGGGTGCTTTTGCCGGAGCCGGAGCGACCGACGATGCCGATGATTTCACCGGGCTGAATGTCCAGGCTGAGGCTGTTTAGCACCGGTGCGGCTTCAGGCCGGTAGCGGAAGCTGATCTGGTCCAGCGTGATGCGGCCTTTCAGCATCGGGAGTTGGGCCGTGCTGGATGGCGGCACTTCGGTGCGGGTGTTGAGGATGTCGCCCAATCTTGCGACCGAAATACCAGTCTGTTGAAAATCTGTCCAAAGCTGGGCCATACGCATGATGGGTTGGCTGACACGCTGGGCAAACATGTTGAAGGCGACGAACTGGCCGACCGTTAAACCGACACCGGTCACAACATCGTTGTTCATCACCAGATGGGCTCCGTACCAGAGGGTGGCGGCATTCACCAGTTTGCCAATCAGGTTGACGGCTTCATGCGCCACGGTGGCGAGGTTCTGGGTTTTGAAGCTGGCTGACACATAGGCGGCCAACTGGTTGTCCCAGCGTTTGCAAAAGGCAGGCTCCAGCGCGGTGGCTTTGACGGTCTGGATGCCGGTGACAGTTTCCACCAGCATGGACTGGTTCTCGGCCCCACGGGCGAACTTGACATCCAGGCGGGCACGCAGGATAGGGACAACGGCCAAGCTCAGGCCAAAGTACAGCGGCAAACTCACCAGCACGATCAGCGTGAGCGGCACGCTGTAGAAGAACATGACGGCAATGAAGACGATGGAAAAGAACACATCGAGCAGCACCGTCAAGGCATTGCCGGTGAGAAAGCTGCGGATGTTCTCCAGCTCGCGCACGCGGGCGACCGAGTCCCCGACCCGGCGGGCCTGGAAGTAGGCCAGGGGGAGCTGCACAAGATGGCGGAACAAGCGGGAGCCGAGTTCCACATCGATGCGGCTGGTGGTGTGGCTGAACACATAGGCGCGCAGGGCACTGAGCACGCTCTCGAAGATGACGACGATGACCAGACCGATGACCAAGACATCCAATGTCGTCATGCCTTTGTGGACAAGAACCCGATCCATGATGACCTGAAAGAACAGCGGTGACACCAGGCCAAAGAGTTGCAGCATGAAAGAGATCAGCAGCACTTCACCCAGCAGCTTGCGGTACTTGACCAGGGCCGGTATGAACCAGCTGAAGTCAAACTTGGCCAGCGCACCGGCCAGACTGGCACGGCTGGTGATCAGGATGAGTTCGCCTGTCCACTGGCTGGCGAAGACCTCAATGGGTTCGATGGTGGGGCGGTTGGTAGCGTCCTGAAACAGCACCCGCT
>VIKI01000115.1:0-44132 GCA_008080595.1 Comamonadaceae bacterium
TGCTTGTGGCTTGACGCTGCTGACCCTGGTGGGGATTGGGTTCTTTACTGCGCTTTGATTTGGAGTCACGTCGGGTTAGCGCAGCGTAACCCGACATCTGTACTGCCAAGAGCTCAAAGCCCCAAGTCGCTCAGGGATGGATGCTCATCCGGGCGGCGGCCCAGGGGCCAGTGAAATTGGCGCTCGGCCTGCTGGATCGGCAGATCGTTGATGCTGGCGAAGCGCCGCGCCATCAAACCCTGGGCATTAAATTCCCAGTTTTCGTTGCCGTATGAGCGAAACCAATGGCCCGAGTCGTCATGCCACTCGTAGGCAAAGCGCACCGCAATGCGCTGTTCGCCAAAGGCCCAGAGTTCCTTGATCAGGCGGTAGTCCAGCTCCCTGGCCCATTTGCGTGCGAGCAACTGGCGCACTTGTTCGCGCCCTTGCGCAAACTCGGCTCGGTTGCGCCAGCGTGTGTCTTCGGTATAGACCAGGGCCACACGCTGCGGGTCTCGTGTGTTCCAGGCATCCTCGGCCAGGCGAACTTTTTGGCTGGCGGTCTCGAAGTTGAAAGGGGGCAGGGGTGGCTTGTTGGGCATCTTGGTTTCCTTGGGAGTGACATGTAGACAGATTTGTCTACATGTGCCAGTCTATCAGCCGTAGACAGATCTGTCTACAATCAAGCCATGCCCACCCGTACTCCACCCACATTGCAAAGCCTGCCCGCGCGGGAGCGCATTTTGCAAACGGCGCACACGCTGTTTTACCGTGAAGGCATCCGGGCCACCGGAATCGACCGGGTGATTGCCGAATCGGGCGTGACCAAGGTCACGTTTTACCGACACTTTCCCAGCAAAAACGATCTCATCCTGGCGTTTCTCGACTACCGGCATCAGCGCTGGATGGCCTGGTTCACCGATGCTCTGCAACGGTATGGCGGCAACGCCGGAGCGCTGGTTCCAGCCTTGGCCGAGTGGTTGGGCTCAGAAAGCTTCCGGGGTTGTGCTTTCATTAACAGCGTGGGTGAGTTGGGGCCAAGTTTACCGGGCGTGGTTGAAATGGCGCAGCGCCACAAGCAGGACATGATGGCCGCCATTGCCAACGTGCTGGTTCCGTCCGAGCAGCGCGAAGCCGACGCTCAGGCCATTGCCCTGGCTGTAGACGGAGCGATCATTCGGGTGCAGATGGATGCCAAGCCTGATGCCGCCTTGCAGTCGTTAAACCGGGTCATGCAGGCGTTGCTGAACAACTGACCCCGGCACCGGTTGTGAGTGCGATCTGGCATGACCTTATTCAAGGTTTGCATGCGGGTACGAAGTTTGCTGGTTATAGTTGTACGAGCTTCCAACTTTCGGGGTAATTTGATGAAAAAAATGAGTCGTTGTTTCTTGGGGTGCTGTCTGGCGGCGTTTGTCCAGGTGGCTATGGCGCAGCCCCAGACACCGGTCTTGCAAAAGATTGCGTCCGGGGGGCATCTGGTGCTGGCGCACCGTGACTCCTCGATTCCCTTTTCTTACCTGAATGCTGAGAAAAAACCGGTTGGCTACGCACTGGATTTGTGCCTGAAAATTGCCGAAGCAGTGCGTAAAAAAACCAACACCCCCAACATGGTGGTGGACTATCTGCCGGTGACATCTGCCAACCGGATCGACATGGTGGCCCAGGGCAAGGCAGATCTTGAGTGTGGGTCGACCACCAACAATGCCGAGCGCCGCCAGAAAGTGGCGTTCACCGTGCCCCACTTCATTACGGGAGCCCGCTTGCTGGTGCGTGCAGACAGCAGCATCACATTGCTGGAAGGAATGGAAGGCAAGCGTCTGGTGTCAACCAAAGGCTCAACCCCCCTGAAGGCAGCAACTCAGGCCAATCGGGAGCGTATGCTGCGCATCCAGATTCTTGAGGCCCCTGACCACGCCAAAGCGGTTGAGATGGTTGAAAAAAATGAAGCCGATGCTTTTGTGATGGACGACGTGTTGTTGTACGGCCTGGCAGCCAGCCGAGCCAATCCGGCGGGGCTCAAAGTGGTGGGCAAGTTCCTGACCACCGAGCCGCTGGCCATCATGTTGCCCAAGGACGATGCCCCCTTCAAGGCCTTGGTTGACGAAGAAATGCGCCGCCTGATCTACAGCGGGGAAGCCCGTGCCATCTACAACAAATGGTTCATGCAGCCGATCCCACCCCAAAACACCACACTGAACATGCCGATGAGCTATTTGCTCAAAGATTTCTGGAAATACCCCAGCGATCATGTGCCTGAATAATCCAACCTGGCATGACAAAACTGTCATGCTGTTGTGAGCCAAAAATACCCTTGAATCCCCGACACTTCTGAGCAATTTCTTTGTTGGGGTGTTCCTTGAAAAATTTGTTGTTGAGCGCATCGCTTGTTTCGATGCTGGCGGGTTGCGCCGCACCGCCATCCTCTGTCACTGCCACGGGCAGTGCGCATTTGTTGACGCAGGCCCCGCAGTTCAGCGCTGGTCAGCAATGGACTTACAAACGCATTGATTTGTGGAAAAAAGAAGAGGTTGAGCGCTTCTCTCAAACCTTCAACACACAAACCCATCCAACCTGGTCGGTGGCCTGGGGCATTCTGAGTTCATCAGACAAGACTCGGCTGGGAACGACCACCGAGCAGTTTGATGCCAACACCCACGGTTTTGCCGATCCGCGCATGACCGGCCACTATGCACCCCTGAAATTCCCTCTTGCGCCAGGCAAGACATGGACATTCAGCTATAACTTTCAAAGCAAACCAGACACCTTGATAGAGGTCACTCAAACTGCTCAGGTGACCCGTTGGGAAGACGTGACTGTGCCCGCAGGAAACTTCAAAACCCTGCGTGTCGAACATGTGGGCAACTACAAAGCTACCCAAGGGGTTCAGAGCTGGCGCGGACGCATCACCGAAACCTTCTGGTATGCACCGGAGGTTGGTCGGGTGGTGGCGCAGGAATACAAAGACACAAATGGGCGTGGCACCACCTGGGATCAGCGGCGTGATGAACTGGTGGCAATGCGCCAATAGTTCTTGTGGACTTGGCGGATCAGTTCAGCGGCAATTGCAGTTCAAACACCATCTGTTCGCTGCTTTGTGATTGGAGCCTGAGTTCGCCACCATGGGCGCGGGCAATTTCACGCGACAGGCTCAGTCCCAGCCCGACACCTTCCACCTGGCGGCTGTGGGCCGTGTCGGCTCTGAAAAAGCGCTCAAACAGTCGGGCTTCATCGGCCGGTGTCATGCCGGTTGAGGCATTGGCGATGCTGACCTCAACACAAGCACCATGGCGCTTGGCGGCGATATGAATCCAGCCCGGCTCCAGGTTGTATTTGATGGCGTTGCTGATCAGGTTGTAGAGCACCTGGTGCAGCAGGCTGCTGTCGGCTTGAATCGTCAGCCCGGGTTCAATCTCGCTGCTGATTTTCAGGTGCGGGGCCAGCATCTGGCTGTCTTCCAGCACTTCCTCCAGCGCGGCGCTTAAATCAAAATTTTCCTTGCGAACTTGGGCATCGGCTTGTGACAGCAGCAGCAACTTGCGCGAAATGCCCGACAAACGGCGCACTTCGTCCAGGATACTGGAGAGTTCGCGCTGCAACGGCGAATCTTCTTCGGCTTGGTGAATCACACGTTCCATCTGCCCTTGCAAAATCGCCAGCGGGGTTTTGAGTTCGTGCGCCGCATCGGCAGAAAAACGGGTAGCCTGCTTGAAGCTGCGCTCCAGCCGCTCCAGCATGCCGTTGTAGACCGCAATCAGCTCCACAAATTCCTGGTCTTTTCCGGCCGTGGTCAGGCGTTGATCCAGCCCCTTGGCGGTGACCCGTTGTGTGGCTTCGGTGAGTTTTTGCAAAGGTCGCATGGCGCGACTCGACAACACCCAGGCCCCCAGGCTGATCAGCAACAAGGCAAACGGAATGGCAACTACAAATGCATTACGCACACTGGTCATTTCGCCATCCATCACTTTGGCGTTGACGGCAATCAGCACATGGGCACGTTCGGTGCTGGCCAGCCCAATGCGCCACTGCTCGCCTGCAATGTCACGAAATATCACGGATGACCCTGGCCGTACCCCCAGTGGTGGGGGTTCCAGATTCGGTTCAGCGGGCAAATCTGCCGAGGTCGGTGGGGGTGGCCCCCATTGCCCCTCACGCGGCAAGCCACGTGGGCCATCCGGCGGTGGCAGGCGCAACAACTGAATCCACGGGCCGGCTTTGGGCACATCATGCTGGCTTGGCCAGGGCAGACGTTCAATGGCAAAAGTGCTGGGCCAGTTGGGTGATTGGTAAATCACCTGTCCCGCACCGTCTTGTGCCAACAGCAGCAAGTCCTCTGGCTTGCGCAGACCAAAGTTGGTCAATACATCGGCCTCAAAACGCTGCCAGCCAAAAGCGGTGCGTGGCCGTCCTACCTCACGTTCGGCATGGACTCGCACCTCGGTGTCGAGCCGCTCCAGTTGAATGCTGCGAATCAGCCACCAGGAGCCCACACCAAAGCCCACCAGCGCCACCCCGCTGACCAGTACCGACAACAAAATCAGCCGGGTTTTGAAGCTGCTAATCATGCCAGTTTGCGAAAACGGTAGCCCACCCCACGCACACTCTCAATCGGGGAAGCCCCGTCTGCGCCCACTCCAATCGAGGCCATCTTTTTGCGGATACGCTGAATACACACGTCGATGATGTTGGTGCTGGGGTCAAAGTCGTAGTCCCACACATGTTCCAAAATTTGTGTGCGGGTGAAGACCCGTCCGGGTGAGCGCATCAGGTACTCCACCAGGTTGAATTCGCGCCCGGTCAGGTCTACCGTCTCGCCGCACCAGGTTACCTCACGGCTGATGCGGTCCAGCTTCAGGTCGCCCACCGCCAAGATGTTTTGCCGCTCGCCTGAGACACGGCGCAGCAGCGCCTGAATGCGGGCAATCAGCTCTTCCACAAAAAACGGTTTCGACAGGTAGTCGTCCGCTCCCAGGCTCAGGCCCTCAATGCGGTCATCCAGCTCGTTGCGGGCGGTGAGCAAAATCACCGGCGTGACGTTGCCCGCCTTGCGCAAACCTTTCAGGATCGACAGGCCATCACGCCCGGGCAGCATGATGTCGAGCACGATCACATCAAAGCTGCTGGTGCTGGCGCGGTCAAACCCGTCAATGCCGTTGTCGCAGTGCTCGCAGGCAAAACCCTGCTCTTTAAAGCCGGCGCAAACAAAGTCGGCAATCTTCTTCTCATCTTCAACCAGTAGTACTTTCATCGTGTGCTTCCTTGGGCAGAGCTTAAGTCTTTGCGCCGCGTGCTGCATGACAAAACTGTCATGCAAACAGCGCCTGAATCGTTAGGTACGGCTTCCAGAATTCGCCCATTCCATTTTGATTTCATTCATTTCACAGGAGGTATTCAATCATGAAACTGAACTCTTTGATGGCCGCACTGGCGGCGAGCATGGCTTTGATGTGTTCCCACGTGAGCGCACAAGAAGCCGCCTGGCAAAACTCTTACCAGCTGGAGGCGGCGGGCAAATATTCCGAGGCCATGGCCGCCATCGACGGTGTACCTGCCAACGGGCCAGATGCCGAGTTGAAGATTCTCCGCCGCGGCTGGCTGAATTACCTGCCGGGTCGGTTTGATGAGTCGATTCGCGAATACCGCCTGGCGATTGAGCGCAACCCCAAATCCCTGGATGCGCGGTTGGGCATCACCTTGCCCTTGCTGGCCGCCAAACGCTGGCGCGAAGCCGAGCAAGCGGCACAAGCCGCCCTGAACCTGGCCCCCAACAACTACACCGCCATGCTGCGCCTGGTGATTGCCCTGGAAGCCCAGCAAGACTGGAACATCATGGCCAAAACTGCGGCCAGCATGGTCACCAGCTACCCCACCGATGCCAGCGCCTATGTCTACCTGGCACGTGCCAATGCCTGGCTGGGCAAGCGCGATGAAGCCGCCGCCGCTTACACCGCAGCGCAAGCACGCTCGCCAGGCCATCTGGAAGCCAAAGCTTACCTGGCCAAAAAATAAACCCGCATTCAACCCATCCCCGGTCATGACCTCGTTCGATTTAAAACACCAGCGCAACACGCTCTGGCAAGCCTTGCAGCAAGCGCTGCATCTGCCCACGCCACCGGGTGATGAGCTGGCCGCCAGCCTGCAAGCGCTGGCCACCATGGACCGCTTCTGGACTTATCCCGGCCTCGGGGTCATGCTGCGTTTGCAGGCCTATCTGGCGCAGGGCCAATTCACGCTGATGCGCCAACTGGTGGACAACTGCTGCCATCAGCTGCAAAGTGAGAGTTATCGGATGCAAACTTTCAGACCGTTTCAAACCAACCTGGAGCGGCTGGATCGCCCCATGCTGCATGAAAACCGGCAGCTGGAGGCCGTGCCGGTGGCGCCGCTCAAACCCTATTTTGAGGTGCTGATTGTTCACCCCTGTCCGGCCGACTATGAAATGCTCTACCGCCAGCAATTGGCCAGCTTCAAGTCCTTACACGATGAGTTTGTCTATGACATTGTGCTGGTGGACTGTGCCGAAGATGCCCTGACCGCCGTGCTGGCCAACACCGACATTCAGGCCTGCGTGTACCTGAACCATGTGCCGGTCAGCAGCGTAGCGGCCAGTGCGCTGTACCCGCAGTTCAGCCAGCCGTTGCTGGCCACCGCCGCACCAGTGCAGTGGCATGACGTGGTGGAGGCCAACCTGTGCCGCAGCATGCGTGCCATGCGCCCGGAGCTGAACCACTTTTTGATCAGCGAACTCTCACCGCTGGAGATGAGCGATGCCCAGCGCGCCCAGTTTGACCGCGTGCTGTTTCACCTCAACCCGTTTCAAGACCTGCATGCGGCCATCTTGAGCGGTGTGCGCCAGCGCTTTTCAACCCCGTTTTTTGATGCCCTGCAAGCCTACAGCCGCCAGCCTAAAGGCGTGTTCCATGCTTTGCCGCTGTCGCGCGGGGCCTCGGTGAAAGGCTCGCCGTGGATTCACGACATGCTGGACTTTTACGGCAACAACCTGTTTCTGGCCGAGACCTCGTCGACCCAGGGCGGGCTGGATTCGCTGTTGGACCCCACCGGGGCGATTTTGCAAGCGCAGCGCAAAGCAGCCGAAACTTTTGGTGCAGACAGCAGCTACTTTGTCACCAACGGCACTTCCACCTCCAACAAGATCGTGATGCAGGCCAACCTGCAACCTGGCGACCTGGTGCTGGTGTCCTCCGACTGCCACAAGTCCATCCCTTACTCGGTGATGCTGACGGGCGCGTACCCGATTTTTCTGGAAACCTATCCGCTGGTGGATTACGACTTGTATGGTGGCATTGACCTGGCCCAGATCAAGGCGGTGATGCTGGACTTGAAGGCCCATGGCCGGCTCGACCAGCTCAAACAAATCACCCTCACCAACTCCACCTTTGACGGCCTGATCTACCACACCGAGCATTTCATGATGGAGCTGCTGGCCATCAAGCCCGATGTGATTTTTCATTGGGACGAGGCCTGGTTTGCCTTCTCCCACTTTCACCCGCTGTACCACAGCCGTACCGCCATGAGCGCGGTGAAAAAAATCCGCCAGCGGATAGTCGACCCGGCTTATTGGGAGTTTTACGCCCAGTGGAAAACGGCGTTTGATGCCAATACCGATGAAGCCAAATGGCAGCAGCCGCTGTTCCCTGACCCGGCGCGGGTGCAACTGCGGGTGTACGCCACCCAATCCACCCACAAAACCTTGTCGGCCTTTCGGCAAGCCTCGATGATCCATGTGGCCGATGTGGGCTTTGACCAGGGGCACTTTCTGGAAGCGTTTCGCATCCACACCTCCACTTCGCCCAACTACCAGATCATTGCCTCGCTGGACATTGCCCGCCGCCAGGCCGCGCTGGAAGGTTTTCACCGGGTGCGTGAATGCATTTTGTTGTCGATGCAACTGCGCCAGCGTATTCAAGACAGTGCCGAGCTGGCGGCGTATTTCTCGGTGCTGGGTGATGCGCAGATGATCCCAGCCCATTTCCGCAGCGCAGATGCAGCCGCCACCCCCCATGATCTGGCCGGTTTGAGCCAAAGCTGGGGCAGTTCAGACTTTGTGATTGACCCGACCCGCGTCACGCTCGATGTCAGCCGCACCGGCATGGACGGCAGCAGTTTCCGCCAACTGTTGATGACCCGCTACGACATTCAGGTCAACAAAACCTCACGCCACACCGTGCTGTTTTTGATCAACATTGGCGCTACCCAGGCCAGTGTGGACTACCTGGTGCAAGTGCTGAGCGAGATGGCGGCCAAATTTGCACAGGAGCATCAGCAGCAGGCGGCCTTGACGCTGGAGCCCTCCCTGGCCTTGCCGCAGCGGCGCTATTACCACCCGGCCTTCATGCCGTTTACCGACGGCGCTTACCACGCCTGTGATGTGCGCCGCGCCCACTACCAGGGCGAAGTGCGCCGCCATGTGGAATTTGTGCCCTTGTCAGCCGACACGCTGGCTCAGGTGCAGGCCGGGCGCATCTGGGTCTCGGCCACCTTCGTCACACCTTACCCACCGGGCTACCCGGTGCTGGTCCCGGGGCAAATCATCACCCCGGAAATCCTGAGTTTTTTCGCCCACATCAAGGTCAAGGAAATCCACGGCTTTCATTTCGAACACGGCTTCAAGGTGTTTGACGATGAGTTCCTGGCCCAACTTGGCAGAACACCTGTTGACGCATCATGAACCCAAGCATCACCCTGCACACCCTGGCCGACATCAAGGCCCACTTTGCCAGCAACACCCGGCCCCTGTTCTTTGTCAGCGCCAGCAACTTCAACATGCTGGGCATGCACGAGTGGGTGAAGGATTGGCACAACATCAACCTGCTGGACTGTTTTGACGGCCAGCACCCCTGCGCCCTGGTCATTCCAGACGACCATGCCCAGGTGTTCGAGAGCATTGAAGATGTGAACCGTTACCTGCTGGCCAGCCCGGTCACACGTGAAGCGATTGCCCAGGTGCAAGCCAGCACAGCCGAGCCCTGCCAGGCGCTGTTCTTGTTTTTTGATGAGCAGATTGAAGCCATGTGCCAAGCGCTCAAGCTCAACATCGTGCTGCCCAAAAACGCCTTGGTGCGCGAGATTGACAGCAAGATCGTCACCACCGAAATCGGCAACGCCGCCGGGGTCGCCAGTGTGCCCAATGTGCTGGCGCATGTGGGCTCGTATGCCGAGTTAGAGCAGCTGGCAGAACAGGCGGATCTGGGCCAGCGCTGGGTGGTGCAAACCGCTTATGGCGATTCTGGCAAGACTACATTTTTTATAGCTTCTCCTGCAGATTACACAAGCGTTGCAAGCCAAATTGAGTCGCAAGAGCAGGTCAAGGTGATGCGCTGGGTGAACTGTGTGGGCACGGCCATCGAGGCTTGTGCCACGCGCTGGGGCACTTTTGTCGGGCCGCTGCTCTCGGAGATGATCGGGCTGGAATCCCTGACCCCATACCAGGGTGGCTGGTGTGGCAATGAGAACTACGCGGCAGCATTTTCAGACCGCATTCGCGCCCAGGTGCAGCAAAAAACCCAGGCCATGGGTGATGCGCTTTACCAGCGCGGTTACCGGGGCTATTTCGAGCTGGACTTTTTGATTGACCAGGACAGCGGCGAGGTCTACCTGGGTGAGCTCAATGCCCGCATCAGCGGGGTCAGCGCCTTGACCAACCTGAGCAACTTTTGCGCCCAGCATGTGCCGCTGTTTTTGTTTCACCTGCTGGAGTATGACGAGCGCGTCAACCTGACCCTGAATGTGGCCGAATTCAACCAGGCCATGCTGATGCTGGGGGCCAGCGGCATGAGCGCCCAGGTGATTCTGAAACACACCGACTGCACGCTGAAAATTCTCACCCAGGCTCCGGTGTCAGGTGTGTACCGGCTGGAAGACGATGGCAGCTTGACGCTCAAAGCGGCCAGCGTCAACCGGCGTGATGCCCTGGCCGAGGACGAAGCCTATGTGCTGCGTATCCTGACCGAAGGCGAATACGCCTACAAGGGCGCAGACCTGGCCATCATGCTTGTCAACCAGGTGATCCGCACACCCAAGGGCCAACTCAACACCCAGGGTGAGCGCTGGGTGGCTGCGCTGCAAAGCCAATTTGCCATGCGCCAGCTCAACCAGGAAGAGCGCGCCCTGGTCGAGCTGGCCCACAACCCGGCCAATGTTAAAAGCGGGAGGGCGGAATGACGATCAGCCCACGCAAATGCTTTACCGCCGTCAACGAGTCCCACCCCGGCGACCAGTGGCTGGCCCATGCCCAGGCCGCGCTGCCCAGCTACCGGCGCTGGTTTGCCAGTGAAGGTGAACTCAAACGCCCCAGCTTGAACGCCTGCCGTGAGGCCCTGCACACCCACATGCCGGAACTGGTGCCGATGTGGCAGCGGTTGATAGATCTGACCCAGGCCGATGAACAAGATGCCCGCTTGCTCAGCTTCTACTGCCCGGCTGTCGCCACTGCCGGCTGCTCACAAGCGGTGTGGACCCGCTACACCCCCACCCTGGTGCGCAACTACGACTATGCACCCGAGTTGTGTGAGGGCCGTATCCTGAAAACCCGCTGGTTTGACACCACGGTGATCGCCTCCACCGACTGCCTGTGGGGTGTGCTCGACGGCATGAATGAGCACGGCCTGAGCGTGTCACTGGCCTATGCCGGCAAAGACAGCGTGACAGAGGGCTTTGGCATCTCTCTGATCCTGCGCTATGTGCTGGAGTTTTGTGGCACGGTGGACGAGGCGGTCAAAGTGCTGTGCCGGGTACCGGCCCACATGGCTTACAACGTGACCCTGCTGGATGCTTATGGCCAGGTGCGCACCGTGGAGCTGGCCCCGTTTGCCAGCCCCAAGATCAGTTGCAAACCCCTGGCGGTGAATCACCAGGGCGATTTTGAGCTGACCAACTACGCCATGTTTTCGCACTCGTATGAGCGACAGCAAACCCTGCTGGCCAAGCTCTATGACCCCTTGAGTACGGTTGAGTCGTTTGTCAACAGCTTTGAGGTCAGCCCGCTGCGTGCCAGCAACTACGCGCAAGGCTTTGGCACGCTCTACACCGCCATTTACAACCCGCAGTTGCGTGCCATGGAATACCGCTGGCCCAACAAGCTGCGCATGTACCAATCTTTTGCCTACTTTGAGCCTTGTACGCTGTGGGTGGATTTGGTGTGATTGGATTCCTATGTTGATGATTGTTCGTCGTTATTTGCAGCGGCTGCTGGAAGAAGTGGCCCTGGGCTACGCCTGGATCTCGCTGCTGCCGTCCTGGCCCTCGGGTGTGTTGCTGGCACTGCTTACATTGGCTGACCCTGCCGCCGGGGCCATGGGCTTGCTGGCGGCGCTGAGTGCCTGGCTGGCCGGGCAAGTCGCCGGGGCCGATGCCGGTGAACGCCCGGTGTGTGTGTTCAATGGCTTGCTCAGCGGCTTGTTTGTGGCCCATGTGTGGGTGTTTGGCGCACCGGTGCTGGCCTTGACGCTGCTCGGCGGTGTGCTTTCGGGCTGGTTGACGGTGGTGCTGGGCCGCCTGGCCTGGTCACTGGTGACCCTGCCGATTTTGAGCCTGCCGTTTGCCTTGGGGGCCATGTTCACCCTGGCGGCGGGCGGCAGCTTGTCCAGCTTGCACATGCGTGCCTATGTGGCCCCGCCCGAGCTGCTTGGCAACGGGCTGGATGCCTTTTTGAGTGCCTTTGGGGCGCTGTATTTCATGCCCAACCCCTGGGTTGGTGCGGTGGTGCTAGGGGTAATCGCACTGGCCTCGCGCTACTACCTGCTGTTGGCCGTGCTGGGTTATGCCGCCGCCCGTGCCTGGCTGCAACTGCTGGGCGCGGCCCCCGAGCATCTGGCCAGCACCGCCTGGGACAGCAATGCCATTTTGGCGGCCCTGCTGGTGGGCGGCTTGTTTGCCACACCCTCACTCATGACCGCCGCGCTGGCGGTGCTGGCCGCGGTGTTGGCGGCCTGGCTGGCTTTGGCGCTGGGGCGCATTCTGGATGTGGTGCATCTGGTGGCTTTCTCCGCCCCGTTTGTGCTGGCGGCCTGGCTGGTGCTGTACGCTGCTGTGCGCAACACCCGCATGGCCAGCAGCTTCAACCTGTTGCAACCGGATTTTCCTGAGGCCTCGTTTGTGCGTGCCCAGGTCAGCCGCGCACGGGTGGGCGAGCCCGGCAGCGTGCCGCTGGGCCTGCCCTGTATGGGCGCGTGGACGGTGTCGCAAGGCTTTTCTGGCGCTCACACCCACCGTGGGCCGTGGCGGCATGCGCTGGACTTCATCGTCCAATGTGGCCGCCAACTGGGGCAACTGTGTGGTGATCAAGCTCTATGAGGGGCGGTTTGCCATGGTGGCGCACCTCAAGCCGGGCTCGGTGGTGGTGGCCCCCGGGGCCTGGGTGCAGCCGGGTGATGTGCTGGGCACCTGCGGCAACTCGGGCCGCTCACCTCAACCCCACATCCACCTGCATGTGCAAACCAGTGACGAGCCCGGTTCACCCACGGCGGCGTTTCTCCTCAGCAGCGTGATGCTGACCGAGCCTGGGCAGGAGGCCCGTTACGAACTGGCCGTGGTGCCACCTGAATCCTCCACCGTGGTCACTGCCCTGGACGGCCATGCACGC
The DNA here is from genome assembly GCA_008080595.1 of Comamonadaceae bacterium. Lineage (GTDB taxonomy): Bacteria > Pseudomonadota > Gammaproteobacteria > Burkholderiales > Burkholderiaceae_C > Rhodoferax. Next base: position 12,581 of record VIKI01000115.1, read on the forward strand.
CCGTTTTATTTGCTGGCCGGGCGCGGCTTGTGCTACACCGTGGCCCGCAACGAGCAGTTGCAAAACTGGTCACTACATTGCGAGGTGGACTTGCAAGGCCGTATGACGCTGGTGTCGAGCCTGGGTGCACGCTGCGTGGCCGAATCCACCTGGGCGGTGTTTTCCTGTTATGAGCGTAATGCGGTGGCCGACCCGTTTTTTGACCTCTGGCTGCTGGCCTGCGGCTACATGCCCGCATCGATTCACGTCACCCGCTGGCAAGACCGCTGCACCCCCGCCCGGCTGTTACCTATGGCCACAGCCCAATGGACGGCCCGCCTGCTCTGGCCCTGGGCCACCTTTGCCAGCAGTGCCCACCAGCGCCGCTGGGACGAGCAGTGGCAGTGCTGGCAGCAAGACGCGCTACACACCCAGTCGTTCACCGGGCTGGCGCTGAGCACCCAGGCGCGTATTGCGCCGCAAGTGGGCTGCACCGCTCTGAGTGCCCAAGCCGGGCCAGACCGCTACATCTTGCAGGCCACCCACATGTTCCAAAAGGCCGATATGGGCGTGCCGGGGTGGGAGGTGGGGTTGTGAGTCTTCTATAAAAATGAGAGCTGCTTGCGCAAGTGGAGTAAGCGCTAGAGGCCTAAATCATTTCAATTTCAGAGGCTTTGGGGCCAAAAACTGTACCCCCCAGCGCGTCAGCAGCACCAGCGCTACAAACCACAGCAGGCAAGCGCCCAGAGACTGGGTTTTGTAGATCGCGGTGGCCAGGTTGCCAATCAGCAGCCACTGCAGCACATAACACGCCGTCACATGCTGGCCCCACCAGGCCAACCATGTTGTCACGCGCTGCGGCAAACCCAGGCGTGGCAGCAGCAGCGCCCAGCACAGCGCCAACAGGCTGGCCCACAGGAAAAACCGCAGATCATGGTGGTAATAGGCGCTGAGCTGGTGACTTGTCGCCACCGCAAACGGCCCGGTCAGCAGCAACCCCAGCAGCACAGCCGCCAGCAAGGGTTTGCGCCAGGGCGGTGAAAGGTGTAAGCGGCTGCGCCCGTAAAACGCCGCCACCCCCAGCAGCGGGTAGGCCAGCCACGGAAACAGCGGAAAAAATGACCAGGGCGCAGGCAGGCCCACAAAAGCCGCCAGCCATTGCCAGCCCGATTCGCCCCCAGCCCATTCGCTCATCCACTGCCCCACCCAGGGGCTGACAGCAGCCACGCTCAGGCTGGCCAGCAGCCAGGCCCATGCATGCTCTTTCAACAGCGGGCGCAGCCAGGTGATGGCGATCAGGCTCAAGCCCGCCAGCAGCAAAATGTCCACCCCCAGCAGATAGCGCCATGGGTCAAGCGCAAGCTGGCCTTGCCCAATGCGCGTCAGCAGGTGTATGTTCATCCCCAGGTTCAACAGCAGGCCCAGCAGCAACAACTTCAGGCCACGCCACAGCAGCCGCCCAGGCCACACCGGCGCACGCAAGGCGTAAAAGCCAAACAGCAGCAAAAACACCGGGGCCACCGGCGCCCCCCCCAGAAATAGCGACACTTTTCCCGCCAGGCCGTCCATCACGCTTTGCGTGGCCAGCAGCTCCATCACATGCACCTGAATCATCAGCAACACCGCCACCCCTTTGAGCAGGTCGTGGCCGACTTCCCGCACCGGCTGGGTGGGCTGCACGGGCGGCGGGTGAAGAGGGTTTAGGAAAGTCATTCAGCTATTTTATTTGTAGTTGCTTGCGCTTATTTAACAAGCGATACAGCCTTTTTTATCATATGAATGCTGGGGGTTCTGGTTACCGTTCGTGGGCTTCGTCACGGTCAAAGCGCCAGCCCTCAAGTCGGGCGGGTGAACTCAGGCAGCGGGATTCATGTGGCGGCCACTGTTGCGCACGGCGTGCGCCATCCCCCCGTTGCTCCAAGTCGTCGCAAACCACTTGGTTCAGGTTTTTGCCCATCTGTTGGGCGGTTTCATGCGCACGTTGCGCCGCTGGTTCGTCAACCGGCAGGGTGATCTTCATTGGAAGTGTCCTTGGCAAGAGTGTGTTCAAGCCGATGATAGGCACGAAGCCTCCAAGCCAAAGCCTTAAACTCAAAAAATCGGCTGCAAGGCCTTTTTTTATTGACACCATGAAAACCATTCAACTCGGCAGCAGCGATCTTTTTGTCACCCCCATTTGCCTGGGCACCATGACTTTTGGTGAGCAGGTGGACGAAGCCACGGCCCACCGCATTCTGGATCGCGCCCTGGAGCGCGGCGTGAGCTTTATCGACACGGCAGAGATGTATTCCGTGCCACCCCGGGCGGAAACCTTCAACGTCACTGAAAAAATCATTGGCAACTGGCTGGCCCAGCGCCCCGGAGCGCGGCAAAAGCTGGTGCTGGCGACCAAGGTGGCGGGGCCGTCGCGTGGCATGAACTGGGTTCGGGGTGGTAGCCCGGACTTGACCGGGGCCGACATCCTGGCCGCCTGCGACGGCAGCTTGCAGCGCCTGAACACCGATGTGATTGACCTCTACCAGATTCACTGGCCGGTGCGCAGTGTGCCGGCTTTTGGCAATGTTTATTACCAGCGCCGGGAGGAGGATGGCACGTCGATCCATGCCCAATTGCAAGCCTTGCACACCCTGGTGCAGGCCGGCAAGGTGCGGGCGGTGGGTATCTCCAACGAAACCCCGTATGGCGTGCACGAGTTTGTGCGCCTGGCCGAGCAATACGGTTTGCCACGGGTGGCCACGGTGCAAAACAATTACAGCCTGCTCAGCCGCACGGTGGAAAACGGTCTGGATGAAACCATGCATCGCCTGAAGGTGTCGCTGCTGGCCTACTCACCACTGGCGTTTGGCCTGCTCACCGGCAAGTACGATGCGCAGGGTCTGACCGGGGCCGATGTGCCGGATCGGGCGCGGCTGAAGTTGTTCGAGTCAACCCGCCAGCAGCGCTGGGGCCGCCCATTGGCCTTGGCTGCGGCCCGCCGATACAACGAGCTGGCCCGCGCCAACGGCCTGACCCCGACGCAGCTGGCGCTGGCGTTTTGCTACACCAAGTGGCAGGTGGCCAGCACCATCATCGGGGTTACCTCGGTGGCGCAGTTGGATGAAAACATTGACATCTGGGGCACGACGCTCAGCCCCGAGTTGCTCAAGGCGATTGATGAGATTCGCTGGGACATGCGCGACCCGGCGCAGTGAGTTGAGCAATCTTTAAGTCAATCCCCTTTTTTAGTTCCATTTTCTTTGCTGCGCGCGCAGTGCTGAGGTACAGCGCTGTGCGGTTGGGGTGACCAGGCAGGCATGGTGGCTGTTTTTTTGAATTAGTGTATTATTTCACTAATACACATATCGGCAGCAATTCATCACTTCCGCGTTCACCATGCAATTTGAGATCAATCCAAGCATCAGCGTTCCGATTTATCGCCAGATCGTGGATCAAGTACAGCGCTTGGTGGCGGGCGGTGGTTTGCGTCCCGGTGATGAATTGCCATCGGTGCGCACGGTAGCAGCGCTGCATGCAGTCAACCCCATGACGGTTTCCAAGGCCTACAGCTTGCTCGAAGGGCAGGGCTTGTTACAGCGCCTGCGTGGGCAAGGCATGGTGGTGGCCGAACGTGCGCCGGGCAGTTCCAAGTCTGAGCGTCTGGCCTTGTTGCGACCGAGCTTGCAGGCTGCAGCACAACAAGCACGCCAATTAGAGATTTCACCAGCCGACGCATTGGCGGCTTTTCGCATGGAACTTGAAGGAGGAAATCAATGAACCAACAACACTTGGCCGATGGTTTACACAAGCAAGAGCTTGCAGCCACTCGTACTTCACCCATTGAGGTCAGTGGTCTGAACCTGAGCTTCAAAGATCGCCATGTGCTCAAGGATCTGGACTTGTGTATTCCACAGGGAGCTGTGGTCGGAGTGGTGGGGGCCAACGGTGCGGGCAAAACCAGTTTGATGCGTTGCTTGCTGGGCTTGACGCTGCCGCAAAGTGGGCAGATTCGCCTGCTGGGCGAGAACCCGCAAACTTTGAGCCACAGTGCGCGTGCCCGGTTGGGGTATGTGGCACAAACCCCTGAGTTGGTCGACTGGATGCGGGTGGGCCACTACCTTGATTACATTGCGGCCTTTTATCCGGTATGGCGCAGCGCGAGGGTAGAGGCTTGGCGGCGGGCCTGGGATTTGGATATTGACCAAAAAATATCCGTATTGTCATTGGGGCAAAAGCAGAAATTGGCCTTGCTGCAGGCATTGGGGCATGCGCCGGAGTTGTTGCTTTTGGATGAACCGGTGGCCAGTCTTGATCCGCTGATGCGGCGTGATTTCATGCGTTCCCTGTTCGACGACGGTCAGTTACGCACAGTACTGATTTCAAGTCATTTATTGAGTGATCTGGAGCGCATCATCACCCACCTGGTACTGATGAAAAACGGGCGCATTGTGTTGGCCGAAGAATGGGATGTGATAACCGAATACGTTCAGCGCGTGCAACTGACCAGGCGTTTGCCAGAGGCACCTGGCCTGTTGGCGCAACATGTGTGTTCCGAAGGACTCTCTGCTGTGATTGATACGCGGCTGTTTGATCTGTCGTTGCTGCCCAGCGACGCACACCGTGCGCCCATGAATCTGGATACCCTGTTCGTGGAGTTGGTGTCATGAGGGTGTATGGCGTGATTTTTCTGGCCCTCCTGAGGTCGAGTGTTTTGATGCTGCCGCTGCTGGGTTTGATGGTGGTCGTGTCCCTGTGTGTTCAGGTGTTTGGATGGCGCTTTGGAGGGGCCAGCGGGTTGGCTGTGCTGATGCTTTTTTTGAGCTCGTGTGTCGGCGGGTTATTGGGTAGTTTCAGCGCTAGCCTTATGTCTGGGCAAGCATGGCAAACCTTTCCAGTCTATGCAAGTCGCATTGTGACGGTGTGTGCGCTGACAGGCATGGCAGTCAGCATGCCTTTGCTTTGGAGTATTTCCGAGGCAGAAATGATGAACTGGACACACTGGACGGTGTGGTGGTGTTACGGTGCACTGGGCTTGGGATTTGTGAGTGGTGGGGCGGCGCTTTACCTTCGTTCGGTTGTGTTTCGCTGGCTCTGGGTTGTACTGGTGATCATGGTGTTGTTCTGGGTGATGCCCAATAGGTGGAGCCGCCATACAGGTTTTTACCATTGGGGGGCAGCTCCGCTGTTTGAAGAGATCCCTTTTCTGAGTCCGCTGGGTCTGATCTGCTTGTTGGTCGGGCCACTGTCCTGGCCACTTCTGGCAAGGATGATTGCCCATGATCGTCAGCCACCTTTTGTGGATGGCGGGTCGAATTGGTTGACAACAATCTGGAATGAACGAGGTGAATGGAGCCTGCCATTCATCGCCCACAGGATTCATGGACGTGACCATCCGCAGCTGGAGTTTTTGGCGCTGCCATCTTCGCTTTTGTCCTTGTGGACTTCGGCCTGGATGCCAGTTGTGTTGCCGATCATCGTTTGGCTGTGGTATCAGTTGACTGGCGAGCCGGGGACGGCGGTTCAATCACTCAAGGACGTATTGCGTGAATACTTCAATGTTTTTTTGATATCGAGTTTGAGTGTCCTGGGCTTTGCACCAGCGAATTTTTCTCCACGTCCAGCCGGGCAAATCTTGTTGTTACCGGGGCAACCTTGCCGTTTCAGTTTCCCAAAATGGTGGTTTCAGCGGTATGTATGGATTGCAATCGTCGGGGCCAGCGCGACGTTGTTGCCGATGGCGGGATGGGCTTTGTGGTTGGGCTATTCGCCAATCAAATTGTTGTTGTTTGCCCTATTTTTGTTATGGGCGATGTGCAGTTGCATTTCATTGCATTTCTGGCGTGTGCCAATCCGAGTCCAAGGCTTTGATTTGGTTCAACTTGGCGTTGTTGTGGTGATGGCGCTTTTCCTTGGACTGGTTGATCCCTATTTTCTTGGTGTTTTTTCGCCAGTGACCTGTCTGATCGTGATGAGCTTGGCCTTTGTGTTGCCTTGGACGCTGTATCAGCAGGGTGTTAAGCGCTGGCAGCGTATGGATTACGGTGTTCGTTAACGGTGTTCTCCATATTCTTGGGTCACAGGTTGGTTTGAATGCCAATGTTTCTGGATGCAATGTCAGCAACGGGGCATGCTCAGCGAGCTTGCGAAAAGTGGGCAAATCGAAGCACTATTGAGGTGAGTTTAAAAACGCTTCGTTGTAATATGTGACACAGACTCAAACGGCTGACCTGACGATAAAGGGGGCGGGGAATGAAAACAACTTTCGGTAGCAGCCTGGTGGTGCGCACCAGCGGGCTGATCCTCCTGTCCTTGGTCGTTTTTGCTTTGGGTAGTTACCGCCTGGTGGTGATGCCCGCTGTGAATGGCTTGGCGCAAGCTGAAATGGGCCTGGTTTCACAGCAGTTGGATGCCCGTATTCAGCGCTTGTTTGAGTCCGTGGAGGTGACTCTTCGCAGCAGCCAGGGGTGGGGCATGAATGGTGACCTGGACCATAACCAGTTGTCGCGGTTCAACGAGTTCTTTTTTCCCATCATCAGCAGTCACGCTGAAATATCCTCGGTCAATTTTTCCCATGAGTCGGGGAGCGAGATTTTGTTGCTTCACACGGCAGATGGCAAATGGATCAATCGACTCAGCAACCCGGTTGTCTGGGGCAACAAGACTTACTGGCTGACTTGGAGTTCAGATCGCGTTTTGGAGAAAAGCGAAATGCGCGAACTGGACTATGACACGCGCAAACGCCCCTGGTTTCAGGGGGCCATGGCGCTGCCCAAAGACGATGCGGTGTATTGGACTGATCCGTATATTTTTTTCACCACGCGCGAGCCGGGTATTACGGCTGCCATGCGCTGGACTGGCAAGGATGGCAGCCGCTATGTCATCGGGCACGACGTGAAGTTGCTCGATCTTTCCCGCTTCACGACCGGACTGCATCTGGGAAACCAGGGGGTCGCAGCCCTGATGACCGACACCGGGGCTTTGTTGGCCTTGCCTCACTCCGCACAACTCGCCAATGACGAACAGCTCAAAGATGCCGTTCTGAAAACTGCCGCTGAAGTGGGACTGACCGGAATTGCCACGGGATATGCCAACTGGCTTGCGCAGGGCAGGCCGGAGGCAGGTATCTCGGTGTTTGAGCATGAGCAGGAAAGCTGGTTCAGCCTGTTTCGCGCAACCGCGCTGGGGCAACGCCAGGTCTGGCTGGCGGTATTCGCGCCCCAAAGTGAGTTTGTGCCGCTGCGCCCGGATGATGTTGCCCTGTTGCTGTTGATCACGGTGTTGTCGTTGGCAACCGGTTCTCTGGTCGCGATGCGGGTTGCCAGACGGTTTGCCAAACCTCTGAAGGAGCTGATGCGGGAAAGTGAGCGTATTGGCCAGATGGATTTGCTCGCCCCGGTGGCCCAGTGCAAGAGCGAACCCTGACGCTGGCTCACCAAGTGGCTTTCATCGAGGCCTTGCTTGACATCATTCCCAACCCTATTTTTTACAAGGGTGCTGATACCAGGTTCATGGGATGTAACCAGGCGTATGAGGCCAGCTTTGGCATCAGTCGCCAGCAATTTATCGGCAAACGGGTGTCTGATCTGGACTTTCTTCCTGAACCCAAGCGCCTGGCCTACCAGCAGGAGGACGAGGCGGTGATTCTTGCGGGGGGGCGAGTGTCCAGGAATGAGTCGCTCGTTTTTGCCGACGGCCAAGGGCACGATGTCCTGTATTCTGTGACCGGGTTTCGCAATGTGGATGGTTCCCCCGGTGGTTTGATTGGCATGATTGTGGATGTCTCAGAGCTCAAGGCGGCTGAGCGTGATGCCCGTGAGGCGCGTGCTCTGGCGGAGGCCGCGTCTTCGGCCAAGGCAGAGTTTCTTGCCAATATGAGCCATGAAATCCGTACCCCGATGAATGCCGTGATCGGGATGACCCAGTTGGCCTTGCAGACTGATCTCACCTCGCGCCAGCGCAACTATCTGGACAAAGTGCATTCCGCCGCCAAGGGTTTGCTGGCGCTGATCAACGATATTCTGGATTTTTCCAAAATCGAGGCAGGCAAACTGAGTTTTGAGCGTATTGGTTTCCAACTGGAAACGGTGGTGAGTCATGTGGCGGATCTGGCCAGCATCAGCGCCCGTGACAAGGGGCTCGAGCTGTTGCTCAATATTGCCAGTGATGTGCCTGACAAACTCATGGGTGACCCCTTGCGACTGGGGCAGGTGCTGACCAATCTGATCAGCAACGCTGTGAAGTTCACCGATCATGGCGAAATTACCTTGTCTGTGTCTTGCGTGACCCAGCAGGACAGCGGCACCGTGCTTCTTTTTGAGGTACGCGACACCGGTATTGGCATGACGGAGGATGCCGCAGGACGGATTTTTACGGCGTTCTCTCAAGCCGACAGCTCCACCACCCGGCGTTATGGGGGAACGGGTCTGGGTTTGAGCATCAGCAAGCGGATTGTGGAACTCATGGGCGGAAAAATCGGCGTTTCCAGCCAACTCGGGGTCGGCAGTTGTTTCCATTTCACCGCAGTTTTTGAACTGGCGGACGCAACGACCCTGCCTGCCGAGAAATCGCGTCATTTGCTGGATATTCGTGGCATGTCGATTCTGGTGGTGGACGACAACGCTGCGGCGCGTGAGGTGTTTGTGCACATGCTGCTCTCACTGGGTTTTGTGGCCTTGGCCGTGGACAGTGGGGAGGCCGCGCTGGTCGCGCTGGCTCAGGCCGCGCAGACGGGTGATCCCTACCGCCTGGTGTTGATTGACTGGAAAATGCCCACCATGGACGGGGTTGAAACCTTGCGAAAAATCCATGCGACGCTGGGTGAGCAGCGCCCGTTGTGCCTGCTGGCCACGGCGCATGATCGGGACAATCTGGCACTGGTGTTGGGAAATACTCCGGTAGAGGGCATTCTGGACAAGCCCGCTACCGCATCGACATTGCTGGATGCCATCATCACAGCCTGCCATCGGCAGCCCTTGCAGATGGATGTTGCCCAACTGATTCCCCGTCGCCTTGAACTTGTGGATATCCGGGCCGCGTTGCAGGGCAAGCGTGTCCTGTTGGTTGAAGACAACCAGACCAACCAGGAGCTGGCCGTGGAGTTGTTGCACAACGTGGGCATCACACCGGACCTGGCTGTCAACGGCAGCGAGGCGGTGGACAAGGTGCAGCGGGGCGATTACGCGCTGGTTTTCATGGACTGCCAGATGCCGGTGATGGATGGTCTGGAGGCTACCCGGCTGATTCGTCTGGACGCGCAATCTGCAGCCACGATCATTGTGGCCATGACGGCCAATGCCATGGCGGGCGAGCGTGAAAAGTGCCTTCAGGTCGGAATGAATGATTACCTGGCCAAACCCATTGACATTCATGCTTTTTATGCCACCTTGATCCGTTGGTTGGCCCCTGATCAGGAGTTACCAAGTCCCTTGATCGCGCCCCCGCTGGACCCGGCTGCTCAGGAAACCACCATAGAGAACAAGCCGAAAATTCTGGACCGGGACATCGCATTGAAGCGCATGGGGGAAGACCAGGCGCTTTACCAGCGTTTGCTGGATCGTTTTGGAGAGCGTGAAGCCGATGCCCCGCAGCGCCTGCGTCAGGCGCTTGATTCTGGCGACAAAGAGGCCGCCCGGCGTATCGTTCATAACCTGAAAGGTTTGGCGGCCAATATCGGTGCGGATCAATTGGCGGCCGCCAGCCGTCATCTGGAGTACCACCTTGATGGCGTGCAGCCTGTCTTGCAAGAGGCACTGGTCAATTGGGAGCAAAGCCTGAGCGCTGTCCTGACCCTGCTGAATGATGCCAAGCTGCAAAGTCCAGGCGAGTTGTCGCCGGATTCCCCAGTCTTTGATCATCTGGTGCTTGAATCGTTGTTGCATCGGCTGATAGAAGAACTGCGAAACGACGATGCCAAGGCCAGCCGCAACGCCGCAGAGTTGGCCCGGCTTCTGGCGGGTCATGATTGCGCAGATCTGGCTCGCTCCCTGGCTCGCCATGCCGCACAATATGACTATGACGCTGCGATTCAGGACTTGAATATTCTGGTCAAACAACTGAATATCAGCCTGTGAATCCAGGACCTATTTGAGGAGCATTCCAATGGCTGACCTGCGCCAACGCCAGACTGTGTTGATTGCTGATGATGTTCCTGAGAATATTGAGCTTTTGGCGGCCATTCTGGATGAGACTTATGACATCAAAGTGGCCTCCAATGGTGAGAAAGTCATCAAAATTGTCTATTCGGAAGACCCGCCTGATCTGATTTTGCTGGATGTCATGATGCCAGGCTTGAGTGGTCACGAGGTATGTCGGCGGCTCAAAGCCAATCCAGACCGGTGCAAGATTCCGGTCATCTTTGTGACCGCGATGAGTACGGTGGAAGACGAACAGTTGGGGCTTGAAATTGGCGCGGTGGACTACATCACCAAGCCGTTCAGCCTGCCGGTTGTCAAGGCCCGTGTCCGCACACATCTGGCACTCTACGATCAGGCCCGAGAGCTGGAACGAATGGTCGATCAGCGCACCCGGGATTTGCTGGTTTCACGACAGCAAATCATTCGTCGGCTGGGGCGGGCAGCCGAGTTCAAGGACAACGAGACGGGTAACCATGTGATTCGCATGGCGCACTATTCCCAGCTGATTGCAGATGCCTTTGGCATGGGTTCGGTGGCTCAGGAGATTTTGCTGCAAACGGCACCGATGCACGACATTGGCAAAATCGGCATTCCCGACAGTGTGTTGCTCAAGCCCGGAAAACTCGATGCCAGTGAATGGGCGTTGATGAAGCAACATCCGCTGATGGGGGCCGACATCATTGGCATGCATGATGACGAACTGCTCAGAACCGCCCGCCAGATCGCGCTGACCCATCACGAGCGCTGGGACGGCTCGGGTTATCCCGGCGGACTGAAGGGGGAGGCCATTCCGTTGATGGGTCGGGTTGTTGCCGTAGCCGATGTTTTTGATGCCCTTACAAACCTGCGTTTTCAATTGCGGATGCGGTCAACTACATGACGAGTGAAATGGGCCACCATTTTGATCCCGCGTTGATACCGGCTTTTACCAAAGTGCTGCCCGACATTCTCAGAATCAAGGACACATTTGCCGACGAACTGGGTGCCCAGACGGATAAGTTACTTGATACATAGTTTTTTCCCGACTCTCACCAAATTTTTCGACTCTGACTTTGCTTGTTCATGGCCAAAAAAGACCACGTTTCCGAAACCCCTGCCACCCAATGGCTTAAAGCCCACAAGGTGGCGTTTACCGAACACCCTTACGAGTACCTGGAGCACGGCGGGGCGCTGCACAGCTCGGCTGAGCTGGGGTGGGATGCCTATGCAGTGGTCAAAACCCTGATCATGCAAGACCAGGAGGCCAAGCCACTGGTGGTGCTGATGCATGGCAACCGCAAGGTGTCAACCAAAAACCTGGCACGCCAGATCGGAGCCAAGTCGGTTGAGCCCTGTGCGCCCGAAGTGGCGAATCGGCACAGCGGTTACCTGGTGGGCGGCACCTCGCCGTTTGGCACGCGCCGCAGCATGCCGGTGTACATCGAATCCACCATTCTGGCGCTGCCCAAAATTCTGATCAACGGCGGGCGGCGTGGTTACCTGGTGGGGATAGACCCGCAGGTGTGTGTGCACCTGCTGGGGGCCAAGTCGGTGCAATGTGCGCTGGCCGAGGTGCTGACGTGATTAACTTGATCGGGTGCGATTCAAAGTGAGTTTTTGGTTTTACTCCCTCTCCCCTTGGGAGAGGGTTGGGGTGAGGGCTGTCTTTCCCAGATGCACAGGCGATGCGAACAGCCCAACATCCACCCTCACCCTGACCCTCTCCCTGAGGAGAGGGAATGAATCCCCATCAACTGGCAAAATAGCCGACTTTCGCCCCAACGTTGGGGCATTCAGGAGCTGATTTGGAATCTTTGCAAAGTTTTTTCCCGTTTTTGGCGGTTCTGGCGGCTTACCTGGTGGGCTCACTGTCGTTTGCGGTGATCGTCAGCCGTGTCATGGGCTTGGACGATCCGCGCACTTTTGGCAGCAAAAACCCCGGGGCCACCAATGTGTTGCGCTCAGGCAGCAAGGCTGCTGCCATTTTGACGCTGCTGCTGGATGCCGCCAAAGGCTGGCTGCCGGTGGTGCTGGTCAAGTGGTACGGCCCGGCTTACGGTCTGGGTGATGGCACGATGGCCTTGGTGGGGCTGGCGGCTTTTCTGGGCCATGTGTTTCCGGTGTTTTTCAAGTTTGTCGGCGGCAAAGGCGTGGCCACGGCCTTGGGCGTGTTGCTGGGCTTGAGTGGCTGGCTGGGTCTGGCTACGGCGCTGGTCTGGCTGGGTGTGGCGGTGCTGTTTCGCTACTCGTCGCTGGCTTCCATCACGGCGGCGGTGATGGCTCCGGTGGTGTACGTGCTGGGTGATGGCGCGTTGTGGTTTGCCAGCAAAAGTGTCACCCTGGCCGTGGCGGTGATGGCCTTGTTTTTGCTGTACCGCCATGCCGAGAACATCAACCGCCTGATCAAGGGCACGGAGTCCAAGCTGGGCAAAAAAGCCAGCCCTGAACCCGCGGCACATGCGCCGGTGCATGGGCACAGCAAACACGGCCATCGTCATCCGCCGCATGGGGATCACAAAACAACGCAGCACAGCGAGCGCAAATGAAACTCTGCATTCTTGACAACGATTTTCTTGACCCCGCAGTTGCGCCCATCTACACGGGCTACGGGGCCATGTCTGAGCGCCTGCTGCGCCAGGCCGGGGCCGAGGGCGAGTTTGATATTTTCAACACCGTCAAGGGCGAGTACCCGGACTCGTTTGAGGCCTATGACGCGGTGCTGCTGACCGGCAGCAAGGCCGACTCGTTTTCGCAGGAGCCCTGGGTGCTGGAGCTCAAAGAGAAGGTGCAGGCGCTGCTCAAAGTCAAGAAGAAACTGATCGGCATCTGTTTTGGCCACCAGTTGATTGCCTTGTGTATGGGAGCCAAGGTGGGCCGTGCCCCCCAAGGCTGGGGGGCTGGGCGCATGTCTTACGAGTGGACTGCGCCAGAGCTGCCCCAAGCGCAAGGTCGCGCTGAGGTGGCCTTGCTGGCCAGCCACCAGGATCAGGTGCTGGAGTTGCCCAGCGGAGCCAAACTCTTGGCTACCAGTGCTTTTTGCCCGGTGGCGGCTTTTGGGGTGGATGGGCAGGTGTTTTGTGTGCAGCCACACCCCGAGTTTGTGGAAGACTACAGCGCGTTTTTGCTCAACAAACGCCGCACCATGTTTGGTGAAGAAAAGTACCAGGCTTTCATGCAAAGCCTGGCCAAGGGTCATGACGGCCTGGCGGTGGCGCGCATGATGGTGGCGTTCATCAACGGTTGATTCGTTTCACGCAGTGGGCCGTGGCCGCAGCAAGCTGGCCAAATCTTCGGCATCCAGCGGCCGTGCCGTGCCAAATCCGGCCACTTGGCGGGCTGCCGTGGGGAAGATGGCGACAAAGCTGAAATCGCCCAGATGTGTCATGGGTTCGGCTTCGGGAAAACGTGCCAGATACACCTGTTGCGCTGCCTGCCAGGCCGGGCTGTCGGGTTGCAGTTGCTGGGCCGTGGCTTGCATCGAGACCCGTGGCAAGGCATGCACCGGCTCACCAGCCATCTCGGCTTGCATCACCATCAGCGACACCGCCGGGTTTCTGAGCACATTGTGGGTGTGGTGGGCCAGCAGGCTGATGTGGATCACCAGGCAGGCCGCTTGGGGTTCAATGGCATAAGGCACCATCGACACAAAGGGCGACCCATCCTGATTCAGGCTGCCCAGACTGGCCACGCGCTGGGTGTTGAGCATGTCGCGCAGGGCGCGGGTCAGACGGGGTTCGTGCATTGCGGGGCTCCAGTTGATCGAGCCCCGTATTTTCTGTCAATGATTCAACACAATGCTGGCAATGATGCCGGTCGCAATGGCCACCAGCACATAGTCAGAACCCACTTGCACCCAATGCTGATGGCGTGGAGGTGCTGGCAGGTGATGTGTGCGGTAATCGTTGATCACATAAGTGGGGTTACGGTATTCGTGCGGAATGTAGCCGCCGCGCCTGAATTCCGGGCCGCGTGCGTTGTACTCGGCGCGGCGTTCATTCCAGCGCTCATTACGCTGGTCAAAACGTGGGTCATACCGATCACCATGACCCCAATGGTTGCCGCGTTGCTTGTCGTGTGAGTTGGCTTTTTGGTGGGATGCTGGCCGCTCATCGTTTGAATCGTGGCGGTCATGGCCTTGTGCCAGCGCCAAGTTGCCAAAGCTCAAGCTGGCAAACATGGCCAATGCCAAGGTAGTGGATTTCATGGAAAAACTCCTTCGAATGAATGAGCCCCGATGGTGTACGCAATATGTATCCTTGGTGTGAAGCTCCTGCATTTTGTGCAACCAACGGTAACTGGCTGAACAGGGTGGATGGCTCATCTGCCCGGGATAATCAGCGGCCACACTGTCTCGCCCCGGTATTTCTTCCATTGATCTCGACCCACACAATGCACACCCTCGAACAATTGCGCAGCGGCGCACTCATTGGCACGCGCCGCCTGAACCTGTCTTGCGGGCTGCGCAGCCTGCCGCCCGAGGTGTTTGACCTGGCCGACACGCTGGAGGTGCTTAACCTCTCGGGCAACCAGTTGCACAGCCTGCCGCATGATTTGCCACGCCTGCACCAGCTCAAGGTGATTTTTTGCTCAGACAATCCGTTTACCCATTTGCCCGAGGTGCTGGGCGATTGCGCTGCGCTGCAAGTGGTGGGCTTCAAGGCGTGTCAGATTCACACTGTGCCAGGGGCGGCCTTGCCACCTGCGCTGCGCTGGCTGATCCTGACTGACAACGCGGTGAGCCTGTTGCCGCCCGAGCTGGGCCAGCGTCCAGCCTTGCACAAACTCATGCTGGCGGGCAACCAGTTGCGTGAGTTGCCTGCGAGTTTGGCCAACGCGCAGCGGCTGGAATTGATCCGTCTGGCGGCCAACCAATTGACACAACTGCCTGGCTGGCTGACCGAGTTGCCACGCTTGAGTTGGCTGGCATTGGCGGGCAACCCGTTGGGCTGGTCACAGCCGACCACCCCAACCCTGCGCCAAGTGTCTTGGCCTGAGCTGCAGTTGGGACAGCCATTGGGTGAAGGGGCCTCTGGCCAGATTTACCAGGTGTTACAAGATAGTGACCAGCCCGCGCTGGCGCTCAAATTGTTCAAAGGCGCGGTCACCAGCGATGGTTTGCCCGAGCACGAGTTGGCGGCCTGCCTGGCTGCTGGACAGCATCCGGCCCTGTGTACACCTCACGCCGAGCTGGCCGACCACCCGCAAGACCGGCGCGGCCTGCTGTTGCCGCTGATTGACCCGGCCTACATCAACCTGGCCGGGCCGCCCAGTCTGGAGACGTGTACGCGCGATGTCTACCCCGCAGACCTGCGCCTGGCTTGGCCCACGGTGCGGCAACTGGCACAGACCATGGCCGGAGCGGTGGCGCATTTGCACCAGCAAGGGGTGATGCATGGCGACTTGTACGCCCACAACATCCTGTGGCACCCGGCCACAGGTGAGGCGCTGCTGGGCGACTTTGGCGCAGCCACCTGCTTGCCCAGCGAGGGTGGGCAAGCGCATCAGGGCTTGTTGGCACTGGAGGTGCGGGCCTTTGGCTGCTTGCTGCAAGAGTTGTTGGAGCGCTGCCCGGCGCAAGACAGCTCAAGCTGCGCCATGGATGCCTTGACACGGCTGGCCGAATCTTGCCTTCAATCCCAGCCCAAGGCCCGCCCCAGCATGGCTGAGGTGGTGGCGCAACTGCAGACTGTTTGATTCGCACGGGTGGCGGCATTTGTAGGAGCGGCGGAAGCCGCGATTCGCGCCTCCCAGCGCTCCTACAGCTTGGCCTGCCAACCCTGCACCAGCGCCCCCAGCGCAATACCCGCCAAGGCCCACAGCAGACTCCAGTTGCCAGCTCCCAAGCCGGCAATGGCTGGGCCAGGGCACACCCCGCACAGCCCCCAGCCCAGGCCAAACAGCGCCGCGCCCACCAGCGTGTTGCGGTTCCAGGCGCTGGGGTGGGCGTGGAAATGGTCGTCCAGCAGCGGGCGTTTGAGCAGGCGCGGGGCCAGTTGGTAGCAGAGCAGTACCACACACACTGCGCCACCCATCACCAGCATCAGGCCGAAGTCTTCGAGGTGCAAAAAGCTCAGCACCACCTCGGGCTGGATCATGGTCGACACCGACAAGCCCAAACCAAACAGGACACCCGACACCAGTGTGGCCAATCCCCTGGCCAGGTTCAAACCCGTGGCGCTCATGCCAGCCACCTGGCGGCCAGGTTGGCCGTCAAAAAGGCCGTGGCCATGAAGGTCAGCACCGCGTAAAGCGAGGGCAGCTGGAGTGAGCCGAGTCCACAAATCCCGTGGCCCGAAGTGCAGCCGTTGCCCAGGCGGGCCCCATAGCCGACAAAAAAGCCGCCCACCAGCAGTTGCCACGCGGGCACGCTGGTGGCAAGGGCCGCACCACCAGCAAAGCCCAGCCACCACAGCAGTGCCCCCAGAATCAGCCCGGCGGCATACACCAGCCGCCAGCCGCGCGAATCGGTGAAGCGGGCCTGCTGGAAAAAGGGCCGTTGCACCAGATACGACCAACTGCTGGAAAACACCGTGCTCATGCCGCCTATGCGCCCGGTCAGCAGAAACAGCAGGCCAGTGCCCGCGCCAATCAACAGGCCACCCAGCAGGTAATGCTGCCAGCCCAAGGGAAACAAGGAAAATGTCATCATTGAAATCAAAAGTGTTTAAGGTATAAATGTAGCTCTAGCGCTTGTAGAATAAGCGCAAACAGCTATCAAATATATAGTAATAAGCTTATGCCGAAAAGCGACGATGATAGGGCTTATGCACACCACCCATCACCCCACCCCTGACAAAGAAGCCATTGCCCTGCTTGCGCCTTTTGAGCGCCTGGGGCTGGAGCGCATCACCCTGGTGAGCACGCCAGCCCAGGCGCAGGCTGCTTTTGCCAGCTTGACCAAGGCCACCGCCTGGGGTTTTGACACTGAGTCCAAACCGACCTTCAAAGTCGGCGAGCTGTCCGATGGCCCGCACATCCTGCAACTGGCCACCCCTGAGCAGGCCTGGGTTTTTCAGCTGCATGACCTGGATTGCCGCGCTGTGGCGGCCGAACTGCTGGCCATGCCCGGTATTGTCAAAGCCGGGTTTGGCCTGGCCGATGACCGCAAACGCATCATCCACAAGCTGGGCGTGGTGCCAGTGGATGTGCTTGAACTCAACACCGTTTTCCGGGAGCGTGGTTACCGCAAAGACATGGGTGTGAAAGGCGCGGTGGCGGTGCTGTTCAACCAGCGCTTCATCAAAAGCAAAAAAGCCTCCACCAGCAATTGGGCCAACCCGAAACTGACCGAGGCTCAGCTGATCTATGCCGCCAATGATGCCTATGCGGCGATTCGGGTGTATGACGCGCTGGGGTGACTTTTAGTGGGTGACAAACTCGTAAATCACCTCTTCGCTATCAACCATGTCCAGAAAATCATTCAAGGTGTCTTCTTCTTCGGTGCTGGTCCAGGTTTCTTCCGGGTTGTTGGCAAACATGGGTTCGATGGCGATGTCCAGAAACTGGCCATTGGGCAGTTTGAGCACCGGTGTGCCCTCGGAGGTTTCAACCAGTTCCCAATCGTCGGGGACGGACATTTCAAGTTTCAGGGTGACGTGGAGTTGTTTCATGGATTTGTCCTAGGGAAGTGAGGCGGGGAGATTACCTCAAATGCACCCCGGCGACCAGAGCCAGCCACATTTACTCATTTACTCAGAGCGCAACGCATCCACCGGATTGAGCTGGGCGGCACGGCGGGCTGGCAACACCCCGGCCAGCAAACCGATGGCCACCGCAATCCCCTCGGCCAGCAGCACAAAGACCAGCGGTGTGTGCACTGGCAGGGCGGGCACGGCCAGATGAATCAAATCGCCGACAAGGTGACCGCTTCACCCAGGAACAGGCCCAGAATGGTGTTGCGCGGTGCGCCCAAGGCCACCAGCAGGCCGATTTCACCGGTGCGTTCACTCACCGCGATGGTCATGATGGTCACAATGCCGACACCCCCCACCAGCAGTGAAATGCTGCCCAGTGCGCCGACCGCCATGGTCAAGATGTCCAGAATGTTCGACAGCGTGCGCAGCATGTCTTCTTGCGTGGTGATGGTGAAGTCTTCACGCCCGTGGCGCAGGGTGAGGGTGCTTTTCACTGCCGCCACGATGCGCGCCGCCGGAATGCCTTCTTCATACGCCAGGTCGATCTTCATCATGCCGTCGCGGTTGTACAAGTCCAGCGCACGGGCGGTGGGAATGTAGGCGGCATCGTCCAGGTCAACCCCCAGAAACTGGCCTTTGGCCTCCAGCACACCAATCACCCGAAACTGTAGACTGCCGATGCGCACCCGTGCCCCCAAGGGGTTGCTGCTGCCAAACAACTCGCTCTTGAGTTTGGAACCCAGCACCACGAAGGCGCGGGCGTTTTCCAGCGCCTCGTCGGGCAGGAACTGGCCGATCTTGACCTTGATGCTGTAGACCTTGAGCATGTCGGCCCCGACACCGTTGACTGTGGTGCGGCGCAGGCGGCCATTGGCGGCAACTTCGGTATTGCCCCAGACCATGGCGGTCATACCCGTCACATGAGGCAAATGGACCAGCGAACGGGCATCGTCCAGGCTCAGGGGCCGCACCGAGCTGGGAATACCGGTGGGGGCCGGGCCGGAGGTTTTGACCTTGCCCGGAGAAATGCTGGCAATGTTGGTCCCAAACTGGGTGAATTCGGCCAGCACAAAGCGGTGAATACCCTCGCCAATCGAGGTCAGCAAAATGACGGACGCAATGCCCACGGCAATGCCCAGCAGCGTCAGGAAACTGCGCAGGCGCTGCGCCGTGACGGCACGCAGGGCGAGGTGGATGGCATCAGGCAGGCGCATGCTGGTTCGCTTGGCGGTTTGTTTGGGTCAACGCTTGGACAGCGCCTGCACCGGGTCGAGTTGCGCCGCCCGACGGGCCGGCAGCACGCCAAACAAAATCCCGGTCAGCAGGGCGGTGGAGAGTCCGGCCAGCACTGCCCAGTCGGGGGGATAAGCCGGAAACGTGGGGTAGAGCCAGCGAATCAGCGCCGCCGCCAGTTGCCCCAGCAGGTAGCCCATCACCGCACCAGCCAGCGACAGCATGCTGGCTTCGGTCAAAAAAATCAGCCGGATGCCGCCACCCGTGGCCCCCAGCGCCTTGAGCAGGCCAATCTCGGCGGTGCGCTGGCTGACTGACACCAGCATCACATTCATCACCAGAATACCGGCCACCGCCAGGCTGATGGCGGCAATACCGGCCACGCCCAGGGTTAATGCCCCCAGCAGGCGGTCAAAGGTGGCCAGCACGGCATCTTGGGTGATCACGGTTACGTCTTGCTCACCTTCGTGGCGCAATTTGATGATCTCGGTCACTTGGGTTTTGGCAGCTTCAATCGACTCCCTGCCATGGGCTTCCACCAAAATGCGAAACAAGGTGTTGCTGTTGAACATGGCTTGCGCCAGTGACACCGGCACAAACACCAGTTCGTCGGTGTTCAGGCTCAGACCCTGGCCGCTGGGGGCCAGCACCCCCACAATGCGAAACCGTCGGTCACCCAGTCGCACCAATTGGCCCAGAGCCGGGGCGCTGCCAAACAGTTCGTCGCGCACCTTGGCCCCAATCACCGCTTCACTGGCCCCCCGATGCCAGTCCCCTGCGGCCAGAAAGCGCCCTTGCGCCATGGCCATCTGGCGCACCTCGATGTACTCGGCAACTGTTCCTGCCACCATCACCTCGCGTAATTTGCCCCCGACACTGATCTCAGAGGTGCCCACCGTCAGCGGGGCCAGGCGGCGCACGGCGCTGGCGCGTTGCAGGGCTAGCGCATCGTCAATGCTCAGGTCACGCGGGGTGCTGGTGATGGCATTGCCGGGGTTGAAGCCGCCGGTTTGGGAGCGTCCGGGCAACACAATCACCAGGTTGCTGCCCAGGCTGGAGAACTCGCTCATCACATAGCGCCGCGCACCGTCACCCAGCGCGGTGAGCACCACCACGGCGGCCACACCAATCGACATGGCCAGCACCAGCAAGGCGGCACGCAGCGGGTTGCCGGTGGCCGCCTCACGGGCAAAACGAATCAGGTCGGTGCTGCGCATGGGGTGGTTGCCGCTGCGAGCGGGGTGCGGCGCTGGTCGTTCTGGAGTGCGCCGTCTTCCATCCTCAATTGGCGCTGGGCGCGGGCCCCCAGGGCGCTGTCGTGGGTCACCATGATCAGGGTGACGCCCTGGGCGTTGAGGCCTTCCAGCAGGTGAATCACCTCTTCGCCGGTGGCGCGATCCAGGTTGCCAGTGGGTTCGTCGGCCAGAATCATCGCCGGTTGCATGATGGTGGCGCGGGCAATCGCCACCCGCTGGCGCTGCCCGCCCGAGAGTTCATCGGGTCGGTGCTGGGCCCGTTGCTCCAGGCCGTAGTCTTTCAGGGCTTGTTGGACGCGCACCTCACGTTGAGCTGGAGCCAGACCGGCCAACACCATCGGCAGGGCAATGTTCTCGGCGGCGCTCAGGCGCGGCACCAGGTGAAAACTCTGGAACACAAAGCCGATGCGTTGGCTGCGCACCTGGGCTTGTTCGTCGGGCGAGAGCGTGGTCACATCACGCCCCTCCAGTCGGTAGATGCCGGTGTTGGGCCGATCCAGCAAACCCAGCAGATTGAGCAGGGTGGATTTGCCCGAGCCTGACGGCCCCATCACCGCCACATATTCGCCCGCCGTGATCGACAGGTTCAGGTTGCGCAGCGCATGCACCTCGGAGTCGCCCAGGTGAAACACCCGCTCGATCCCGGCCAGCTCGATTTGCGCGGTGCTCATTTTTTGGAGGTGTCGTCAGCCACAAACGGGATGCCGGCTTTGACCCCTTCCCGATCCAGCGATGTCACCACCCGGTCACCCACCACCAGGCCTTCCAGCACCTCGGTGAATTCCCAGTTGGCCAAGCCGGTTTTGAGCTGGCGCTGCTGCAGCGTGCCATCCGACCCGGCCAGCAACACGCGGCCACCTTCCTGCAAGGCCGAGGTGGGCACACGCACCACTTTGTCACGCACCGCCAGCACCACCTCCACATCGGCGCTGTAACCGACCAGCAGGTGGGGTTGGGTTTGCTCAGGATCGAGGGTGGCTTCAATGTCGACCGTGCGGGCCTGTTTTTCAACAGCTGAGACATAGGGGGCCACGCGCTTGACCTTGCCGGGGAAAGATTGCTTGGGCAGTGCGTCAAAGCTGATGCGCACGGTCTGCCCGGCGCTCATCTTGGGGGCATCGACCTCGTCCATCGGGGCGCGCACGTAGAGGCAGCTGTCGTCAATCAGGTCAATCGCCGGTGGGGTCGGCACACCGGGCGGTGACGGTGTGGCGTATTCACCGACCTCGCCCACAATTTTGGCCACCGTGCCGGCAAAAGGGGCGTAGAGCACGGTGCGGTTTTGTTCTACGCGAGTGGCTTTCAGTCGGGCCAGGGTTTGCACCACATCGGCCTTGGCTGCGTCGCAACCCGCACGCCGGGCCTGGGCCTCGGTGCGGGCCTGTTCGTCACGCGAGCCCGAGACAAAGCCTTGCTTGAACAGGGATTCTTGCCTTGCCGCCTCGCGCTCGGCGTTGGCGGCCACGGTGCAGGCCTCGGTGACGCGCTGGCGGGCGGTGTCCACCTGGGTCAGGGCCAGCGCACTTTGGGCTTGCTGGTCGTCGTTCCAGAGCTTCATCAGCAACTGGCCTTTTTTGACCTTGTCACCCTCCTTGACCGCCAGCACTTCGATGCGCCCGCCGATGGTGGCCGACAGCTTGGTGCGCTGGCAGGCCTCGACCGTACCGGCCCGGGTGTTGGCAATGCTGGACTCGACCCGGCCCTGGTCAATGGTGCTCAGCATGACGGCCATTGGCTTGGGCCGCTTGAGCCACCAGATGCCAGCGCCCAGGAGGCAGACAACGAGCAAAACCAGCAGGAGGCGACGAATCAGCGTGGTGGACATGCGGGAATCTTTCGGCAAAGCGGTTGTTTCATTCTAGGCTTGGCTGTGAACGCAGTAATATCTTCCCCAAATAATCAGGATTCATTGTGGGCAGTATCAAAGGAAGAGGCGACAACTTGACGACACCCAGACGATGGTTTGGGCGTGGTGTGGAGGCTTTGCTTGGCACCGAAAAGGCCATGCGTATTCGCACCAGCCAATTTCTGCTGGCTGCCGTGTTGATGCTGGCTTGTGTCGGGGTGCTGTATTTCATGCGGGCCGCAGGCATCGAGGGCATGGGCGATGTCGATACCTGGGCGGCTTTTTCCTGTGGCGGCTTGGTGGTGATCTATGCCTTGATCCGCAGTGGGTTTTCGTGCCGTATGGCCGACCCCTCCCTGACATTTGTGCAAATGCTCTATGCCATTGCCTGCAATGCGGCTGCGTTTCATATTGCGGGTCATGGTCGAGGTGTAACTTTGCCGATTCTGTCGGTGATTTTGATGTTTGGCATGTTCGGTTTGTCGATGCGCCAGGTGGTGTATGTGGCGCTGTACGGAATGATTCTGTTTTGTCTGTCCGCAGCTTATGCACTGAATCAGCTGTCAACGGACGAACCGGTTGACCTGTTTGTTGCGTACATCTTCATGGTGTTTGTGGTTTTGTCGGCCACCACCTTTCTGACCTGGCGACTGCAGCAAATGAGTGCTTACATGCGCAACCAGAAAAACCAGTTGGCCTTGGCATTGGACAAGATTCAGCAAATTGCCACATGTGACGAGCTCACCGGCATTGCCAACCGCCGCTTTATGCTGGAAAAAATTCAAGACGAACTGCAACGCGCTGAACGTAATGCACAACCGTTGTTGTTGGCCATACTTGACATTGACCATTTCAAGCAGATCAATGACAAGCATGGGCATCCGGCAGGTGATCTGGTTCTGCAGGCGTTTGTGGCTGTGGTGCAAAGTGCGATTCGTGGCAATGACACGCTGGCGCGTTGGGGTGGCGAGGAATTCGTGATCTTGCTCACCGAGACTGACATGTCGGTTGGCTTGGTCTGCCTGGAAAGAATTCGCGCCAAAGTGGCTGAGGCGGAAGTTCTTGTGGGTGGCCTCGGCTTGAAGTTGACCGTCTCTATCGGCGTGACTCAATACCGCTGCGGGGAGAGCTTTGAGAGCACCATGGCACGTGCAGATTCTGCGCTGTATGAAGCCAAAACCCAAGGCCGCAACCGGCTTGTGTGGGGTGGCTCGTCACAATCAGTTTATTCCTGAACCTCAAAGGGTATGTCATAAAACTGGGTTACACCATTTTGTCTGACCCTTAAATTTCTGCACGACTGTGGCGATTTTGGCGAGCTCGACACCGGCAGCACCAGCTTGGCGTTTTCCTCGCGCAAGCTGATGACCGAATTGCCGCCCCCCCAAACTGCCGATGTCAAGGCCCCGAGTTTTGAGATTGCTTTCACCACCGATGATGTGGCCGCTGCCGTGGTGCGTGCTGTGGCCGCAGGTGCACCGCTGATGCAGCCACCCGAGCAGATGCCCTGGGGCCAGACCGTGGCCTATGTGGCGGATCTGGATAGATTTTTGGTGGAAATCTGCACCCCGATGGCATTGTAAATGCTATAAAAAAAGTAGCTGCTTGCGCATTGATTTATTGGGATTCAGGCCGTTTTGTCACTTATTTTTGCCGCAGGAGCGCAATTCCAGGTGGAAGACACAGCCAGAAGCCCGAAACCGGCATCCACAGTGCTCCCATGGCGCAGAGCAAAAGCATCAACCAGCCCAGCGTTGGCATGGCGCGGGTGCTTGGGTGTTGCTCCAGCGCGTCAATGGCCAGGCCCAATGCCAGCAGGGGGCCGCCAAACAGCATGAACCAGGCGGCAACACCTCGCGTTGGGTCGTGGCCCACGCTGTCCCACCATCCACCACTGGCCATGGCCGTCAGCGGGGTTTGGAACATGACCAGTCCGACCAGTGTGTGCAGAGCGGCAACCGCCATGATCCAGCGGCCGATCCAGCGGGTGGGTGGGGTGTCAAGGGTTTGCATGCTGAGCTTCTCCTAAAAAATCCAGGCGTTGCCGGTGTGTACCCGTGCCCCCATGGCACGCAGCATCTGAACCAGCCCCAGGTGCGCCCGGTCAAAGTAGGGCAGATCGGGCGGCACGGCTTGCAGGTGCTGCATCACTTGGCGATGCTCTGCACCTGGACGCGGTGGCAGGGGGAGCTGGCCAAAGTCATACATCGTGCTGCGAAACGGCAGGCACTGCCAGTCTTGCATGGCTTGTAATGCGGGCAGCAACTCGGTGCAGAACACCGCCTCGCTCATGGCCGGGTCGATCAGGCCGAGCTGGGTGTAGGCGGCTTGCAGCGCGGAGGTGTCTTTCGGGCGGCACAACACGGCACACCAGGCGCGGGTAAGGCCGTTGCAAAACGCCGGGTCGAGCGTGCGGGTACAGCCAAAGTCGAGCAGTCCGAGCTGGCCACCGGGCATGAACAGAAAGTTGCCGGGGTGTGGGTCGGTTTGCAGGCGCTGCAGCACAAAACAGCTGTGCAGAAACAAGTCAAACAGCAACTGGCCGTAGTGGTCACGCTCGGCCTGACTGGGGTGGGTGGCCAGCCAGGCCTCCAGGTGTAGGCCGTCCAGCTTGTGCATGGTGAGCACTCGAGCGGTGCTGTGGCTGGGCACCGGCTGCGGCACGACCAGCCAGGGCTTGGGCAGATGCTGGGCAAACCACTGCAACTGGCTGGCTTCTTGCACATAGTCCAGCTCCTGCGCCAGGGTGGTGCTGATGTCGGCCAGTGTGCGTTCCAGTACCTGCGGCTTGGGCATGGCCGCAGTGTGCTGGCCCAGGGTGGAAAGCAGCAGGCGCAGCAACTGCAAATCGCTTTGCATAGTGGCGGCCATGCCGGGGTATTGCAGTTTGACGGCCACCGCCTCACCGGTATGCAGCGTGGCGGCGTGCACCTGGCCCAGGCTGGCGGCGGCAAAGGCGTGGGGTTCAAACTGGGCAAACAAGTCGTCCGGGCCTTGACCAAACTCCTGGCGCAGCAGTTTGAGCACCAGCGCCCGGTTCAGCGGCGTGGCCTGGTAGTGGGCTCGCGCCAGTTGCTGGCGCATGGCTTCGGGCAGCAG
The DNA here is from genome assembly GCA_008080595.1 of Comamonadaceae bacterium. Taxonomy (GTDB): domain Bacteria; phylum Pseudomonadota; class Gammaproteobacteria; order Burkholderiales; family Burkholderiaceae_C; genus Rhodoferax. The sequence continues at coordinate 37,716 of VIKI01000115.1, forward strand.
CCCGATGTCCATGCTCAGCAGTTGCGAGGCTTTCAGCGCCACACCTTTGAGCTGGTTGAGTGCTTGAAAGGCGATGCGGCCAAGCGCTTCGTCATGCGCATCGGTGTTGGTGGTGGCTTGTACCCGTTGTCGGGCCGAGTGCGCCAGTTGCGCCACGCCTGCACGGGCCACCGCCACGCCCACCACGGCGCTACGGGCCAGCTTACCGGTGCGCGGTGCTTGCGGCATGCGCCACCTGTTTCAGCATGATCGGCACGATGAGCTGGTGCACCGGCCCCACCACCGCCATGTAGAGGCGACCCAGCCGGTTGTGGTTGTGCACCACGGTGCTGACCGAGACCATCGGCTGGCCTAGCTCTTGGTGCTTGAACACCGAGACTTGTACGCGCAGGTGCTTGTCGTCGTCACAGACGATCACCTCATTGGCCGCCAGGTGGATCAGGCTGAAGATGCCCACACGTTCACCCACTTGGTAGCTGCTGGCGGGCTTGGTGCTGGGCGGCAAGTGCATGGCCCCCAGGTGTTTCAGGCCGACCAGCCGCACCGCCTGGTTGCGCACCGCCATCAAAAAATCCATCCAGCGCGGCGTTTTGCCCATGACAGCCAGATATGTTTCCATGGCGCTGGCATCGGGGCACGGGTCGGCAAAACAATAGCAGTCAGCAAAGTCAGCGCCTGCTGTCTGAGTGGCAATGTGGCTGTGGGTGGGCAGGGCTTGCCGGGTGATTGGGGTGCTCATGCTTGGGCCTTGGGTTTGGCTGCGGCACTTTGCAGACCCTGGCGGGCCAGTTGCATCAGGCTGGTGAGCCCGTTGCCGTCTTGCAGCAGGCGGGTGAGCTGGCTGCGCAGCACAAAGCCGCCCAGCTCCAGCAGCTTGTCGATCAGGCCGCTGCGCAGGGCCAGCACCAGCACGCCCAGGCCCATGTCAACCAGCTGAGTGGTGTTGGCAAACTGCTCCGAGCTGTCGCGCAGCCAGTGGCTGATGACGGCGTAGACCGAGTCGGCCAGCAAACCTGCCAGGCTGCCCTTGAAGCCACAGGGAGGCAGCTCGCCAGACAGTTCCGCTGCGTCGAGCATTTCGGCGTAAGCGGTTCGCAGCGCGGCTTTGCCGGGCAGGGCATCACTGAGCAGCGACAGCGGCAAACGCCCGACCAGCTGGTAGGCCAGGGCGACAAATTCGCGGTCGGCCAGCAGCTCATCGAGCACGCTGTCCATCAGCAACTGCATGCGCTCTTGCAGGCCAAAACTCGCCAGCCCCTTGGTTTTGCCCATGCGGGTGAGGGCATCACCAATGGCTTGCTCAAAGTAGGCCAGCACCAGTTTTTCTTTGGTGGGAAAGTATTTGTAGATGGTGGCATCACCCAGACCGGCCGTGCGGGCGATTTGTTTCATGGTGGTGCCGTCAAACCCGTGCTGGGTCATCAGGTCCACCGCAGTGCGGATCAGCAGGCGGTGGTTTTGGGCTTGTTGGGTTTTGGTTGTGCGCATAAAGCAACTTTACTATTAAATAAATGTCTTGTAAACATTTATTTAATGTAGCAAGTTTCTTTTGTGCGGGGAAAAACGTTTTGACAGCGCTGCTGTGAGTATCCTGGGCCTCATGGGCTTGTTTTGACCAGGGTTTTCAATGCCAAATGATGCTCGAGCCCCCATGTGTAATAAGCGCAAACAGCTATTAAAATAGGAGTATCTCAGGGCCTTGGCATGAGGGGCGGCTGCCAGCGCAGCCACCGTGGCGACCAGAACTGCAAAATTTTTCAGACGAGCCATGTTTTTCAAACTCCATGAATGGGTAACGGGATGCCAGAGGGGGGACGGGATCAGGGATTGGCTTGCAGCACCGGCCAGCGCTGCTCGATCTGTCCATTACGCACGGCCAGCAGGTCACCGAATTGCAGCAGCACCGCTTCGGATTGGGTCGGGCGCAAGAACAGGAAATCGTCCACCGCCAGTGCCACGCCCCGGGCGGCGTAAAACCCTTCCTGGTTGGAGCTGGCATAGATGTCGGCCCGTTGCACCCCGGCAGGCGACTCGGTGTGTGCGAGCCAGTTGCCGCCGTAGGTGAACAAGGTGTCGGCCTTGTTCCTGTCCCAGGCGGCCAATGGGCCAGCCAGCCATTCCTGAGTCGGTAGCCCGGTGCTGGCATGGCGCTTGAGGACGGGGGTGGCGATGAAGGCCGCAGGCTCAAAATCTTCCAGCACGGGCAGGTCATAGTGGCTGGGTTTGAGCAGGGCAGAGCCGACCGACACGTCGTTGAGGGGGGAGTCCGTCTCGTGATGGCGAAAGCTCGGGCTGCCTGCGCCATTGAAAGTCAGCGCCGAATGACTCAACTGCGGGAAGCTGCGGCGCAGGTCGTCGACAAAGGCCGCGTAACGCGCTTTCACTTTCGGGATTTCTCCGCCTGCCAGAAAACCAGGCAGCCCCATGAGGTGTGCGTCGTAGCCCATAAAGCCTGAGAACGCCAGCTGCTGCGGGTGGCTGGTAATGGTTCTCAGCGCCACGGCAGCAGCTTGCGGGTTGGCAAAACCACCCCGGTGCAGACCGACATCAATCTCCAGATTCACGCGCAGCCGAAGCTGTTGACCCTGCGCCAGTGCCAGGTATTGGGCCAGGCGCTCGGGGGAGTCCACCAGCCATTGCAGTTGCCGCGCCGGGTCAAACGGGCCGCGATGCTGCGCATAGAAGCTGGCCAGCGCTGCTACCGGCATGGGCTTGCCCAGCAACAGATCCGCGTCGGGTCGCAAGCGGGCCAGGGCCTGGATGAAGGGGCGGTGGAACACCATGCCGGATCGGGTGGCGGCACGCTTGGCAATGTAGTCCACCAGCGCCGGACTGGGCACTGACTTGACCACGATGCGGTAGTTGCGCGGCGTGCCGCTGCGTGCAGACTTGACCACGCGGTCAATGTTGCGATCCAGCCGATCCAGGTCAATCAGCAGCACGGGGCGGTCAATGCCTTGTTGGCGCAAGGTCGTGTTGAGCCCGGCGAAATAGGGCGAATAGCTTGCGCTGGCCTCATGCGGTCGAGCCCAAGCCAAAGCCCCTGCGGCAGTGCCACCGATGAGCAGTGTGCGGCGTGACAGCATCTCAGGCCCCCAACATTTTTTTCAGATACGGGTTGAGCATCTTGCCCTGCGAATCCAGCTGGCGGCGCACTTCCTGAAAGTCTTGCCAATGCTTGGGGTACAGGGCGGCCAGGCGCGGGGCATCCAGGGTGTGAAGCTTGCCCCAGTGGGGTCGCCCCTGGTATTTCCAGAAAATCGGCTCGATGGCGGCGAAGTAGGGCGCGGGGTCGATGTCACCGTACTGGTGGACGGAGATGGTGGCTGCGGCTTGGCCGGAGAACATTGACAGCCAGATGTCGTCTGCATCAACGCTCCGGTACTCCAGCGGGAAGCACACGGGTATTTTTTGATCACGAATGGTCTGAAGAATCTCGCGGATGCAGGCTGCTCCGGCATCGGCGGGCACGGCGTATTCCATTTCACGAAAGCGCACACCACGCAGGTGTGGAAACACCTGGTAAGACGGGCCGGTGCGCACGCTGGAGGCGCTGTCTCCCATGGCGATTTTCAGCAGCCGGTCATACACCAGGCTGGCGCCGGGCATCCAGCTGACGGCATCAAAAACCTTGCGCAGATCGGCCAGCGCCTTGGGGTCATCCTCACCCACGTTGGCATCTCCCGGTTGGGCCAACTCGGTGACCACCGTGGCCGCCAGATCGGAATGGGGCAGTGGCATGAACTCGAAATGCCGGTGCTGGGCAAAGCGTTTGTCCAGATCGGCCAGGATGTCTTCGGTGCGTTCAACCCGGTTGGTTTCCGTGAGGTGAAAGGGCTTGTCGTTTTGCAGTCGGACACGGGTGACGATGCCCAGCGCACCAACGGATACACGGGCGGCGTGAAACACCTCGGGGTGCTGGGTGGTCGAGCACTCGATCAATTCGCCACTCGGGGTGGCCAGCGTGAGACCGACGATGCGGCTGGAGAGTGAGCCAAAGCGGGTGCTGGTGCCGTGCACCGAGGTGGCGATGGCCCCACCGAGTGCAAAGTGATCCACATCGGGCATGTTTGGCAGGGCTTGTGCTACGCCAGCCAGCAGCGGGCCGACTTCATTCAAGCGGGTGCCCGCCCACAGTTCCGCCTGAAGCGTCGCGGCATCGTGGCTGACCAGGCCGCTGAGCAAATCGGTGGCGATCAAGGTGTCATCGGTCGGTACCAGGGCGGCAAAGGAATGCCCGGCCCCAACGGCCCGCACCTGGCCCGGGGCCTGGCGCAAAGCGTCAACCACTTCGGCCTCGGTGCTGGGTGAGGGGCGGTGTTTGGGAAAACAATGTTGATTGCCAGCCCAGTTCACCCAGGGCAGGGGTTTGCCAAGCTCGTAGGCCACCGGCATGTGCGGTTCGCTGCCACGCGAACTGCAGCCTGGCAACAGGGTGGCGGCTGCACTGGCAGCGGTGGCGCTGAGAAATTGGCGGCGATTGTGCTGCATCACTGGGCTCCTTCCAGCCCCGCCACGGTGCGGATCATGGCACGCAAATCAGCCTCGGTGCAGGCAGCGCAATAGCCCAGCGGCGGCATACCACCCAGGCCTTCAATCACGCTGCGCAGCAGCTTGTCTTCACCTGTGCTGTCTCTGGTTTTCCAGTTCTCGGCGTGGCCCATGCCCGGCGCACCGGTGGCGGCCCGCGCATGGCATTGCACACAGTTGTGGGCCAGCAGCTTGGCCTGGCGTTCGGTCAGTTCGGCCAGTGTCACAAATGGCAGGGCCAGTAAAACTGTGGCTACCAAGGGCTTTAAAAGTTTCATGTTTGTGGGTGAGGTCAAAGCCTGCGCACACAAGCGATCAGCGTGCCGATCAAGCGCTTTGTCATCGGTGTGTAGGGCGGGAAAAACAGCTTCACTGGCAGCAGCTTGCCGCCACGCAGCAGGGCGCGTTCGTGCGAAAAAGCCTTGAAGCCATAGACCCCGTGTGAATTGCCGACCCCGGAGTTGCCCACCCCGCCAAACGGCAGGCCGCTGTGGGCAAATTGCTGCATGCAGTGGTTGATGACCAGGCTGCCGGAGCTGAGTTCTGCCTGAACCCGCTGGATGATTGTTTTCTGGGTGCTCCAGAGGTAGAGGGCCAGGGGTTTGGGACGCGCATTCACATGGGCGATGACCTCGCCAATGTCGTCAAAAACGATGACCGGCAGCACCGGCCCGAAGTTCGGGGGGTACATCGGTGAGCAAGGTCGGCGCAATGAAGCGCTCCCGCACGTTGTGTCCACCGCCCAGAAGTAGCTTGGCTCCCAGCCCCACGGCATCGTCAATCAAGGCCGCTACGCGAGCGGCGTGGCGCTCGTGGATCATTCGCGTCAAATCCGGGCTGGAGGCAATGGCTGCATCACTCTTGCCATAACGGGCAGCGACGATGACTTTGCAGCGGTGCAGCAGTTCGTCGCGCACGCTGCGATGCACAAACAAGGTGTCGGGTGCGATGCAGGACTGCCCGGCGTTGACCAGTTTGCCCCACATGATCAACTCCGCAGCCTGCGCCAGGTCGGCACTCTCATCCACAATCACCGGCGACTTGCCCCCTAGCTCCAGCGTGACCGAGGCCAGATGCCGGGCGGCGGCACTCATCACCAGCTTGCCCACCGTGCTGGAGCCGGTGAAAAAGATGTGGTCAAACGGGCAGTCCAGCAGGGCTTGCGCGGTGGCGGTAGCACCGGTGACCATCGTCACCTCGGCGGCATCAAACACCTCGGCAATCACTGTGCCCAACACCGCATTCACCGCTGGGGTGAATTCTGAGGGCTTCAAAATGACGGTGTTGCCCGCAGCAATGGCCGACACCAGCGGGCTGATCAATGTTGCCACCGGATAGTTCCAGGGGCCGATGATCAGGCAGCGTCCTTTGCCCTGGTAAGTCACGCGGGCGGAGGTGCCCAAGGTTGTCAGGCCGGGCATGACGCGCCGGGGGCGCATCCAGCTGCGCAGATGCCGGGTGGCGGCGTGAATCTCGTCCACCACCGGCAGCAGCTCGGTCAGGTCGACCTCGGCAGCGGGCTTGCCAAAGTCGCTGGCAAAGGCTTGGTGCAGTTCGCTTTGCCGTTTCAGCAAGGCAGCTTGCAGCAGCTTGAGCTTGCCAATGCGTTCACTGGCGCTGGACGTTCGCAATGCCAATGCCCGCTCAGCTTGGGCGGCAAAGCAGGCCTGGATAAGCTCTATGGGCGTGTCATGGGTTGGGGAAGGATTCATCGGGTGCGATTCAAACTGAAGTGGACTTACTCCCTCTCCCGCAAGCGGGAGAGGGCCGGGGTGAGGGGGATGTGATTGACATTTATGCAGTAAAAACAGTGTCTGGCCCAGTATTGATGTGTGCAAGCAGCTATTAAATATATAGCATCATTTGCGCCACTGTCTCCCTCACCCC
>VIKI01000115.1:44192-48604 GCA_008080595.1 Comamonadaceae bacterium
TCCAGTGGGTCAGCGCCTTGGGCAACGCGCCCGCCAAACGCACCAGCCAACGCAAGGTCCAGGGAAACAGGTAGTCCGAGCGTTGCTTGCGCAGCGCGTACAGGATGTGATCAACGGCTTGTGCCTCTGAGATTTCCAGCGGCGCGGGCATGCCGTCGCTGGCGGTGGCCTCGGTGGCGACAAAGCCGGGGTAGATCGATATGAAACGAATACCAAACGGCGCGAATTCAAGGCGACAGGTGTCAAACAGCAGGCGCAGCGCACCTTTGGCGGCTGAATACGGGCCTTGCAGCGGCACACCCAGAAAACCCGCCAAGGAGTTGGTGTGGGCAACCACGCCGCCTTTTTGTTTGACCATCTGTGCCAGGATGGGGAACAGGTAATTCACCACCGTGTCGTAGTTGGAACGCATAGTGGCAGTCACCTCACGGGCGCTCATTTGGCGCATGTCCAGCGCGGGTGCACCGCCTGCGTTGAGTACGGCCAGGTCAATGCGCCCGAAGTGTGCGATGCCTGCAGCCACCACCTGGGCTGCGGCATCGGCATCCTCGGCATCCGCAGCCAGCGGCAGACACTGCCCGCCGCGTTGCCTGATGTCACTGGCCAGTGACTCCAACCGCTCTTTGCGCCGGGCCGTCACGATCAGGTGGGCACCTTCGTTGGCCAGGCGCAGCGCCAGGGCGCGGCCCATGCCAGATGAGGCACCGGCGACCAAGATGACTTTGTTGCTGAAGTTCATGGGCTCGCCTGTTGGTTTCAGCGACTGCGGCGCTGCTCAGCCCAGCTCTTGTAGTGATCGAACAAGGTTTCCTGAACCGGGCGGTAAACCACCCCCAGTTCATCGATGCTGCGCTGGTTGTCCACCGCAAAGTGGATGCCCAGGTGTTTGCGCATGTAGTCCTGGGTCAATCCAAACAGCGGGCCAATCAGGCGCACCACAAAATTCGGGATCTGGTGCTTGGGCAGTAGCCAGGGGCGGTGATGCACCTGGCGCAAAATGGTCGATATTTCAACAAACGACAAGGTCTGTTTCTCTGCCAGGATGTAGCGGCCATGGGCTTGTGCCCTGCGTGCGGCCTGCACATGGGCCAGGGCGACTTCGCGCACATCCACGGTGGTCAGGCTCAGATTGGGCATGCCGTAGAAGAAATAGCCTTTGCACATCTCATCCAGCAAAAACAGGCTGCCGGACTCGGAGTTGGGTGTCAGGGAGGGGCCAAGAATCATGCCGGGGTTGATCGTGACCAGGCTCCAGCGCTGTTGCGCCTGACAGAGCTTCCAGGCCTCTTTCTCGGCTTCGGTTTTGGCGTAGTGGTAAGGGTTGTTGTCGAGGGTGCTGGAGGTGTTGAAGTACGAGGCTGACAGGACGCGGTCTTTCATGTTCAGCACATCGGCGTAATCACCAAAGATGGCGCCCACGGTGGAGGTCATGACCACGCGCTGGACACTGGGTGTCTTGTTGACGCTGGTCAGCACATTGCGTGTGCCGTTGAGCGCGGGCTCCAGCATCTCCCGTTGGCCATCCTTGATCTTCTCGGGCAGCAAAAAGGGGGAGGCCACGTGGTGAACCACGGTGCAGCCTGCCATGGCGGCATCAAACGAGCCGGGCACCAGCAAATCAGCCTCGAAGAGTTTGAGTCGATCAGGATAACGTGCTTGCAGTTGCCGCAAGGGGCGCAACTTGCCTTCAGCTTTCAGGCTGCGCACCGTGGTGTGCACGGTATCACCTGCTTGCAGCAGTTGATCGATCAGGTGGCAAGCAACAAAGCCGCTGCCGCCGGTGACTAATGACGTTGTGCTCATGGGGTGTTCCTTTTAGAAGGCCTTGGATGGTTGTGAGTTTTGTGAAGTGATGGCCTTGCCATGCCGACGGGTGATGAGCACCACCAGCCCTGCGGCTACCGCAAAGGCGGCGCTGATCATGGGGACGGCAGTCGCGTCTTCCCCCTGCACGACCAGTGAGGCCATCAGCGGGCCAAAGGCACTGCCCAGCAGTTGTGCGGCGGGGACTAGCACAGACAAACGTCCGCTGGGGTCGGCGCGAAAGGCCAGACCAATGTGAAACGGCAGCAAAAACAGCCAGACAAAGCCAAACACCGCGCAGGCGATAGAGAAGTTGAGTGCGCTGCCACTGGGCAATTGGTAGACCGTGGTGGTGATCAGGGCCAGTACCACCGAGCCAGCCACCAGTGCTGGCACCACCGCCAGGTGGCGCACCGCCACGGTGGCCACGATGCCGCCAACCACCTGCATGACCAGCACGCCCGCAATCAGAGTCTGGGCGGCCTGGGCATCCAGTCCGGCGGCCTTACCCAGCGGTTCAAGGTAGGCCCAGAACGAGCCGAGCGTGGCCATTTGCATGAACACCACCAGCAGCGGCAGCACCGTTGAGGCGCTCCAGCGAAAGCCGGAAGCCACCTTCGAGGCCAAGGGGGCCAGGCGCGGCGGCTGCCAGAATGCCAGCACACAAGGCAGCAGGGTCAGGCCACCGAGCAGCATGAAGCCGCCCTTCCAACCCGCATGCGGAATGACCAGGTTGGCCAGTGCCGCGCCCAGTGCTGCTTGGGCAATGGTCTGAACCACAAAGAAGATGCCACTTAAACGAGCGGGGTTCGAGGTGCGCACCACCACCCCTGTGGTGCCCCAGATCAATATCCCTTCGGCCAGGCCAGCGGCCATGCGCACCGCAGTCAACTGCCCATCACCCACCGCCAACAGGGTGAGCATGTCCAGGCTTGAAGCCAGTACAGCTGCCACGATGGTGATGAGCTTTAACCGCGACCAGGGCAGCACCGCGTCGCCCAACACCACGCCCAGGCCCAGCGTGACGATCTCGCCCATGGCCACAATGCCAACGCCTTCCAGGCTGACTTGTTTGGCCTCAACAAGCTCGCCCAGCAGGATGGGTTGCACGCCGATCATCAGCACGGCAATCGTGCCAACGGCCAGTGCGGCAAAAATCTGACCCAGCGTCAATTCGGGGGCGTGGTTGGGTGACATTGGCGTTCCTTGGTGGTGGCTGTTAATAGCCTTTGGTTTCTTCGGGCAGCAGACCTTGCTGAAGGCGTTGGGTGGCACGTTGCACGTCTTTGCGCAAGCGACCGTTGGCAATGAAAGGCACGATCCAGGGCAAGGATTTCACCTTCGCACCACTTGCCACGGCCAGCACGTAGGCCTTGGCGCATTTCTCAAACAGCTCGGCATTGAGTGCCATGCGTGTGGCGGTCAGCCCCAAGCAAACCGGGAGTCCTTGCAGCAGTACCACGCTCCCTCCTTTTTGCAGTGAGTACGCGATGCGGCTAGCGTCATCTACCGCAGGCCCCATGCGACCGAGATGCCGTGCCTGCTCGTCAAAAACCTGCGGCATCAGGCCGCCAAAGTCAGCCAGACTGCGCCCATACACGCCGCCACCGATGGCGATGGCGCTGACATCCGGGCGAACGGCGTAGACCGCCGCATGCTGCGCAGCGATGCCGTTTGCGGGTAGAGCACCCTTATAGAGAGTTCGCTTGGGGCTTGCATTCGCTGCCGTGCCAAACCACATGGCATCGGTGCCGGGGATACGCAGTGACAGGCTGCCGCCACTTTCACCCAGCAGGTGTTTGCCGTGCAGCCGCTCGCGAAGCTGTGGCCACAACTGAAACAGTTCTTCTTCGGTCGTCATCGTGTCACACCAGTTTGAAGACATCTTCAAAGCGGTTGAGCGCGTCATCCACCACCTCGTCGGTATCGGCCAGGCTGGTGTAGATGCGGCTGCCCGCCAGGGTGATGAGGCCGTGAGCCGAGTAGGCTGCGCCCATTTCCTCCATCATGTGTTTGCGCCCTTTAGCCTCATCTTTGGCCTTCCACAACTTGTACAGGTTGCTGGTGTCGAGCAGCAACACGCCCGAGGTCTGCAAGTGCACGATGGAGCCCATGTTGTAGACCACATAAGGCAGATGCAGCCGCTCGATGATTTGCTCCAGCCCTTTGCGCATGCGGTCGCCAGCCCGCCCGGCCTTGCCGGCGGCATCGGTGCGTTGGGCTTCAAGTAGAGCGTGGTAACCCGCCACACAAGACAAAGGGTTGGCTGACAGCGTGCCGCCCACAAAGGCCCGTTTGGACGTGGTGCCAATGCCGCCCACCAGCAACATCATCACGTCACGCCGACCACCAATGGCCCCGGCCATGGGGTAGCCGCCGGCCAGGCACTTGCCCAGCACGGTGATGTCGGGCTTGACGTTGAAATAGGCTTGTGCACCGCCAGGGCCCATACGGAAACCGGTAACCACTTCGTCAAAAATCATCAGCGCACCAAACTCGTCGCACAGGGCACGCACCTGGCGGTTGTAGTCGGGGTGCACGGGGCGTGTACCGCTTTCAGGCCCCAATGGCTCCAGCAGCACGGCAGCGGTGCCACCCCGCAAGCGGTT
>VIKI01000116.1 GCA_008080595.1 Comamonadaceae bacterium
GCTGGCGAACTCTCGTTCCGAAACAACATGCCTATGGTGGCGAGTGGCGTGACCCGGGTGCTCCCGGGCGACAGTGTCTCCAACGGCAGTGACAACCCGGCCTACCCGGTGGGTGATTCCATGCACTTCAATATGTCGGCGATCACTGTGATGGGTGCCAGTCCGCTGTGGCAGGGGGCCAGTTTCATCGGCGAATTCGCCTATAACCAGCGCCTGAAAGTGACCAAAAATGAGCAGTGGCTTGACCCGTTGGCAACCAAAAGCGCCAGCGCCATCCAGTTGGTCTTTCAGCCTGAATACTTTCAGGTGATGCCGGGCGTAGATATTCAGGTGCCCATCGGTTTGGCCTATGGCCTCAGTGGCCGTTCTTCAGTGGCAGGTGCGTCGGCGCTCATGCCTCCTAAAGGCGGTGGAAACTTCAGCATTGGTATCAAAGGGGACTACAAAAAAACCTGGCAAGGTAGCCTGAACTTCACCCATTACTTTGGCTCAAGCGGTTCGGTGATCAAGTACAACACCGCCGCCCCCGAGCTGTCCTATCAAAACTTTCACGGTGACCGGGATTTCATCTCCTTGTCCATCCAGCGCACCTTCTAAGCAAAACCATTATTTCGAGACTGTAATCATGAAAAAAACCATGTTGTGCGCGACTGTTGTCGCGCTGATGACCGGTGCCACTGGCAGCTTTGCGGCGGTCGGTGCCGATGAGGCCGCCAAGTTGAAGTCGACGCTCACGCCCCTGGGTGGTGAAAAAGCAGCCAACAAAGATGGCAGCATTCCGGCCTGGGACGGCAAGACCACCGTGTCCGCCACGCCCAAGGCGGGTGACATTCCAACGCAGGTGTTTGCCGGTGAGAAGCCGGTGGTGCAGATCTCGGCCAAAAACATGGCCCAGTACGCAGACAAGTTGAGTGATGGTACCCAGGCTCTGCTGAAGAAGTACCCCGAAACCTTCCGGGTGGATGTTTACCCGACCCACCGCACCGCTGTTGCGCCCCAGTACGTGTACGACAACACGTTCAAGAATGCGACCAATTGCAAGACCAAGGCCGCAGGCAATTCAGTCGAGGGTTGCTTTGGTGGCATTCCGTTCCCGATTCCCAAGGATGGTGCCGAGGCCATCTGGAACTACCTGCTGCGCGTTGAGGCAGAGTCCACCGAGGTGTCCTTCAAGAACATTGTGGGCACGTCAGATGGCATGCGCACCCTGGCCACGCAAAACGACCAGGCCAACCAATACCCGTTCTATTACAAGGACGGTTCTGTGGAAAAGTGGAGCGGCGAGTATTTTCTGCAACGCTTTTCAACCATCGCTCCACCGTTCAAGGCGGGTGAGTCACTGGTGATTCGTGACGGTGTGGATGTGGCCACACCACGCCAGACCTGGCAATATCTGGTGGGGCAGCGCCGGGTTCGCCGTGCGCCCACGGTGGCCTATGACACACCTGATTTTGTGGCATCCGGTGCCAATTACTTTGATGAAGTGATGGGCCTGATGGGCCACCCGGACCGCTACCAGTGGAAGCTGGTGGGTAAGAAGGAAATGTATGTGCCCTACAACGCAAATGCCCTCGTCACCGCCACGGAAGAAGATGCATTTGCCAAGCGGCACATGAATCCGGACAAGCTGCGCTGGGAGTTGCACCGTGTCTGGGAGATCGAGGCCACCGTGGCATCTGGAAAACGTCATGCCGTGCCCAAGCGTCGTTATTACTTGGATGAGGACACCTGGCTGCTGACGTTGATGGATGGCTACGATCCCGAGGGCAAGCTGTGGCGCACCACGCAAGTGTTCCCCTATGTAGTGCCAGCCATTCCGGCGGTGGTGATCAAGCCCGTGACGGTGTTTGACCTGCAAAAGGGCACCATGAGTATGGTGCAGTCGCTCAATGGCGGCTCTTTCAAGGTGTTACCAAAGCGCAAATCGGAAAACCACTTTACCGGTGACGCAGTGGCTGCCGACGCAAGCCGCTAATCAATCAAGCCTGCCTTGGGGGAGTCAGTTTCCCCTGGCAGGTTCTGCCGGGTCTGGGTTCACGGGCACTGGCTAATCAATTTTGGGAATCGATCAATGGACGCACGTGGTTTGACGCGGCGGTGGTTTGCTGCTGCCGTCATTTTGGGCTCTGCCTGCCTGCTGACGGTTGGAGCCGTGATGGCCGCCAAAGCGGAAGCGGGTGGACGCATCGATGTTTTGGAGATGCCGGCCCGGCTGTCCGACCAGGCCAAGTCGGCCGTCTTGAACGCTGTCGCACTCGCAGGTCAGCGTGTGGTGGCAGTGGGTGAGATGGGAATCATCCTGCTCAGTGACGACAACGGTCAGACCTGGCGGCAAGCCAAGGCCGTGCCGACCAGTGTCACCCTGACCAACGTCCGCTTTGCCACCGGCAGCACCGGCTGGGCCGTGGGCCACAGCGGTGTGGTGTTGAAAACGACAGACAGCGGCGAGAGCTGGGTGCGCCAGCTCGATGGCAGGCAAGTGGCTCAAATTGAGCTGGTAGCGGCGGATGCTGCCATGCAAAGCAATGCTGAAACCGGTGCAAGGCGTCAGCGCGATGCGCAGCGTATGGTGACAGAAGGAGCAGACAAGCCCTTTTTGGACGTGTATTTTTTTGACGAGCAGAACGGTCTGGTCGTCGGGGCTTATGGCCTGATCTTTGGCACCCGCGATGGCGGCAAAACCTGGGCATCGCAGCTTGGCTTGGTGGACAACCCGAAGAGCCGACATCTTTACCATCTTGCCGTCGCGGGCAATGAGCTTTTGATGACCGGAGAACAGGGCGCACTTTACCGGGTCAGTGAGGTTGGCCAGCGCGTCACTGCGTTGCCAAGCCCCTATGCCGGTACCTTGTTTGGTGCGCTGGCGGCACCCGGTGGCAACACCGTGGTTTTTGGTTTGCGCGGTAACGCCTTTGTCTCACCCGATCAAGGCGGTAGCTGGACCAAGGTGGACTTTGGCCCGCCTGTCACTCTGACGGCGGGTACCCGCATGCGCGATGGCCGCTGGGTGGTGGCGGATGAAACCGGGCGCGTGCTGGTCAGCCGCAACGGTGGCGGGCAGTTTGTCAATCCTGCCGTGCCAAAAATGAATGCAGCAACCGGTGTGGTGGAAGCTGCTGATGGATCACTGGTGCTGTCCACCCAGCACGGCGCGGTGCGTGTTGCTGCCAGCGCCCTGAATTCGGAGCAAAAGTAATGAGTTATGTGGCCTCTTCGCCGGATGCCGGCGCTGTTTCCCTAGAGGACTTTGATGCCGCATCCGGGTCATTGATTGAACGTGCGCTATTCAACAACCGGCTCATCATTGTGCTGCTGTGTCTGATGGTCACGGTGGTGCTGGGTTTTCAGGCCACTGGCTTGACCCTGAATGCGGCGTTCGAGAAGATGATTCCGACCAAGCATCCGTACATTGCCAATTTTCTTGAAAACCGCTCTCAGTTGGCCGGTGCCGGTAACAACCTGCGCATTGCCATTGAAACCAAAAAGGGCACAATTTTTGATGCGGACTATCTTGAAGTCGTGCGCAAGGTCAACGACGAGGTTTTTTTGTACCCTGGCGTTGACCGCCCCTTCATGAAATCCCTGTGGTCGCCTGCCGTGCGCTGGACCGGGGTGACTGAAGAAGGGCTGGACGGTGGCCCGGTGATTCCTGAGGACTACTCGGGCACGCCCGTCAACATCGACCAGGTGCGTCTGAATGTCGAGCGTTCGGGCGAAATTGGCCAGCTGGTGGCGGCCAACTTCATGTCCAGCATTGTGCTGGTACCGCTGCAGGAAAAAGCCGCCGATACCGGCGCGCGGATCGATTACAACGACCTGTCCGCACGGGTCGAAAAACTGCGCCAGACCTACGAGACCGACGACATCAAGATTCACGTCACCGGCTTTGCCAAAGTGGTGGGTGATCTGCTGGCGGGTTTGCAGCAGGTATTGATCTTTTTTGCCATTGCCATCGTCATTTGTACGGTGGTGCTGTTCTGGTACACGCGCTGTATTCGCAGCACGCTGCTGGTGGTGGCGTGTTCGGTGGTGGCCGTGATCTGGTTGCTGGGCCTGTTGCCCATGCTGGGTTTTGAACTCGACCCCTATTCGATACTGGTGCCATTTTTGGTGTTTGCCATCGGCATGAGCCATGGGGCGCAAAAAATGAACGGCATCATGCAGGACATTGGGCGTGGCACCGACAAGCTGGTGGCGGCGCGCTTTACCTTTCGCCGTCTGATCTTGGCTGGTGTGACGGCGCTGCTGGCCGATGCGGTGGGTTTTGCGGTCCTGATGGTGATTCAGATTCAGGTCATTCAGGATTTGGCGATTACCGCCAGTATGGGTGTGGCGGTGCTGATTTTTACGAATTTGCTTCTGCTGCCCATTTTGTTGTCCTACACCGGTGTCAGCGTGACTGCAGCCAAACGAAGTCTGAAATCAGAGTTGGCCGAAGCGCATGATGCCGGACATGCCAAGCATCCGTTTTGGGCCTTTCTTGATCTTTTTACACAGCGCAAGTGGGCGACTGTTGCCATCGTCGTTGCGACGATCATGGGGGCTATGGGTCTTGTTGTCAGCTTCCAGTTAAAGATCGGCGACACCGATCAGGGGGCGCCCGAGTTGCGTCCCGACTCGCGTTACAACCGTGACAACGCCTTCATGGTGTCCAATTACGCCGCCAGTTCCGATGTCTACATCGTGATGGTGAAAACCCCGCAGTTTCATTGTGCGCACTACGACACGGTCATGGCCGTTGATGCCCTGGAGCAAGAGTTGAAGCAGTTGCCCGGGGTGGAAGCCACCAACTCGCTGGCGGGTTTGAGCAAGCTGGCGGCAGCCGGGCTCAATGAAGGCAGCTTGAAGTGGTATGAGATTCCGCGCAGCCAGGAGATGCTCAACTCGATCATTACCCGTGCCCCGCGTGAGTTGTTCAACCAGAACTGCGACCTGTTGACGGTCTATGCCTACCTCAAGGACCACAAGGCCGATACGCTGGACAGCGTGGTCAAGACGGTGGAGGCTTTTGCGGCAAGTCATGACAGCACCAAAATCCGGTTCCTTTCTGCCGCAGGCAATGCCGGCATTGAGGCCGCGACCAACATGGTGGTCAAGAAAGCCAACACCGAAATGCTGATGCTGGTCTATCTGGCCGTGATTGTGCTGGCCTTTGTCACCTTCCGGTCCTGGCGGGCGGTGGTGTGTGCGGTGCTGCCACTGATGCTGACTTCTGTGTTGTGCGAGGCGTTGATGGTCACGCTCAATATTGGCGTGAAAGTTGCCACGCTGCCGGTGATCGCGCTGGGGGTGGGCATTGGCGTGGATTACGCGCTGTATGTACTGACGGTGACGCAGGCACAGTTGCAGGCTGGAAAAAGCCTCTCGGAAGCCTATTACAAAGCACTGCTGTTCACCGGCAAGGTGGTTGTGTTGACCGGCATCACGCTGGGTATTGCGGTGGTCACCTGGATTTTTTCTCCAATCAAGTTTCAGGCGGATATGGGCATTTTGCTGGCCTTCATGTTCGTCTGGAACATGCTGGGCGCGTTGATTTTGCTACCGGCGTTGGGCCACTTTTTGCTGCCCCAGAAAAAGATCGTCATCGTTTAACGCTGATGCATTTACACCACTGAATATTGCGAGAGATTTCCATGTACAAGCACCTCCTGGTTCCACTCGATGCGTCGGGACTGGCCACTGAAATTGTTTCCCAAGCGGTGCCCTTCGCAGCCGTACTTGGCGCACGCATTACCTTTTTTACGGCACAGGTCGACTTTGCTGCCACGGAGCAGGGCGCGTTGCAGCGCACCGTGGCACCTGACCGTTATTCGGACAATCTGGCGGGTGAAGCGCGCGGCATTTTGCAAAAAGCTGTAGCCGCTGCAAAAGCCGCCGGGGTGGACTGCACCTCCATCACGCGCACCAGTGACCGGCCTGCCGAGGTGATTCTTGACGTGGCCCAGGCCGAGGCTTGTGATCTGATTTTCATGGCATCGCACGGACGCAAGGGCATTCGCGGGCTGTTGTTGAGCTCACAAACGCAAAAGGTGTTGGCCAGCACGCGCATTCCGGTGTTGGTGGCCACGGTGGAAAGCAACCAGTCAGACCCATACGGGCTGATGGCGGTTGCCATTATTCAGGATGAGCACCGCTCGCTGGCTGCCGTGGTGCGCGGCCTGCTTCATCTGGTTGAACAAGCTGTGACGGGTGAGTCCACGCTGGATGTGCCGCTGGCGCTGACCATGATTCACTACATCGACGCATTTCCGGAGCGGCTGCATCACCCGAAGGAGGACGCTTATCTGTTTGAACGTCTGGCGGCACGAACCAAGGCGTGTGATGCGGCCATCAAGGAATTGCGCGCACAACACGCTGGCGGCGGTGAGCATGTGCAGGCGATGCAAACGGCCGTAGAACATTTCGCCACCGGACAAGGTGATGCGGGCCAGGCACTGGCCGGGGTTGCCAGCGCGGTTAATGTGTTTGCCCAGGCGCAATGGGAACATATGAATCTTGAAGAACAAACGATTCTTCCCGGGGCCCGCAAGCATCTGACCGAACAAGATTGGATGCTGATTTACACCGCCTTTTCTGCCAACGGCGACCCACGTTTTGATGCCGACCTGGGTGATGGTTTCAAGACCCTGTACAGCCGCATCATGAACCTTGCAGCGACCTAGTTTCATAAATTTACGAATGTTTTTTTCAAATTCATAAATTTATAAAAAGTGAATTTTGAGTCATTGTTTCCACAGTTGGAATTTCTCTCGGAAGGAGTCAAAAATGCAACTTTTTCAAGGAAAAAAGATGGGAAAAAGATCCTTGGATTTAGGGGTTTTCCCTTGGAATGACGGGGATTTCACCGCTTTCCAAAATGTTGGCAAACAAATTGCGATGTTGTCTTCATGACACCGTTTCCATCATGCAAATACAGCCTCAAATCATCGCTGCTCACGGGCTTGATTCCACCCGCGAGCCGGGTGTTTTCTGGCTAGGTCATCCAGATGTTTGAAAGTCAATAGTGAACTCTTATGCCTGCGTTCCAAATCAAGATTATTGAAACCGGTGAGTGTTTTCCATGCAACTCAGGGCAGTCGGTGCTGGAGGGCATGGTGCAGTTGGGTCGGCGGGGAATTCCGCTGGGGTGCCGGGGCGGTGCTTGTGGTGTGTGCAAGGTCGAAGTGGTGACTGGCAACCTCGTCCGAAAAGTGATGAGTCGTTCACACGTGAGTGAAGAGGATGAAAAGAATGGCCGAGTTCTGGCATGCCGGATCTCGCCGGGCAGCGACCTAGACCTGCATGTGATTGGTGGGATGCGGCGGTCGGTTTGCAAGCAGGAGTCTGACCAGACTTCTTCGAAATAGGTGTTTAATTTTTTTAACAAGAGGAGATAGAAATGGCAATGACAGGTGTATTACGTCCAGGACATGGGCAGATTCGTGTACTGGACCTTGAAGAAGGTGTTCGCCACTACCGTGACGTGTTGGGTCTGGTTGAAACCGGACGCGATGCACAGGGGCGTGTCTACCTGAAGTGCTGGGATGAGCGCGACCACCATAGCGTCGTGCTTCGTCAGGCGGACCATGCCGGTATCGACTTCTTTGGTTTCAAAGTGCTCGACAAGGCAACTCTGGATAAGCTTGATGCGGATCTTATTGCCTACGGGGTCAAGACCGAACGTATTCCCGCCGGTGAAATGATGGCAACGGGTGAGCGCGTTCGTTTTGAGATCCCCAGTGGACACCTGATCGAACTCTATGCAGAAAAGACAGCGGTGGGCAATGGCTTGCAAGTTTTGAATCCAGCCCCTTGGACCAAGGCTTCTGAGAACGGCATTGCACCTGTGCGTCTGGATCATTGCCTGCTTTACGGGCCAAATATTGCTGCCGTTCAAAAGCTATTTACTGAAGTGCTGGGCTTTTACTTGGTCGAGCGCGTCCTCGCCCCTGATGAATCCGGGAATGCCGCAATCTGGCTGTCCTGCTCCCACAAAGTCCATGACATTGCCTTTGTCGAGCATCCAGAACCCGGTAAATTGCATCATTTGTCCTTCATGCTGGAAAGCTGGGAAGAGGTGCTGCGCGCTGCGGACATCATGTCCATGAACCAGGTGCCGATTGACATCGGTCCTACACGCCATGGCATTACACGCGGGTGCACTATTTATGCATTTGATCCATCTGGCAATCGGTTTGAGACGTTCATGGGTGGCTATCAACCCTATCCCGATTACGAACCAACGACATGGTCCTTCGATGGACTCGGCGCTGGTGGTGGACTCGACTATCCACAGCGCAAGCTGCATGAATCATTTTTGTCAGTCGTCAGCTGAGCGGCGAGTCCATGACCACTTCCTCTTCATTGCTGGATCAAGCGCCAGTGTTGGACACCTCGCGGCGTTTCGTGCGCCTGCGTGGTGAGCGCGGCAACGGCTTTATCGAGTTCGATTTCGCCATTGGCGAGCCGGAAGTGTTTGTGGAGCTGATTCTTGGCCGCGACGCATTTGCCGAGTTTTGCACCACCAACCAAGTTGAGATGCTCCCGCCAGTGCTGCCGCATGGTGCGCAGGACGAGCCACGTAGCGACTGGGACTGGCGGCTTGCCGATGCCACCAAAACCCGATTCAAGTAAACCCAACTGAGGAGACCCCCCATGCAAATTGATCTACGTACGGTCAGTATTGAGCCCCTGCGCAACACCTTCGACCATTTGGTTCGCCGCTTTGGCGACAAGCCGGCTTCGCGCTACCAGGAAGGCAGCTATGACATTCAGGCGGCTGAAAACCTGCATTACCGTCCTACCTGGGATCCGGAGCAGGCGCTCTACGACACCAGCATCACCAAAATTGTGATGAAAGACTGGTATGTATTGAAAGACCCGCGCCAGTATTACTACAGCACCTACACCCTGGCGCGTGCCCGCCAACAAAGACACTACCGAAGCCAACTTCAACTTTGTCGAGTCGCGGGGGCTGGACGCGATGCTGCCCGAAGATTTGAAACGCATTGCCCTGAATGTGCTGGTGCCGTTGCGCCATGCCGCCTGGGGTGCCAATATGCACAACACCTTTATCTGCGGCTATGGCTTTGGCACCACCTTTACCCAGCCCTGCATGTACCACGCCATGGATCAACTGGGCATTGCCCAGTACCTGTCGCGCCTCGGCTTGCTGCTGGGTGACACCGAAGCCCTGACCGAAGGCAAGGCCGCCTGGCTGGACGGTGAAGCTTGGCAGCCATTGCGCCGTTACGTCGAAGACTGTCTGGTGCTACGCGACCCGTTGGAGTTGTTTGTGGCGCAAAACGCAGCGCTGGACGGCATTCTTTACCCCTTGGTTTATGAACGCATCGTGGACGATTTTCTGTCGGTGCGCGGTGCCTCAGCGGTGGCCATGTTGACCCAGTTCATGAGCGACTGGTTTGGTGAAACCCGCAAATGGGTGGATTCGGTGTTGCGTACCGCCGCCAGCGAATCCGAGCCCAACCGCCTGATCCTGCAAGAGTGGACCAAGAAGTGGAGCGACCGTGCCGCTGCGGCCATGCTGCCCATTGTCGAGCTGGCGCTGGGCGCAGATGCCGATGCGGCGCTTGGCGAAGAAGTGGATGCGTTCAAAGCACGCATGAAGAAAAACGGCATCGAAATCTGAAAGACCACTATGTCCACTGTATTTATTGCCCTTCAAACCAACGAAGACACCCGCCCCATCATTGATGCCATCTTGATTGACAACCCGCATGCGAAGGTCAACCGCGATCCGGCCATGGTGAAGATCAATGCCGAAGGCCGGCTTGTGATTCGACGGGAAACCATCGAAGAGCAGGTTGGCCGTGACTACGACCTGCAGGAGTTGCAAGTCAACCTGATCACCCTCAGTGGTCATGTGGATGAGACGGAAGATACCTTCACACTTTGCTGGAACGCATAACAAGGAGACTGACATGGATATGAAAGTTGCAAAAAAGAAACTCGGGCTTAAAGAGAAATACAAGCTGCTCACCCGAGACCTTGGTTGGCCCATCAGTTACCAAAAGATGGACGACGCTTTTCCGTATGTGACGTACGAAGGCATCAAAATTCATGACTGGGACAAGTGGGAAGACCCCTTCCGCCTGACCATGGATTCGTACTGGAAATACCAGGCAGAAAAAGAGCGCAAGTTCTACGCCATCATCGATGCACACGCCCAAAACAACGGCCACCTCAACATCACCGATGCCCGTTACCTGAGTGCCCTGAAGATATTCCTTCAAGCCATCAGCCCGGGTGAATATGCGGCCCACAAAGGGTTCGCCCGCGCCGGGCGCGAATTCCCGGGTGTGGGTACCCAGGTAGCTTGCCAAATGCAGGCCATTGATGAAATTCGTCATGCACAGACGCAGATCCATGCGATGTCGAATTACAACAAGTACTACAACGGCTTTCACGCCTTTGCAGATTCGCGCGACCGCATTTGGTACACCTCGGTGGCCCGCTCGTTTTTTGACGATGCGATGTCGGCTGGCCCGTTCGAGTTCATGATCGCCATTGGTTTCTCGTTTGAATATGTGCTGACCAACCTGCTGTTTGTGCCGTTCATGTCAGGCGCTGCCTACAACGGCGACATGGCCACAGTGACCTTCGGTTTCTCGGCCCAGTCGGATGAAGCTCGCCACATGACGCTGGGTCTGGAGTGCATCAAGTTCATGCTGGAGCAAGACCCAGCCAATCTGCCCATCGTGCAGGGCTGGATTGACAAGTGGTTCTGGCGTGGTGTGCGGGTGCTGGGTCTGGTCAGCACCATGATGGACTACATGTTGCCCAAGCGCGTGATGTCTTGGCGCGAAGCTTGGGAAATCTACGGTGTGGAGAATGGCGGCGCTTTGTTCAAAGACCTGGCACGTTATGGCATTCGTGCGCCCAAGGGCTGGGCAGATGCCGAAGAGGCGGTGGACCACATGTCGCACCAATTTATGCTGGGCTTGTACCAGTGGAGCTTTGGTACCGCCTTTCACAGCTGGATTCCGTCGGATGAAGACATGGACTGGTTGTCCGCCAAGTACCCGGCCACCTTCGACAAATACTACCGTCCGCGTTGGGACCACATCAAGAAACTGGCAGCGGCCGGCACGCCGTTCAAGAACTTTGGCTTGGCCAAACTGTGTCAGACCTGCCAGTTGCCGGTGGTGTTTACCGAGCCAGGCGACCCCACCATGCTGTGCCACCGCGAGACCGAGTACAAGGGTGAAAAATACCACTTTTGCTCGGACCACTGCCAGGACATTTTTGCCCACGAACCTGAGAAATACATCCAGGCGTGGCTGCCCATGCCGGCCTTGTTTCAGGCACCGCACTTTGGCGATATCGGTGCGTGGATGGACTGGGTGGGCATGAAACCCGGCCAGGACAACGGCGATTTTGCTGACTCGCAGGACAAGGCCAACTTTGAGAAGTGGCGCGGCATGGCCACCACCAACCAGTAGGCCCAATCGCCTGTCACTGAAAAGGCGGCTGTCATCGCTTGTGATGCAGCCGCTTACTCCACCCCATTCAAATCAGGAGCATTTACATGCCAGTAACAGCAACCAAAGAATATGTTGGTGTGTCGCGGGATACCGTGACCAACTTCAACGGCAAGCAACTCGTTTATGCGAGTTGGGACCAACACTTGCTCTTTGCGGCACCATTTTTGATGTGTGTTCCGCCTGAGACGACGTTTCGCGAACTGGTCAACGGGCCGTTGGCCGCGTTGGCGCAGCCTGACCCTGATGCCGCCCAGATTGACTGGGCACAGGTGCAATGGCTCAAATCCAACCAGCCCTGGACCCCCAACTTTGAAGCCAGCCTGGCCGACAACGGCATTGGGCACAAAGACCAGATCCGCTTTCGCACACCCGGACTCAACAGCCTGCTTGTGAAAGACTGATGAACCTATGAGCTACCAACTGACCATCGAGCCGCTCGGTCAAACCATCGAGGTCGAGGAAGGCCAAACCATCCTCGATGCGGCACTGCGCGCAGGTATTTATTTGCCCCATGCCTGTTGTCATGGCTTGTGTGCCACGTGCAAGGTGCAGGTGCTCGATGGTGAGGTTGATCACGGGCCGGTGTCACCGTTTGCCTTGATGGATTTCGAGCGTGACGAGCAGAAGTGCCTGGCCTGCTGTGCCACGCCGCAGAGTGATCTGGTGATAGAGGCCGAGATTGAAGAGGATGTGGATGCCGAAAACCTGCCGGTACGCGACTATGACGGCGTGGTCAGCCGCATTGAATCCCTCACCCCCACCATCAAGGGGGTCTGGATCACGCTCAGTGCGCCGCAGGGCATGTACTTTCAGGCTGGGCAATATGTCAATTTGCATCTGCCTGGCGGCATTGGCAGCCGCGCCTTTTCGGTGGCCAGTGCGCCGGTGCCGGGCAGTGAGATGGAGCTCAATATCCGCATCATCCCGGGCGGGCAGGGCACAAGCTATGTACATGAGCAGATGAAGGTGGGCGAACGGGTGCGTATTTCCGGGCCTTACGGGCGCTTTTTTGTGAAGAAATCGGCGCAGGTGCCGATGATTTTTATGGCCGGTGGCTCTGGCTTGTCGAGCCCGCGGTCCATGATCCTTGATTTGCTGGCGCAAGGCTGCGAACTGCCCATCACACTGGTCTATGGCCAGCGAACACGGGCCGAGCTGTATTACCACGATGAATTTATGGCCCTGGCTGAACGCCACAGCAGCTTCACCTACGTGCCAGCCCTCTCAGGTGAGCCTGCGGACAGCGATTGGCAGGGCTTCAGGAGTTTTGTGCACGATGCCGCCAAAGTGCACTTTGACAACGATTTTCGGGGCCACAAAGCCTATCTTTGCGGCCCCCCGTTGATGATTGATGCGTGTATCAGCACCTTGATGCAAGGGCGCTTGTTTGAGCGCGATATTTACACCGAGAAGTTCATTTCTGCGGGCGACGCACAACAAGTCCGAAGCCCGCTGTTTCGCTCCATCTGAAGGCATACCACCAAGGCGGTGGTATGCATTTCTTGATACTTATTTGATATGCCGCAGGTTTTAAATTGGTATTGGACGGTATCAATAGTCTGGCCATAAACTGCGTTTCAAGTCGGTAAAACCAGAATCCAAGACCGAATTTTTAATCGCCGCGAGCCGCGGGAAACACACAAGGAGTAGCGATGCAGCTGGTCAAGAATTTCATCAACGGTGAGTTTGTTGAGGGTGTGGAGCAAAAAACGTTTGAGAAGCGTTCACCCATCGACAACCGTCTGATTGCACGTATTTCCGAAGCTGGCAAGGCCGATGTGGATGCGGCGGTGCGCGCCGCCCATGCGGCACGCCAGGGTGTCTGGGGTGGTCTGACCACCGACCAGCGTGTTGAGCTGCTGTACGGCGTGGCCAACGAGATCACGCGTCGTTTTGAAAATTTTGTGGCGGCCGAGATGGCCGATACCGGACAACCGCGTCATGTGATGACCAGTGCGTTTATTCCGCGTGGGGCAGCCAACTTCAAGGTGTTTGCGGATGTGGTGAAAAACGTGCCCTCAGAATCGTTCCAGATGCCAACCCCTGATGGCTGGGGTGCCATCAATTACGCCATCCGCGTGCCCAAGGGCGTGGTGGGTGTTATTTCGCCCTGGAATGCGCCGTTTTTGCTGATGACCTGGAAGGTCGGTCCGGCCCTGGCTTGCGGTAACACCGTGGTGGTCAAGCCGTCTGAAGAAACCCCCTTCACCACCACACTGTTGGGTGAGGTCATGAACACCGTCGGTATTCCCAAGGGCGTGTTCAACGTGATTCAGGGCTTTGGCCCCAATTCCGCGGGTGAGTTCCTGACCCAGCATCCGCTGGTGGATGCCATCACCTTTACCGGCGAAACCCGTACCGGCACCGCCATCATGAAGGCCGCCGCCGAGGGCATGCGCGATGTGTCGTTCGAGCTGGGTGGCAAAAACGCGGCCATTGTGTTTGCCGATGCCGATTTTGATGCGGCGGTCGAGGGGGTGTTTCGCTCGGCCTTTCTGAATTCCGGCCAGGTTTGTCTGGGCACCGAGCGGGTGTATGTGGAGCGGCCAATATTTGAGCAGTTTGTGCAAGCCCTGAAGGCCAAAGCCGAGGCGGTGAAATTTGGCCGCCCGGATGACCACAACGCCAACTATGGCCCGCTGATCAGCGCAGAGCACAAGCAAAAGGTGATGTCTTATTACGCCAAAGCCGTCGCCGAAGGGGCCACCGTGGTCACAGGCGGTGGTGTGCCCGCCATGCCGGCTGACCTGGCTGACGGCCACTGGGTGCAGCCAACTATCTGGACTGGCTTGCCGGAGACTGCCTCGGTGGTGCGCGAAGAAATCTTCGGGCCCTGCTGCCACATCAGCCCGTTCGACAGTGAGGACGAGGTTGTTAACAAGGCCAATGACAACGTCTACGGCCTAGCCACCACGATCTGGACCACCAACCTGAGTCGTGCACACCGGGTGGCGGCACGTGTGGAGGTGGGCATTTGCTGGGTCAACAGCTGGTTTCTGCGTGACCTGCGCACGGCATTTGGTGGCTCCAAGCAATCCGGCATTGGCCGCGAGGGCGGTGTGCATTCGCTTGAGTTTTACACCGAAACCCGCAACATTTGCGTCAAGCTCTGAGGTTGTCATGAACGAAGAAAAGATCAAACAGTATGGCGATGAGCTGTACCAGGCTTTTGTCACTTGCCGCCCGGTGCGCCCGCTGCTGGAGCGCGAGCCCGACATCCGCATCGAAGATGCCTACAAAATCCAGGAGCATTTTGTTGCCCGCCGTGTGCAGGCGGGAGAACGCATTGTGGGTAAAAAAATTGGCGCCACCAGCAAACCGGTACAGGATTTTCTGGGTGTCTACCAGCCCGACTTTGGCATGTTGACCTCAGGCATGGTTTACCAGGAAGGCGATACCATTGACTTGAGCAAACTTATCCAGCCCAAGGCCGAGGCTGAACTGGCCTTTGTGCTGAAAGCCGACTTGAAAGGCCCGGGCATCACGGCCATGGATGTCATCCGCGCCACCGATTACGTGTTGCCGTGTTTTGAGATCGTTGATTCGCGCATCACCGACTGGATGATCAAGATTCAGGACACCGTGGCCGACAACGCCTCGTGCGGTGTCTTTGTTTTAGGCAAGACGAAGGGCGACCCGCGCAAGCTCGACATCACGCTGGCCGGCATGGTGCTGGAAAAAAATGGCGAGATTTTCTCGACCGGTGTGGGTGCAGCGGTGCAGGGATCACCCGCCAATGCGGTGGCCTGGCTGGCCAACACGCTGGGCGCGTTGGGTATTCCGTTCAAGGCCGGTGAGGTCATCTTGTCCGGCTCGCAATCGGCGCTGGTGCCGGTGGTGGATGGTGACGAGCTGGTGTGTACCGTGGGTGGCTTGGGCAGCTGCCGTGTCAAATTTGCTGGAAGGAGCGCTGCATGAGCCAACAACTGACTTTATCCCGGGAGGACATCGTCCGCCTGTGTGAACGTGTCGAAGGGGCCCAAACCCGGGCCTACGCCATTC
>VIKI01000117.1 GCA_008080595.1 Comamonadaceae bacterium
GTAGGGGGTGTAGCCTGCGGCCTGTGCCACTTTCGCAGCCGCCTCCAGTGCCATTTGCGGTGCGGTGATCATGCGTACCGTGCTGTTTTGCAAGCGCAGATCGCCGGGTTTGACGGTTTCGCCTGCGCCGCTTTCCAGCAACTGGTGGGCGGCGGTGGGCAGGGTGATCTGGTAGCGGGTCACAATGTCCAGCGCATCCGCGCAGGTGGTGGAGTCGGCCACGGTGGGGCCAGAGGCAATGTCCATCGGCGAGTCGCCTGGCACGTCGGAAATCAGCAGCGTGAGCACTTGCGCCGGGTAGCAGGCTGCGCCAAGGCGGCCACCCTTGATGCTGGAGAGGTGTCGGCGCACGCAGTTCATCTCTGAAATGGTTGCCCCGCTGGCCAGCAGGTCTTTGTTGACATTTTGCTTGTCAGCCAGCGTCAAACCTGCGCCAGGCGCTACCAAAAGTGATGATCCACCGCCTGAGATCAAGGCAATCACCAGATCGTCTGAGGTCAAGCCCTGCACCGTTTGCAGCAGGCGCTGCGTGGCCAGCAAGCCTGCCGCATCAGGGACAGGGTGCGCGGCCTGTACGATCTCAATGCGCTGACACGGCTGCTGGTAGCCGTAGCGGGTGATCACCAGACCTTCCAGCGGGCCGGGCCAATGCGCCTCCAAAGCCTGCGCCATGGCGGCCGAGGCCTTGCCTGCGCCAATCACAATGGTGCGGCCCTTGGGCGGTGTCGGCAAGTGAGAGGGCAGGCACAGCGCGGGTTGGGCGGCGGCGATTGCGGCATCGAACATCTGGCGCAGCAGGGCGGTGGGGGAGGGGGTGGTCATCAGGGGGCTCCAGGAATCAAAACTCAAGCAGCAGGGCGCTTCAAACTATCTGACCCAGCAGAACAATGGACTGGCACAAACAGGCGCATATCCGGGCGTTGTAGGAGCGCCGGCAGGCGCGAATCGCGGTTTCCACCGCTCCTACAACAGAGGCTCTCACCGTGCGGATCAGCCAACTATAGTGCAGTCCAGAGCGCTTCAGTCAGCCGCAACCGCATGGTTGCCCATCAACTCCAGTGCCTTCACCAGTGCCGAGTGATCCAGCTCGGCCAGGCCGTTGGCGGCGCAGACTTGCATCAGCTGCGCGGCACCGGCGGTTTGCGGCAGGGCCAGACCGAGTTCACGGGCACCTTGCATGGCCAGCCCTAAGTCTTTCTGGTGCAGCTTGATTCTGAAGCCGGGGTTGAAGGTGCGCTTGATCATGCGCTCGCCGTGCACTTCCAGAATGCGACTCGACGCAAAACCGCCCATCAGCGCCTGGCGTACCTTGGCTGGGTCGGCCCCGGCTTTGCTGGCAAACAGCAGGGCCTCGCCCACTGCCGCAATGTTCAGCGCCACGATGATCTGGTTGGCCACCTTGCAGGTCTGGCCGTCGCCGTTGGCCCCGACCAGGGTGATGTTTTTGCCCATCAGCTCCAACAGCGGTTTGACGCGCTCAAACGCCGCTTCTGGCCCGCCGACCATGATGGTCAGGCTGGCGGCCTTGGCCCCGACCTCGCCGCCGGAGACCGGGGCATCGAGGTAGTCCGCGCCCAAGGCGTTGACCTTTTTTGCAAACGTTTTGGTGTCGATGGGTGAGATCGAGCTCATGTCGACCACGGTTTTGCCTGCACTCAGACCACGCACCAGGCCTTTGTCACCAAACAGCACCTTGGCCACGTCCGGGGTGTCGGGCAGCATCATGAAGATGATGTCGGCCCTCTCAGCCACCTCTTGGGCGCTGGCACAGGCCACGCCACCGGCGGCGGTCAGTTCGGCAGGTACCTGGCTGCGGGTGGTCAAAAACACCTGATGCCCGGCCTTGATCAAATGCCCGGCCATCGGCGCACCCATGATGCCCAGGCCGATAAATCCTAATTTGCTCATGTGAAACTCCTTTTCTCAAAAAATCGTTATGACTCAGTCCCTTGTGTGGGAGCGCCGGAAGGCGCGATGGCTGGTGCAGTGGTGTTCGCGGCTGCCGCCGCTCCTACACATCAGATCACCGCTGCTCCGGGAGTTGGGCAGTTACACATCGCGGTATTTGTCGCGCAGCGCCTGGGTGGCGTTGCGAAACAGGCCCAAATCACTGCCCACGCCGATGAAGGTAGCGCCCATGGCCAGATAGCGGCGGGCATCGGCCTCGACCGGGGCCAGGATGCCGCTGGGCTTGCCTGCTGTTTTGGCTGCGGCAAACACCTGGGCGATGGCGGCCTGCACGTCCGGGTGATTGGCGTTGCCCAGGTGGCCCAGGCCGGCGGCCAGGTCTGACGGGCCGACAAACAGGCAATCCACCCCGTCTTGCGCGGCAATCTCGCGGGCGGCAGCGACACCGGCGCGGCTCTCGATTTGCACCATCACACACATGTGCTGGTTGGCCTCCTGGAAATAGTTGGCCACCGTGGCGTAGCGGTTGCTGCGCTGCGACACCGACACCCCGCGCATACCTTGCGGTGGGTAGCGGGTGGCGGCCACGGCGCTTCGGGCCTCGTCGGCACTTTCCACAAAGGGAATCAGGAAGTTGTAAAACCCGGCATCCAGCAGGCGCTTGAGTTCCACCGCGTTGTTGCTGGTGGGGCGTACCACTGGGGCGCTGACACTGTCTTTGAGCGCCATCAACTGCGGGATGTAGGTGCCCATGTCGTTGGGCGAGTGTTCGCCGTCGAGCAGCACCCAGTCAAACCCGGCCACGCCCAGCACCTCGGTGGTGATCGAGCAGGTCGCGCTTGAAGCGGTTGGGAAAGGCTTGGTAAGGGGTGTCGTAGGTCATGGCAATGGGTGATGGGTAAACAAAGGGTCAGGTGATCGGAGCCGGGTTGAACAGCACCAGCGCGTTGTGTAATTGCCAGTGTTCGGCCCAGGTTTTTTTGCGGCCACTGGCCACGTCGAGCATCAGGTGAAACAGCTCCCAGCCCACGTCGGCAATGCTGGCCTCACCGTCGGCAATGCGCCCGGCGTTGATGTCCATCAGGTCGTGCCAGCGCCGTGCCAGATCGCTGCGGGTGGCGACCTTGATCACCGGGCACGCGGCCAGGCCGTAAGGTGTGCCACGGCCAGTGGTGAACACGTGTAGGGTCATGCCGGCGGCCAGTTGCAGCGTGCCGCAGATGAAGTCGCTGGCGGGGGTGGCGGCATACACCAAGCCTTGCGTGATGCCTTGGCCGCGCAGGCTTTCACCGGGGGCCAGTACGCCGCTGATCGGGGCGCTGCCGCTTTTGATGATCGAGCCCATGGCTTTTTCCACAATGTTGGACAAGCCCCCGGCCTTGTTGCCCGGCGTGGTGTTGGCGCTGCGGTCGGCGCTGCCACGGCTCAGGTAAGCGTCGTACCAGGCCATCTCTCGGGCCATGGCCTGGGCAATTTCGGGGCTGGTGGCGCGGGCTGTCATCTGGTCGATGGCATCACGCACCTCGGTGGTTTCAGAAAACATCACCGTGGCCCCGGCACGCACCAGCAGATCGGTGCAAAAGCCCACTGCCGGGTTGGCCGTGACCCCTGAGAACGCATCGCTGCCACCGCACTGCACACCGACCACCAGGGCGCTGGCGGGCACGGTTTCGCGCCGTCTGGCGTTGAGCCGTTTAAGGTGCTTGTCGGCGCTGTGCAGGATGGAGTCCACCATCGACATGAAACCGACGTGCTGCTCGGCTTGCAGGCAGACCACGTCTGGCGCAGCTTCATTATTTGTATCAAATTGGCCTGTAGCCCTTGTATTGATTACGCAAGCAGCTATTGATTGAATAGCAATGCTGCCTGCTGGAAACAAGCGCTCAGGTTGCAGCTTTTCGCAGCCCAGGCTGACCACCAGCACCTCGCCGCCAAAGTTGGGGTTCTGGCTGAGGTGGCGCAGGGTACGGATCGGGATCACCGCATCGGGCGCATCAATCGCCACGCCGCAGCCATAGGTGTGCTCCAGGCCGACCACGTCGTCCACGTTGGGGTAGCGGGGCAGCAGCTCGGCCTTGATGCGTTTGACCGCAAAGTCCACCACCCCGGCCACACATTGCACGGTGGTGGTGATAGCCAGAATGTTGCGCGTGCCGACCGTGCCATCGGCATTGCGGTAGCCCTCAAAGGTATAGCCGGTCAAGGGTTCGGCGTTCCACGCCGGGGCGGTGGCCTGGGGCAGGTTGTCGAGCGAGCGGGCAGGTGGCATGTGCAGCAGGCGCTCATGCACCCAGGCCCCGGCGGGGATGTCTTGCAGCGCATAGCCAATCGGCACGTTGTAGCGGCGTACGGCCTGGCCCTGGGCGATGGGGGTCAGCGCCACCTTGTGGCCTTGTGGCACGCGGTCGACCAGCGTCAGGCCGTCGGGCATCACCGTGCCAGCGGGCAGGCCGCCGTCGTTGACCACAATGGCCACGTTGTCGGCAGGGTGCATCTGGATGAAAAGAGGGGTGCTTGTCATGATTCAGAACCGGGGTTTGACCTGCTTCCAGTCCGGCCGGAAGCGCTGCATCTGCGCCACGTCGTTGCGGGTGCGGATGCGGCAGAGCTTGAAGGCTTCGTGCAGCACGGCCAGCCGGGCCTGATCCAGCTCGACACCCAGGCCGGGCTTGTCGCTCAGGTGCACACAGCCACCGACGATAGGCACGCGCCCACCCACCAGCACCTCGTCTTGCTGCCAGGGGTAATGGGTGTCGCAGGCGTAGCTGAGGTGGTGGACGGATGCCGCCAGGTGTGTCATCGCCATCAGGCTGATGCCAAGGTGGGAATTGGAGTGCATCGACAGCCCCAGGCCAAAGGTCTGGCAGGTGCGGGCCAGCGCCTGGGTGGCTCGCAAGCCGCCCCAGAAGTGGTGGTCGGACAGCACGATTTGCACCGCATTGAGTTCCACGCTGCGCCGTAGTTCAGCCCAGTTGGTCACCACCATGTTGCTGGCCAGCGGCAGGCCGGTGGCGCGGTGCAACTCGGCCATGCCTTCCAAGGTGGGCGTGGGGTCTTCGTAATACTCCAGCACGCCGTCGAGCTTCTTGGCAATACGCAGGCTGGTGGCCATCGACCAGTTGCTGTTGGGGTCAATGCGCAGCTGGTGATTTGGGAACGCCGCTCGCAATGCCAGGATGGCATCGGCTTCTTCGTCGGGCTCAAACACACCGGCTTTGAGCTTGATGCTCTCAAAACCGTACTGGTCGATCATCTGCCTGGCTTGCTTGACGATCTGCTGTGCGTTGACCGCTTCGCCATACACATCCGGCGCGTATTCGGGGTCTACCGAGGCATCCCATTTGTAGAACAGGTAGGCCGAGTAGGGCACTTTGTTTCGCACCGCGCCACCCAGCAACTCCACCAGCGGAATGCCGAGGGTGCGGGCCTGCAAGTCCATGAAGGCGACTTCAAAGGCCGAGAACGCGCTGGTGACCAGGTTGCTGGCGAGCGACCCCGGGGCGAGTTCCATCTCGACATGGCCGGTGGCGATTTTGGGCGCGTGCGCGGCCACGCGGGCCAGCATGGCGTTGACATCAAAGATTGAGATGCCGACCAGGCTGGGCGCGGCGCGGGTGAGCAAGTCCAGCACCGGCGCGTCGCCATAGGTTTCGCCCAGGCCCACCAGGCCGTTGGCTCCGACGACTTCGATGATGGAGCGCAGGCCAAAGGGCTCGTGTACACCTGCTGCGTTGAGCAGGGCCGGGTCGTGGATGGCAATCGGGGTGACGCGAACGGCGCTGATTTTCATGGCATCACTTCAGCAGCAGGCCCGGCAGCCACAGCGACAGCGCGGGGATGTAAGTCACCGCAAACAGCACCAGCAGCAGGGCACCAAAGAAGGGGAACAGGGCTTTGACCACGCGCTCAATCGGTAGCTTGGCCACCGCCGCGCCGACAAACAGCACACCGCCCACCGGGGGGGTGATCAGGCCCATGCCCAGATTCACCATCATGATCATGCCGAAGTGCACCGGGTCAACGCCCAGGGTTTTGACGATGGGCAGCAGGATCGGGGTCATGATCAGAATCAGCGGGGCCATGTCCATCAGCGTGCCCAGCACCAGCAGCAAGATGTTGATCATCAGCAGCACCATGTATTTGTCGTTCGACACGCTGGTGAACAAGGCGGTGATCTGCGTCGGAATCTGCATCAGCGTCATGATGTAGCCAAAGCTGGCGGCAAAGCCAATCAGGATCATCACGATGGCCAGCGTCTTGACCGTGCGGTGCACCAGCTTGGGCAGCTCTGTCCACTTGTAGTCGCGGTAGATGAACATGGTGACAAAAAAGGCCCAGATCACCGCAATGGCGGCCGATTCGGTGGCGGTGAACACGCCGCTCAGAATGCCGCCCAGAATGATCACCATGGTCATCAGGCCCCACAGCGCATCGACGCAAATCTTCAAAGCCTCCCGCATCGGGATGCTGCGGCCCTTGGGGAAATTGCGCTTTTTGGCAATGAACAGGCACATGATGGCCAGCGTCAGCCCCAGCAGCAGGCCGGGCAAGACCCCGGCCAAAAACAGTGCCGCAATCGACACCGAGCCACCGGCGGCCAGTGAGTAGATCACCGCGTTGTGGCTGGGCGGGATCAGAATCGCCTGCACCGAGCCGCTGACAGTGACCGCCGTGGCAAAGTCACGCGGGTAGCCTTTTTTCTCCATCTCGGGGATCAGCACCGAGCCGATGGAGGCGGTGTCGGCCATGGACGAGCCCGAAATCGCCCCGAAGAAGGTGGAGGCCAGAATGTTCACCAGCGACAGGCCGCCCTGCACAAAGCCCACCAGCACCTCGGCAAAGGCCACCAGGCGGCGCGACATGCCGCCCTCGGCCATGATGGCCCCGGCCAGCACAAAGAAGGGAATCGCCAGCAGCGAAAACTTGTTCACGCCCCCGGCAATGGCGATCATGATGGCATCAAACGGAATGTCGATCCACCACGCACCAATCAGCGCCGACAAGCCCATGGCGTAGGCCACCGGCATGCCAATGATCATCAGGCCCAGAAACGAGCCCAGCAGTACCAATGCGTCCATCAAACAGCCTCTGCTTTCACTTTTTCGTGGTCATAGGTGACCACAGCACGCTTGTCTTGTGGCCCGAAAATCATGTGCTCCAGCACAAAAATCACTGTGGTCAGCCCGCCCAGCGGCACCGGCAAGTAGGTGGCCCCGACCGGCATCCAGGGAATTTCTCCCACGTTCTGGCCCCAGGTTTCCAGGCACAGCTTGCTGCCATACCAGGTGACAAACAGGGCCACGCTGAGCATCAGGACATCCACCACGCTGAGTAAAAAATCCTGCACCTTGATGGGCAATTGGTCGGTGATCAAGGCCACCGCAATGTGGCTGCGTGCCCGGTACGCGGCCGAGGCCCCGAAGAAGGTGAACACCACCATCAGCATCACCGCCACCGGCTCTGGCCAGGCCGATCCGGTGCCCAGCACATAGCGGGTAAAAATGCCCCAGGGAATGATCAACGACATCACGAAGACCGACAAGCCCGATATCCAGATGCAGGCCAGATAAAGGGTGTCAATAGAGTGCAGTATTTTGTTTTTCATGGTGGTGTCTGAGTGAGACGATGGGCCTGCCACCAAGGGGGCAGGCCCGGTTAAACCAAGGGCTTACTTGGTTGCGTCAATGCGCTTCATCAAGTCGGTGAACTTGGTACCGTACTTGGCACGCACCGGGGCGGTGGCGTCATAGAACAGCTTTTGATCGACGTTGACAAACTCAATGCCAGCCGCCTTGAGCTTGGCAGAATAGTCGGCCACGCTCTTGTCCCACAGGACGCGCTGTTCCATCTGGGCTTCGCGGGCGACTTTCTTCACCAGCGTCTTGTCGGCATCAGAGAGCTTGTCCCAGGTCACTTTTGACATGGCGAGCAGCTCGGGAATGATCAGGTGGTTGGTCTGGGCGTAGAACTTGGTGCCGGTGGTGAAGTGGTTGCTGGTGAAGAAGCTCGGCGGGTTGTTTTCGGCCCCGTCAATCACACCGGTTTGCAGGGCGCTGAAGACCTCGCCATAGGCCATCGAGATGCCGTTGCCGCCCATGGCGTTCATGGTGTCAACAAACAGCGGGTTGCCCATCATGCGCACCTTGATGCCTTTGAGGTCGGCCGGTGTGGTCACTTTTTTCTTGGTGTACAGGCTGCGTGAGCCGCCGTCCATCCAGCCCAGGCCAATCAGGCGTGCCGGGCTGGCGGACACCTTGTCGAGCAGCTCGGCACCAATCGGGCCGTCAATCACCGCCCGCATGTGGGCGATGTCGCGGAACACAAACGGCATGTTGAACACGTCCACGTCGGGAACCACCGGGCCAATCACGCCCAGTGAAATGCGTACGATCTGGATGGCCCCAATCTGCGCCTGCTCGACCGCTTCTTTTTCCTGGCCCAGCACCGCGCCGGGGAACATCTTCATGGTGATGCGGCCATTGGTGGCGGTTTCCAGCTTTTTGCCCATGTTTTCGACCGCCACCACGGTGGGGTAACCGGCCGGGTGGGTGTCGGTGGCCTTGAGCACGATGTTTTGTGCGCTGGCGCTGAATGTCACAGAGAGTGTGGCAGCGGCCACTGCGGCGGCGAGAAAGTTTCTGCGAAAGGTCATGGTTGTCTCCTTGGTTGACCAGGTTAAAAATGACTAACAGGAAGGAAGTGGTGAAGGAACAGGGGAAAACTCAGGCTCGGGCAACCCACGCACGCCGGGGCGCAGGGCAAACAGACCACCGGCCAGCGGCTGGTCGGCCAGGTCGATGCCCTCGGGGCGGATCGAGGTGACAAACAGGGTGTCGAGATTCGGGCCACCAAAGGCGCACATGGCGGGTTTTTTGACTGGCACAGCCAGCGACATGTCCAGCTTGCCCTCGGGTGTGAAGCGGTGCACCAGACCGGCATCGTTGCCACAAATCCAGTAGCAGCCGTCGGCATCCACCGCCGCGCCATCGGGGCGACCGGGTACCAGGTGCATGTCGACAAACACCCGGCGCCTGGACGGCGTGCCGCTGTCCGGGTCGTAGTCAAAGGCCCAGACCATCTGCACGCTGGGGTGCGAGTCCGACAGGTACATCGTGCGGCCATCCGGGCTGAAGGCCATGCCGTTGGGGGTTTTGAAGCCAGTCAGCAGCTGGACCAGTTGGTCTGCGCCATTGCTGCTGTTTTGATAGCTGTAGACGCTTCCCTCTCCTGCGCTAGAGGCCATATTCATCAACATGGTGCCGGCCAGAAAGCGGCCCTGGCGGTCACAGCGGCCGTCGTTGAAACGCATGCCGGGCGCGGGGTGCTTGACGCTGGCCAGGCGGGTGAAGCCCAGATGCCCATCTTTTCCAAGTTGCAGCTCGAACACGCCACTCTCGGCCCCGGCAATCCAGCGACCAGGGGTCACGGCGGCCACGCAGCCCAGCATCTCCGGCGCTTGCCAGGTGCTCACGGTCTGGCTGGCAAGTGACCAGCGGTGCAGGGTGCGGGCTGGAATATCCACCCAATACAGCGCCTGCTCGGCCACGCTCCACACCGGGCTTTCACCTACGGTGTTGCGGGCATCGAGCACCAACTCGGTTTGCGTCATGCTCATGCGCATTCAGAGGCCAAACGGGCCAGCGGCGACAAAACCGCCACCCTGGAACTGGGCCACCGGGTCGGCCAGGTTGGGCTCAGGCGTGCGGGCATAGACTGCGTCGCGGAACACGTCAGAGCTGTCTTGCGGCACATAGCCCACATGTTTGGCGCAGCGGTTGTCCCACCAGGTGACGGCGTTGTCAGACATGCCAAAGATGATGCTGTGGCCCAGCACCGGCGTGCTCAGGCAGGCGCTGATCAGGCGGTGCAGGTCGTCAAAACTGAGCCAGGTGGCCAGCATGCGACGATCGCGCGGCTCGGCAAACGAGGAGCCAATACGCACGCAGGCGGTCTCGATGCCGTAGCGGTCAAAGTAAAAGCGCGACAGGTCTTCGCCAAAGGCCTTGCTCACGCCGTACAGGCTGTCCGGGCGGGGCGGGGCGCTGGCATCAATGGTGTCACTCTGGCGGTAAAAACCGGTCACATGATTGGAGCTGGCAAACACGATGCGCTTCACGCCATGCAGGCGGGCCGCTTCATACAGGT
Organism: Comamonadaceae bacterium; assembly: GCA_008080595.1. Taxonomy (GTDB): domain Bacteria; phylum Pseudomonadota; class Gammaproteobacteria; order Burkholderiales; family Burkholderiaceae_C; genus Rhodoferax. The sequence goes on from VIKI01000117.1 coordinate 10,054, forward strand.
TGTACATGCCCAGAATATTGGCTTGCAGGATCGGCCCAAACGCGCCTTCCACCGACACGCCACCCAGGTGCACGATGGCATTCACGCCTTGCACCATGGTGTTGACGGCTTGTGCGTCAGCCAGGTCGGCCAGCATGATTTCTTCATGCTCACCCGCCGGGCCAAAGTCCACCCGGTCGGACAGGCGCAGCACTTCGCAATTGGCTTTCAGGCGCTCACGCAAGGCCTGACCCAGGCCACCAGCCGCGCCGGTGAGCAAGAGGGTGTGATGAAGCTTGAGACTCATTTTTATGACTCGTTTCAACAAATTTGCGCGGGCACTGGACTTTTCCGGTTTCTCGCTTAACATTCCGAACAACCCGTCACTTGTCAGTTGTAGGTTGTCTGATAAGTTGCGAATTGTGATCAGCCCAAATCAGCGAGTCAAGCCATTTCATATGGAATCATGGAAAACCCCTAGTGCCCCGGCAGTGCGTCCACGCCGCCCGCGCGGCTTGGTTCAAGTCATTGTGGAAGACCTGGCCAGCAGCATCAAAGGCGGGCAGATCAAGCCCGGCGACAAGCTACCGTCCGAGTCGGAAATCATGGCCAAATTTGAGGTCAGCCGCACCGTGGTGCGCGAAGCCTTGTCCAAATTACAAGCCAGTGGTCTGGTCGGCGCCGGAAGATTTCTCTACCGTGGCCGATGTGATCTCGCTGCTGGAGTTACGCATCAGCCTGGAAACCGAGGCCGCCGGGCTGGCTGCCCAGCGCCGCACCGAGGCCAATATCGCCACCATGGAAGCCGCGCTGGCGGCGTTTTCAGCGTCGGTGTCGCATGATGCCGACACCTTGCCAGCTGATTTTGAATTCCACATGGAAGTGGCCCGCGCCACCGGCAACCAGCACTTTGCCGACCTGATGAGTTACCTGGGCACGGTGATCATTCCCCGCGCCCGCGTCAACACCCCTTTGAGCGCCCCCGAGGGGCGGTTGAGCTACCTGCAACGCCTGCACGGCGAGCATGAAAGCATCTCCGCGCCGCCATGCGCACCCACCTGAGCAACAGCCGCGAACGCCTGCGCCGCGCACAAATCAGCCAGGTCGAGGCTGGCTAGCTGGGTCGGTATCCGTAGGAGCGGCGGAAGCCGCGAAAATGCGCTATAAATTAAATAGCTGTTTACGCAATATGGGTAAGCGCTAGAGCCAAAAAACACCCCTAAAAACGCTTCATTTCCCCGTGCAGAAGCCCCTAACCCTTGCATTGCACCTGCTGCGGGTGACTCTGCATTGTCAACTTTCTCATTAAGTTGTACGATGTCTGTTCAGTTATCCTGTTCAACCTGATCGAGTCACACCCCATGCCAGCTAGCGCGTCTACCCCTTCCATCACCCACATGCGCGTCATCCCCGTGGCCGGGCATGACAGCATGCTGCTCAACCTGAGCGGTGCCCACGGCCCGTTTTTCACCCGCAACCTGGTGCTGCTGACCGACAGCGCAGGCCACACCGGCGTGGGTGAAGTGCCTGGTGGCGAAAAAATCCGCCAGACGCTGGAAGCCGCCCAGGGCCTGATCGTCGGCCAGTCGCTGGGCCACTGGAACGCCATCCTGAACCACCTGCGCAGCGCCTTTGCTGACCGCGACAGCGGCGGGCGTGGCCAGCAAACCTTTGACTTGCGCGTGGCGATTCACGCCGTCACCGCGGTGGAGAGCGCCTTGCTCGACCTGCTCGGCCAGCACCTGGGGGTGCCGGTGGCCGCGCTGCTGGGTGAGGGCCAACAACGCGCCAGCGTGGCGGTGCTGGGTTACCTGTTTTACGTGGCCGACCGCAGGCTCACCGACTTGCCTTACCGCGCCGAACCCAATCAGCCCGACGACTGGCTGCGCCTGCGCCATGAAAAAGCGATGGATGCAGCCGCCGTGGTCAAGCTGGCCGAGGCGGCTTATGCCCGCTATGGCTTCAAAGACTTCAAACTCAAGGGTGGCGTGTTGCGCGGCGAAGATGAAATGGAAGCCGTCGAGGCCCTGCACGCGCGCTTTCCCGAGGCCCGCATCACCCTCGACCCCAACGGCGGCTGGCTGCTGAAGGATGCCATCCGCCTGTGCCGCGACCACCGCCACGCCCTGGCCTATGCCGAAGACCCGTGCGGGGCCGAAGGTGTGTTCTCAGGCCGCGAGGTGATGGCCGAGTTCCGCCGCGAAACCGGCCTGTTGACGGCTACCAACATGATCGCCACCGACTGGCGCGAGATGGCACATTCGGTGGCGCTGCACAGCGTCGACATCCCCCTGGCCGACCCGCATTTCTGGACCATGCAGGGTTCGGTGCGGGTGGCGCAGCTGTGCCAGATGAACGGCCTGACCTGGGGCTCCCACTCCAACAACCACTTTGACGTGTCCCTGGCCATGTTCACCCACGTGGCCGCCGCAGCCCCCGGCAAGGTCACCGCCATCGACACCCACTGGATCTGGCAAGACGGCCAGCGCCTGACCAAAGCGCCGCTGCAAATTGTGGACGGCAACATCAGCGTACCCATCACGCCTGGCCTGGGAGTGGAGCTCGACATGGCCGAGGTGGAAAAAGCCCACCAGCTCTACCTGCAACACGGCCTGGGTGCGCGGGATGATGCGGTGGCGATGCAGTATTTGCTGCCGGGGTGGAGGTTTGACAACAAGCGGGCTTGCTTGGTGCGGTAGCGGTCGGGCTTGGGGCGGTATCGGCATGCCACCACGGTGGGTGGAAGGTGATGGGTTATTGGAACTCGAACAAGTGAGTTGACCTTCAGGTGCACGACCCGCTGGGCTATAGTTCAAACCGAATGAAACGTCGAAAGACGTTGACCCAATTTCACCAAGATCGGCGACGAGGTTCAAGGGATGGAAATGACTTCGACTTTTTGCGACATTGACAGCAGACTCACACTGCATGCGCCTAATCGCTTGAGGTGCGTCGATGCTAATAGGTTTTTCCCCAGTTTATTTTGTCGTCCAGCTTGGGTTTGCCGGGATAGGCGCTCGGCTGCATCACGTTGGGCTGCACACGCACTCTTCACCAATAAATAACTAGGAATCAACTGTGGCCGACAAAATCGATAGTTGCAGAGGCACCGAGAAGAAGCAGCAAATTTGCACGGATTACGATGTCAGAGTCATATCCCGTATGGCACTACTTCCCGGCCACAAAATTGAAGGATGTTGTGGCGATTTGGAAAATGAACACACGATCTTCGCTTACAGGCACAAGAAAAGTGGCTACGAAGATACGTTTTCGGTAGGGAAAGACTGCGCGAAGGCATTTCTAGACATTCTTGGGCAACCGTTGCCACCTTTGGTTGACCCGTTGCTGCACATGCAGATACCGGGTACGCCTGGAGGAGGTGGACAGGCCACACCGGGCGGTGGTTCTCAAACTAATCCGCCTGGGTCGTCTGGTGCGGCAATTCCAGCCATCAATTCGGAACTGTACGTTGCAATAAACCTGTGGTGCATCCTGAAAAAGCAAGTGCCGAAGTTTGCGCTTCAACGCATATTGACCAGTATTCAAGCTTCCCCAAGTACCGCTCTTCAGGAGAAAGATGTTTTTGATTTCTTGAAGGTGCTGGCGTCATACAAGAAGACTCTTCACCAAATGCTGAGCGAAGCGCAGAAGACGCATTCGAATCTTAAGAGCTTTAGCTTCCCAACGCTTAATTCCATTGCCAGCAAAAACTGGGTTGACCTGCCATGAGTACAAAACATGTCGTTGTGGTTTCCAGTGCTGCCCAACCCATCATTCCACCGGACGCTACGCGATAAGGGCGTGCAGCTCCGGTCAGCTCTACGTTGGGCGTCTTACCCCTTCGCGCAAATGAAATGAGTGCATAAATGAAAAAGACATCTTTCAATCTGCTATCTCAAGCGTCGTATTTTGTAAGCTCTCGGTTTAACGAAACGGAGCTATCCACCGCCACCGCGTTTTTCGTACTTCGAAATTCAAAGTGCTATTTGGTTACAAACTGGCATGTCGTTAGTGGAAGGAACCCAGAAAACGGCAAGTGTCTCTCCAGCAAATGTGCTGAACCCAATAATCTTCTGGTTCGCGTACATAAGAATACGGAGTACATTGAATTTTCCGATTTTGAGATTCCTCTCTTTGACGGCGCGGGCAATAAGCTGTGGCTCGAACACCCATCTTTCAAAGAGCGAGTCGATGTTGTTGCTCTAGAAGTTTGCATTCCAAACGATCTCAGTGTTTTCGATATAGAACGGTTCATTGAGCCGTTCAATGAAAACACTGAAGAGTCGGTGGCAGCCGATGTATTCGTTATCGGCTATCCATTTGGGAGGTCTGTTGAAGGAATATTTCCGATATGGAAGAGAGCCAGTGTCGCAAGCGAACCTTGTGTCGATGTTGACGGTCTGCCCAAAATGCTGGTGGACACCGCTTCACGAAGCGGAATGTCAGGGTCTCCAGTTATGCTTTACGAGAAACGAGCCATTGGAATTGGTGATGGAGATCCAGGTCAGCCAGGGGTTAGATTTTCAAGTTTTCTGATGAAACTGGTCGGGGTGTATTCGGGCAGAATCGGTGTCGACGATGAAAACATCAAAGCTCAGCTTGGTGTTGTCTGGAAAAGTGGCGTTATCGACGAAATCACTTCTCAAAAAGACGCCCAACCCTGCGGTGCAGGGGACGCTGCGCAATAAAGCCGCGCAGCCCCCCTGACCTTGAACGTTAGGCCCCACGAAATGCCCTCCTTCCCGCTGATGCGCGATCTACCACCGGTTGTGGAAACGACAGGCTGGGATTGGCGCTCGTTTGAAGCCCCGGTCGCGCGCTCAATGAACTTCTGGCTCGGGACAGATCGTGAGGGCAACCGCTGGCTCACAAAACTGACCGGTGACTTCTACGCGTACAGGGAAATCGTCTTCGCAAGGCTCGCGCAGCAGATGGGTTGGTCTTGCCAAAGCTCGGTGTTCATGCGGCTTGACGAACGCAGCGCGAAGGCAATCGACGCGAAGCCCGGGGAAGTCCACGCCGCGCACTGGTTTTTGGATGAGCATGTACATCCGCCCTGTGACCAAAGTTGCAACCTTGCTCCGCTGATAGGAAGACCTGTTGGTGTGGCTGAAGACCTCGCGGATTTGCCTATTGCTCACATTCTGGACTGGCCCAAGAGCGAATTGGCTGCATGCTTGTTCGGGGGAAACGAGCCGCCCGGCCGGCTGTTTACCAAGGAACATGAGTTCGTCATCATTGATTCCGAACTCATGTTCGCCACCGGGCCTTGCTCCTTCGACAGTACACGCTGGTGGGGTGACAGAGACACCCCTACACCAAGCGGCGTCAAACTCGCCAAAGAGGTGTGCGCAGATCTGCTCGCGCTTGGGCAGTCTTCATTGGAGGCGGCCCTCGCACTACCCGCAGACATCAATGTCCAAGAGCGGTGGCCCATCACACCTCTCCTGTACGAGAGCTACGCCCATGCGCAGGCGTTTATCGGCGGCACGCATGGGGCCTAACCTTCCGCTCCAGCCGACCGTCAAAGGAAAGTGCTGTGCAAAAAGAAGTTGACGACAAGTTTTACGATCGTGCAGATGCGCACATCCACCTGATAAATGATCATCTGGCTGAGATTGGCAGGGGCAAGGCCAGTGCGTCAATGCTCTACGCAACAGCGAGGTTCAATGCCTGGGTGAGTGCATGCGGCTTTGCCAGCGGCGCAGAGATGGAAAAAGCGAAAACTGAGACGCTCGACTATTTCTTAGAGCAATACCGCTTGATGCTGGAGGAAAATCTTGACGACTACATCCAAAATTTCTCGAAATACATGGCTCCCAGCGAGGGCGATGCTTAACATGTTGCTTTTTGTTTGATGAGGTGCGGGTCTTTCACCGTCCACATCCATCACCCAACACGGACAAAGGCGCGGTGGTATCTATCCTCAAATGGCTGGAACAACACGGAGTCGAACCATGAACGTAATGACTGTTGACGACTATCACGCAACGATTGAATTCGACCCTGATCTTGACATGTTCAGGGGGGAAATTCTTGGCCTCAACGGCGGCGCAGATTTTTACGGAAAGAACCCGGAGGAACTTCGTGCGGAGTTCAAGCGCTCACTTCAAGTTTTTCTTGAAGTGTGTGCCGAGAAAAAATCAAAGGGGGCAGGCTCAAATTAATTGAATCCTTGCAACATTTAGGCCTCTAGAGCTCATCAATAAAGCGTAAGAAGCTCTTATTTTGAGAGTGAAACACGTGACGCAACAAACCCCGTCATGACTTGCCCCGGCGCAACTTTGACGGCTCAAACGGGTTGACCATTTGCACACCGCAGCCCAAGAAATCGCGCACATGGCGGGTGGCCAGCACCAGTTGATGCTCAATGGCGGTGGCGGCAATCAGCATGTCGGGGGCGCTGCGGATGATGCCTTGGGCCTGAAACTGTCCGCGCAGCACGCCACCACGTTGCGCAATCGATGGTGTGATTGGAAAGACCGCGTGCGGGTCGCTGGCCCAGCAAGACCGGTGTCGTCCTGTGGTGCAAAGGTTTCACGCAAGCGCCGCAGTTGGCTGTAAAAAGTCTCGGCCTCTGGTTTCACCGCGGCCTGGCTGCGTAGAAAGTAATCGGCTGGCACCAGTGCCGCCACGGGTGTGTTGTGCTTGGTGATGACCTGGGGCTGCTGCTGCGCCGCAGCGATCAAAGTGGACAGTTTCCAAAAAGTTTCCGAATCGGATGATCCCCCGCAACGGTGCAGTTGCTGAAGTGCGGACAAAACACAGCGCAACTTCCTTGCCCAGCCCGTCATTCAGCACCCGATTTGAGGGAAGATAGCCATCTTGCCGAAAGCCACCTGGGTTGCCTTGTGGCGCATCGGCCCTCAACCGTTTTTTCAGGAGTCTCACATGTTGCAAAAATTCCCCGCTTTTTCCGGTGTCCCAGGCCCGGTGGTCGTCATCGTCATGGACGGCTACGGGATTCCCAAGCTTGAGGTGGGCAGCGCCATTGCCGCCGCCCACAAGCCAACTTTGGATCGCCTGTTTGCCGAGTGCCCTCACATCCACTTGCGCGCCCATGGCACGGCGGTGGGCATGCCCTCGGACGAGGACATGGGCAACTCCGAGGTGGGGCACAACGCCATTGGCTCCGGGCAGGTCTACAGCCAGGGTGCGGCGCTGGTGGCCAATGCGATTGCCGATGGTTCAATCTGGCAAGGCCAGGCCTGGCAGCAGGTGGTGGCCGGGGCCAAGAGCGGGCGCGGCGTGATCCACTTCATCGGCCTGTTTTCTGACGGCAATGTGCACAGCCACATTGACCACCTGAAAGCCATGGTCAGCCAGGCCAAGGCCGAGGGGGTCAAGACCGTGCGCGTGCACGCTCTGCTGGATGGCCGCGACGTGCCCGAGACCAGCGCGCTGGATTACGTGGTGCCGTTTGAGGCTTTTTTGACCGAACTCAGCACCGATGGTTTTGATGCCCGCATCGCCTCCGGCGGGGGCCGCCAGGCCATCACCATGGATCGCTACGATGCCAACTGGCCGATGGTGGAACGCGGCTGGAAGACCCATGTGCTGGGCCAAGGCACGCAGTTTGTCAACGCCACCGAGGCGGTCAAGGGCCTGCGTGAGATGCACCCCGGCACTATTGATCAGGACTTGCCGGAGTTTGTGATTGCCCAAAACGGGCAGCCCATTGGCACGGTTGAGGACGGTGATGCCGTGGTGTTTTTCAACTTCCGGGGTGACCGGGCGATTGAAATCACCCGCGCGTTTGTCGATGAAGGGTTCAATAAGTTCGAGCGCGTGCGCACCCCGGCTGTCACCTTTGCGGGCATGTTGCAGTACGACGGCGACTTGCAGTTGCCCAAGCGTTTTCTGGTGATGCCACCGGCCATTCGGGACACCTCGGGTGAGTGGTTCAGCAAGGCGGGGCTGGCCCAGTTTGCCTGCTCCGAGACGCAAAAGTTCGGCCACGTGACCTACTTCTGGAACGGCAACCGCTCCAACAAGTTTGAGGGTGAAGTCTGGCAAGAAGTACCCAGCGACGTGGTGCCGTTTGAGCAGCGCCCGTGGATGAAATCGGCGGAGATTGCCGATGCCATGATCGCCGCCGTGCAAAGCGGCCAGTTCAAGCTGCTGCGCTGCAACTTTGCCAATGGCGACATGGTGGGCCACACTGGCAATTTCCGCGCCGCCACCATGGCGGTGGAGGCGGTCGACCTGGCCCTGTCACGCCTGCTGCCCGCCATTGAAGCCGCTGGCGGCGTGGCCCTGATCACTGCCGACCATGGCAACGCGGACGAGATGTATGAGCTGGACAAAAAGACCAAGCAACCGTCGCTGAATACCGACGGCAGCTACAAAGCCAAGACCGCCCACACCCTCAACCCAGTGCCGCTGATTCTGTTTGACAAGGTCAGCGGGGGCAAACTGGGGCTTCAGCAGACCGACACGGCTGGCCTGTCCAACATTGCCGCCACCGTGGCCAACTTGGTTGGGCTGGAAAAACAGGCCAAGTGGGATGAGAGCTTGCTGGTGGTGAAGTAAGGGTCTGGCCACAAATAGTGTGCACATTGGGCTGGTGGCGCTGGATGCGGTGCTGTAGTCGGATATTTTGAACAAATTGGTCTCTAGCCCTTGTCATACTTGCGCAAGCAGCTCTAGATTGAAGAGCGTTAAAGGCTTTATTTCTTGAGAGCGTCAGTTAGCGCAGCGTCCCCCGCTGCCTCCGCCACCCCCAGGCTTTTCATGAACACACTCGGGGACGTAATGCTGGGGTAAAGCGTCAGCGCTTTGCGCACCCGGGTCAGGCCCACATACAAGGTGTTGAACTCTTCCGCCATGTCCGCCGTGGGGTCGGGGAATTCGCCTTGGGTCAGGTAGGGTAGCAGCACCGCGTCAAATTCCAGCCCCTTCACGCTGGCGATGCTGGCCAGCAGCAGGGGCTCAGATTTGCCCGTTTTTTGCTGCTTTTGCTCGGTGGCGTTCAGGCTTTGGAACAGGTCGGCCGGGCTGTCAAAACGCTGGGCCATGTGCGAGAGCCATTGCAGATTGGACTCGGCCTCCAGCCTGCGGCGCTGCGACACCAGGGCATCACCCAGCAAGGTTTTGATGTGCAGGGCGTTGAAAAGCGCGGGCAGCATGTCGGGGCTATGTGGCTTGCGGATGATGTCCACGGCGGCCAGCAAGCGCTTTTGAATGCTGGCAGGGGCATTACGCACCACCTGGTTCTCAAAAAACGAGGTCAGAAACAGCGGGTTGTCGGTGACGCTGCGGATCGCTGAGGCCAGCAAATCCTGTTGCGATTCATGCTCGCGGCCCGCCACCACGATGCTGGAGCCTGAGAAAAACAGCAGCGCCCGCATGACTTCTTCGCGGGTTTTGACTTCAGTGACGCTGCTCAGGTCATCGGTGGCCACGGCCAGCAGGCCGCGCACAAACAGCACCTCGGGCCGCAGCACGTAGCTTTTGAAGCCGAGCGTCTCATACGGGATGCCGTCTTCGATCAGCGCGTTCTCAATCTGCACCGACTGGTGTGGGTGGCGCAGCAAAATCGCGCAGCTGGCGCTCTTGGACTTGGGCTGGGTGCGGAAGGCTTTGGCATCGTCCACCACCTGGCGAGCACAGGCCTCCACGCTGTCGTAGGGCGAGAACCTGACCTGGCTGGGGTGGGGCGCTTTGGAGGCGTAGCGTTTGTTGGCCACTTTCCCGGCCAGCCGGGCCACCGTGGTGTTGAAGCGAAAGCTGTTGGTGAGTGGGTAGGTGTGAATCGCGTGCGGGGTCAGCACAGCCAGCTCGTCACGCATGAAGCGGGCATCGGCCCCGTTGGCTTTGTGAATGACCTGATCCACGTCACCCACGCCGCAGAAGAAGCAGCGGTTGATCGACCACCAGCACTTTCACATGGCTTGGCCAGCTGCGGCAGGTGCTGATTTCAGCGTCTTCATGCAGCAGATGAGCCAGGTCGTAGGTGGCATCGGTGCTGCCGCGAAACAGTGGCCGGTCAGGGTCGGCCAGGCGGATTTTTTCAAACGCCAGGTAAATCCTGAGCTGGGTGTATTCGATGCCAATGGTCTCGGCATAGTCGGGTGTCACGGGCTGGTCTTGCCGCTCTAGCACATCCAGCAGCGTGCCTTTGAGGTATTCACTTTGCTGCACAAACACATCCACCATGCCGTAGTCGCCGGGTGTGGGCATGAGGAAGTGCTCACGCCAGCGCTCGCCCGGGTCATCGGCCACATGCTCCACCGCTTGCCACAACACCGGGCTGAGTTGCTCGGCTTCGGTGTACACCGGCACAACGCGGTCTTCCAGTTCGCGCAGCACCTGGGTGCAAAAAGCCTCAAAGGTCTGGATTCTGAATTGGTGGATAACGGCCGCCGGAACACCGATTTTTTTCAGCGCAGCTTTGAGCGCCAGGACGGCGGCCTCGGTGTAGGTGAGCGCCAGAATCTGCTCGGGCCGGGTGTGCCGGGCCCAGGCCTCGGCCATGCGCAGCGCCAATACGGTGGTTTTCGCCGCACCGGCATTGGCTTCCACAATGAGCATGCGGGCCGGGCTGATCTGAATGGCTCGCTGTTCATCAGTCGGCTCAATCGCTTTGGGAACAAAGTGCGGCACCGATTTGGACTTGCCTTCGGCAGGAGTGCTGTTCATGGAGATCGATGAATGAAAGGGGAGGATGGGTGGGGTGCTCAGGCCCGCCCGGCACGTGGGCCATAAGCACGGCCATGATAGCCGCCGTTTGAACGGTGTCGCCTTGTGGCAAGGCGAGGAGGCTGGGAAAACCCGGATTGATGGGCCTGCCAGCGGCCTCTAATATGCTTATATCAAATAATCAAAACGGAGCCTATGAAACATCTCATCCAAGCGGCCATTCTCTCTACTGGGGTGCTCCTGGGCACGCCACTGCTGGCGGGTGATGCCGGGGTCACCGACAGCACCATCCTGATTGGTTCATCCGCCGTGCTGACCGGCCCGCTGGGGCCGCAGACCACTGACTACACCGTGGGTTCTGGCCTGTACTTTGATGCCATCAATGCCGCTGGTGGCGTGTATGGCCGCAAAATCATCTACAAGCCGCTGGACGACGGGTTTGAGGTCAAACGCACGGTAGAAAACACCCGCAAACTGGTGCAGGACGACCAGGTTTTTCTGATCTACAACAGCACCGGAACCGCCAACACGGCGGCCATTCTGCCGCTGCTGACAGAGCATAAAACGGTGATCTTTGGCCCGGTCACCGGGGCCTCGACTTTTCGGGACAACTTCAACCGCTACCTGTTCAACGTGCGGGCCAGTTACGCCCATGAAGCGCAGCGCATTGTGCAGCAGCAGCTTCAGATCGGTATCACCAAGGTGGCCATGGTGTATCAGGACGATGGCTTTGGCAACGCGCTGATGACAGAGGTCAAAAGCGCAGCCCAGGCACGCAAGCTCGACATCCCCACATTCATCAAGATCAACCCCAAGCAGCCCGACTTCAATGCCGCTGCCGCCGCCATTGCCCAGGCGCAACCGCAGGCTGTGGTGATGGGCACGGCCGGGCTGACCTTCTCCTCATTCGTCAAAGCACTCAACGCCACCCCTGCCCGCCCGGTGATCTACGGCTTCTCGGTGGTCAGCACCGATATGCTGAACCGCGAATTGGGTGCGGCCGCCCGCGGTATCGTGCTGGCGCAGATCATGCCCTCACTGCGCAACGGCTCGGTGCCGGTGGTGCAGGAATACCTGCGCTTGTTGAAGGCCAAAAACGCCCAGGCCGAACCCTCCAGCTCGCAGTTTGAAGGCTTTGTTCATGCCAAGGTGTTGGTTGAAGGGCTGCGCCGTGGCGGCAAAAACCTGAGTACCGACAGCTTCATCAAAGGCCTGGAAACCGGCGGCGACATCAGCTTTGGCAAGTTCGTGGCCCACTACTCGCCAGACAACCACGGCGGTTCGTCGTATGTGGAGCTGGCCATCATGGATGGTGCAGGCCAGCTGCGATATTGAGCCTGTTGCCTAAATGGCGGTGGACTCTCAGGGGTACAAACGCGCCAGTGATTCCGCCACACACACCGGCTTGGCCACGCCTTCGCACTCGATCACCACTTCCCACGTGGCCTGCACGCCCTGCGGCTCAAGCGGCGTAGCCTGTTGCAAGCGAATGCGGGCCCGCAAGCGGCTACCCACCAGAACCGGCGCGGTGAAACGCACGCGATTCAGCCCGTAATTGACCGACATGCGGGCCACCGGGATGCCAATGCAGCTCTCAAAAAAACGGGGAATCAGCGCCAGCGTCAGGAATCCATGGGCAATCGTGCCACCAAAAGGGCCGGCCTTGGCACGTTCAACATCGACGTGAATCCACTGCGTATCGCCGGTCGCAGCGGCAAAACCGTTGACCTGCGTCTGCGTGATTGTGACCCAGTCACTCACCGCCACTTCCTGCCCGACCATGGCCGTCAGTTCTTCAAAGGTATGGATATTTTTCATGCGGCGACTGTAGCGATTGGCCAGACATTAGCCTGTCTGGCAAGCGACACACCTTCTCTATGTTGGCAATCCCCTATCGTGACCGCCAGAGCGCTGGTGATTCACCCGGAACAGTTACGATGCCACACATGTTCTGCCGGAATTGACTCCGGTTTGATGCCACCATTTGAGACTACCCGATTGAGAATGAAACCTCCCCACATCAACTGCGCACGCCTGATTCGAGATGGCGGTATTGATGCCATGGCAGCGCTCAACGAAGCACTGCGCGAGGCACTTGCAGGCCTTGAGCCGCAAGATCAGCAGGCCCTGAAGCTGGCTTTTGGGCGAGTGATGGGAGAGGTCGCTGATGTACTGATCAATCCGTCCGTGTCTGCGTTTCCAGAACTTGAAGTCGACGAAATTACGTGGGCTGCAGTGGCAAAAACCAGAGCCGCAGCGCGTGCCAGCGAGCGCTAGCGCATCAGCCTGGCATCATGATCGCACGCTTTCGCAGTCTCGGTGGTCGTCTGATTTTTGCCGCTTTGATGGCAATTGTGGGTTGCGCCAATCATGTGCCCGTAAACGTTTTGAG
>VIKI01000311.1 GCA_008080595.1 Comamonadaceae bacterium
CCGTCTGAAAATAGTCTTGCAGCGCCAGGACGGCACGCTCGTATTGGGTGATGCTGGACGCGGCCACCGCCTTCATGGTGCGCACCACGGACTGAAGATCGGCCGCTGTGCCAATCTTGCGACTCAGGCTCTCAGGGGTGTCACTCATGTGGCGGGTTGAAAACGGGCCAGCGCGGTGCGGGCGATCTGGACGAGGGCCGCCCGATCAGCCGCGCTCCATTCCGTTGCGCTGTCAAACTGGGCTTGCAGCGCGTCGGGCAGTTTGGCGGCAGCCTCGCGCACGGCTTGCTCGGCCTCGAACATCTGCGCCAGCGGCACGCTGTCAAAGAGTTTTTCCGTCAAGGCCAGCAGCACCGTCATTTGTGCCGCCACCGACACCGGCGCAGATTCCAGCTGCTTGAGGCAGGCCCGGATGCGCCGCCCGTGCTCGATGATCTGGGTGGTGTGCTCATCCAGCCGGGCACCGAAGCGGGCAAAGGTTTCCAGCTCTTCAAACTGCGCATAGGCCAGCTTGAGGTCACCCGCCACCGCCCGGTAGGCTGCCCGCTGCGCCTTGCCACCCACACGCGAAACCGATTTACTGACATCCACCGCGGGCAGAATGCCCAGCTCGAACAGCGTTGGCGAGAGGTAAATCTGCCCGTCGGTGATGGAGATCAGGTTGGTCGGAATGTAGGCCGCCATGTTTTGCGCCTCGGTCTCGATGATCGGCAAGGCGGTGAGCGAGCCGCCGCCACGCTCCTGGCGCAGCCGTGTGGCACGCTCCAGCAGGCGGGAGTGGATGTAAAAAATGTCGCCCGGAAAGGCTTCGCGCCCAGGCGGGCGGCGCAGCAGCAGCGAAATCTCGCGGTAGGCGCGGGCATGCTGGGTGAGGTCGTCGTAGACGATCAGCACGTCACGGCCAGCTTCCATGAAGTATTCGGCCATGCTGGTGGCGGCATAGGGGGCGATGTAGGCCAGGCCTGGCGAATCATTGCCCTCGGTGACCACCACCACGGTGTAGGCCAGGGCCCCGTGATCCCGCAGCACGGCCACGGCCTTGGCCACGGCAGAAGCGCGCTGACCAATCGCACAGTAGACACACACCACATCCTGGCCGCGCTGGTTGAGGATGGTGTCGATGGCCAGCGCGGTCTTGCCGGTTTGGCGGTCACCCAGAATCAGCTCGCGCTGGCCGCGCCCAATCGGAATCAACGCATCCACCACCTTCAGGCCGGTCTGCAAAGGCACGGTGACGGGGGCGCGTTCCATGATGGGTGCCGCAGGGCGCTCGATGGGCCAGCGGGCGCTGGCGTTCACCGGCCCCAGGCCATCCAGTGGGCGGCCTAGCGGGTCAAGCACCCGGCCCAGCAAGCCGTCGCCAACGCTGACATCCATCACCCGGCCGGTACGCTGCACCGGGTCGCCCGCGTGCAGCCGCGCATAGTCACCCAGCAGCACCACACCGACTTCGGTCTCGTCGACATTGAAGGCAATGCCAAACACATCGCCAGAAAACTTCAGCAACTCGTCATAGCCCACGCCCGGCAGACCCGAGACCATGGCAATGGCTGTGGACACACTGGTGATGTGGCCAAGCTCCTGCGGGGCCAAGGGCGTGCGGTGGCTTGCGCGGGCCTGGCGCAGTGCCGCAAAACTGCTGTCCAGCACACTTTGCAGAGAGTCGGAGGGAGCGTTCATGGGGCCTGCTCAGGCGCGGCGGCGTGTTTTTGCCGCTCGGCTTGTTGCTGCACAAGCTCGTCAATACGCTGCGCCAGCGAGGCCAGAACATCAGCAATGTTCCAGGCCAGCTTCCAGCCGTTGGCACTGAGTTCGATGCCGCCAATCAGACCCGGGGTGGTGTCAAACTGCAGCTTCAGTTCAGCCGACAAAGTGTCTGCAAGCGCACGATGAATCGCGGCCTGCTGTTGCGGTGACAACGCGAAGGCGCTGCACACCCGCACGGTGTGGGCTCGGCCTTGGCCGCATCATCGAGCTCGCGCAAGCGCTGGGTGAACACCTCGACCATACGCGCCTCCAGCGTGGTGTCGGCCAGATCGGTCAACACCTTGTTGGCCATGGCCAACACTTCTTCACGGCTGTGGCGGGCAATGTCGTGCTGCAAGGTTTGCAGCTCACTGAGCAAGGCCTCTTGTCTTTTGAGCTGCAAGGTGTTGGCGGCCTGGCGGGCTTCATCGAGCAAGCGTTGCCGCTCAAGGCTGATCTCGTCCATGAGCTGGCTGTGCTGGGTGTCACGCTGCTGGTCAAAGTCGGCATTCTTTTGCTGAAATGCGTCACGCTCCTGCTGGGCTTGCGCCTGTTTCTGGGCGGCATCGGCCAGCGCCTGCGCGATGCGCTGCTCACGCGCATCAATGGCATCCAGCACCGGCTGGTAGAGAAAACGCTTCATCAACCACACCAGAATGAGGAAGTTGAGCGCCTGTGCGCCCACGGTGAACCAATCAATCAGCATGGCTTACTTTGCGGCAACCAGGGCGATGGCGTGGTTCCAGAACGGGTTGGCAAAAATCAGGATCATCGACACCACAAAGCAGTAAATCGCGGTGGATTCGATCATGGCCAGGCCCACAAACAGGGTTCGGGTGATGGTGGCCGAGGCATCAGGCTGCTGCGCCAGTGCGGTGAGCGCAGTCGCCACGGCCCGGCCTTCGGCCAAGGCCGGCCCCAAACAACCAAAACCGGTGGTTAAACCGGCGATAACGATGGATGCCACGGCAATGAGGGTCATGCTGTCCATAGGGATTCCTCCAGACTAAAGTCGTTGTTCAAGTTTGCGCACATGGGTGGCAGCAGCGATGTACACCGCCGCCAGAATGCTGAAGATGTAGGCCTGCACCATGCCGGTGAGCAAGCCCAGCAGCGTCATGACAATGGGAAAAATCAGCGGGGTGATGCTGAGCAGAA
>VIKI01000118.1:0-18789 GCA_008080595.1 Comamonadaceae bacterium
GCAATGGCTGTTAACTTGCCATGCAGCCCACCCAGTATTGAGCTGGCCTCATCCTTGGCGCGGATGATGAGTTCGACGGGTTTGATTGCCATGGTTTTCTCTCAGAAGTGCTTACGTTCACGCTCAATCGCTTGCCTGATCTGCACATCCAGCAATGCGCGTTGTTCGATCAGGTCTTTCAATGTGGGCTTCGTTGGGGAAAGGTTCGGCGGTTCGGTTGGCTCTGGTTTTGGCGCATTCGCCACAGGCCACCACGCTGGCGGTGGTGGTGTTTTGAGCCAATAGGCACGCGGCATGCCGACTGGCCTTGTTTCGTTAGCGCTGTGAGACCAAATCCGGGTTCACCATGCGCTGCCCCTTGAATGGGCCATAAACAAGGCCTTCAGCAGGCGCTGAAACGCCAGCAACGGCACTGGATTGAACCGGCAAAGGCATCGCGTCCAGTTTCAGTACGATGCCCATTTCAAGCAATGCAGCCGTTTCCTGACGCTCCCATTCATCACTTTCTTTCTGGGTAAGAATCCTGCTCTTGAAGACTTCTTCTTGTGCCCAAGTCCAGTCCATCAGTGATGATATTGACCCAAGCCGAAAACGCGGGACATTCAGCCCTTCGCCGTACATGGCAAGTGGTGACCCTTGCATCAAGTTGTCCAACGCCCGCAGTTGCTTGTAATTTGCAACAATTTTTTTAGCCAATTCAAAATACTCCGCGCCAATGGTTTCGGCCCTGCTGAGCAGGAATTGACGCATCAGACTTGACCTTTGAGTCTGCAAACTCTGAAGCGTTGCCCGTGCCACCGGCAGTCTGCGGCTCAGGCCGTCGATGGTTTGTTTCAGCACATCCAGGGCAGGCGCTGCATCATTGCGCTGCGCGTTCAATTTCTCCAGCTTGGCATCGAGCTTTTTCATGTCCGCGCTCTTGTCTTCGCCGATGGCCATGGCCGCCAACAAGTCAGCACGCTGGCTCAGCAGTGGCCCTACATCTGGCAATGCGGCCTGTTGCTGTGTGATTTGAGACTCGCACTTGCTGATGGCGTTTTCCAGCGTTGCAATGGCGGCGTTGGTGCTGGCAATCGCTTGCTGATTCTCCAGCACAGCGGTGGCTTCGGGGTTTGGGGTGGTTTCGTTTTTCATGATTGGTTCTCGGTTGGTTGGATTGATATTGGCTTGGCTTAGCGGCACATTCCTGCGCCTTCAAGCTGGGTTAACGCTTCGTAGTAGCTCGCCCCTGGAACACTTTCCATGAAGCACATCGCAGCCTCGTGATACGCGAGTCGGTCAGGATCAGTTCTGATGCTTGCCATTGCCTTGGCGTTTTGTTTGCGGGTGTCGAGGGTGGTGACAGCCTGCGCGTAGCTCATATCCGGCTTGCTTTTCACCAGTGCCAATGCAGCCTGATGAAAGGCCATTCGTCCAGCATCGAAGCTGATGCCATCACCTGACAGGTTCGGCAGCGCAAAGCAGACACCACCAGACTCAGAAAAGCACACGCTTGCACACTCTGCAAAGTTCAGGTTTGCAAGTCCTTTCACAGCGGGAGGCATGGCCCCAAGAAAACCCACATGGCGCAAAAACCAATTGCCAGGTGTTGGGTTTTCAGGGCTTGTTGGCGCAATGAATGCCGCCGATACTTTTTGATATGCACCGTTTCTGACAAGCCCAATCAGGGCATCTGCCACATCAGCAATGGCGTACAAAACACCGTCTTTTTGAAACAGTTTTTTGACTGCACCATGCGCTGGCAGATCATTGGCAGGGTGACCCAGCACCAGATTTGCCGCACGTTTGCTTTCGCTATACACCGCAGCCATTCGCACAATGTCGTTTTCGCTGTAGTTCAGCGTCTGGCCAGACATTGCGGTAAACGTTCCGGCCTTGAAAATTTGAAAGGTTTTCATCACCATGATTCAACCTGCCATCGCCTTGGATTGATGTTTTTTCTTGGCCGCGTCAGCCCTGATTAATTTATAAACAAGGCCCTCAGAACGTTTGTACTTTCGGGCCAATTGACGAAGGTTCTTCCCGTCAAATTCCTTGAGTATCTTGACTGCTATGGCCTCCATGTGATACGAAAAACCACTGGGTATGTAGGGCTGCGTACCGCCAAAGCTGTCCACCAACTGATGCACCAGGTTGACGGACATTTCAGCCAAAGCTTCATCACTCAAGGGGGCAAAGATCGACACAAAGCGCAACGCCACGAAGTTCAGTTCTGCCATGTCGCGCCAGATTTGCGGCGCATCACCAACAAAGCAGGCATTGACTAGGTCAAGCTGCGTGTTAGTGGCTCGGCTCAGGTCTACGGGTTCAAAGTTTGAAGTGTTCATGCCGTGATGATTGAAGAATTTTGGTTATTTGCCCGAATAAAATCTTTTAGAAATTTATTCGGCAGTGGGTCAGCATTTGCCTGACTCAGGCCCCAATGATTGATAGCCCTTAGTCATTCCACTAAGTGATGCGCACCACTTATTCATTTTTCCCGTGTCGGCAACACTTCCCCTCGCGCAGCCGTTGCATTGAATGCCTCGCGCATCGCAACCGACAGGGCATAGGATTGCTCCAAGTCACCTGTTCGGTTGCATGGCGGCTGCGCTTCTTTACCCCATACTTCGCAGACACCAGTGACATCTCACTAGAATCGAAACAAGGTGCTGCGGCAAAGTCTCCCGGCAATAGCTGAGGGCAGACCTGGGGCCCAAAGGTTTCGTTGGCGGGCAGGGGAGCCCGCCACGCAGTGCCCACGAGGCGACCCAGGTGTCGCCTCACTTTTTTCCCCTTCTTCAAAAACGGTTGCATGGCGGCTGCGCTTCTTTGCCACCTTTGGTAAGGGTCTGAACCCTAGCCAAAACGCATCAAACCCCATCCCAAAACTTCCCAAAGATTCTTTTGATGCACGGGTAGCATGATTTGATTTAAACGCCCGTAGCGCCGTTTTTGGGCTTGGTGGCTACGATGGCCTTACCCACCTCGTTTAAAACGAAAATCCCCCGGGGAAAGGCGGGGGATTGGGGTATTGGTGACATATCGGCTTGGCACTGGATTCGATTAAAGCCCCGTAGCGCCGTTTTTGGGTCACATGGCTATGCTGGCCTTAACCATGCTGCTTGAATCGAAACTAGCCCACATAGCGGCCCGATAGCGGCC
This sequence comes from Comamonadaceae bacterium, assembly GCA_008080595.1. Lineage (GTDB taxonomy): Bacteria > Pseudomonadota > Gammaproteobacteria > Burkholderiales > Burkholderiaceae_C > Rhodoferax. The sequence goes on from VIKI01000118.1 coordinate 3,145, forward strand.
TATTCCTGCGCCGTCAATCCCCGCCAAAGTCCAACTCAGGGGCAACATGCTTGCCAACGTTGGCACGGTGCCAGGCTATGTCGGTCATGTGCGCCGTGAGTGCGGCAATGGTCTCGGCGGGTTCGGCCTTGCCTGCGTAGAAGTCCGTCAGCAGCTTCAGCGCCACACCAAAGCCATTGTGCAAGGCCACCACATCGGTTTCAACCAGGTTGCGGCCTATGGGCACATCCACCAACAGTTTGCCCGCACTGGCGGCGATCCAGCGCGATACAAAGTCAATGCCGCACGCCGTCTCGTAGGGCCGGATCAGGTTCGCCGGAATGCGCCCGGACTGAATCCACTTGTACACCGTCCAATGGTCGGTGATACCCATTTGATCGGCGACACGCTCCACTGAGCGATTGTGCTTCTCTCGGGCATGGTCTTTGCACAACTCCAGCGCTGTGCGCAGGCTGTTGGGTTGCAGGCGCTTCCAGTCGTGGCGCGGCTTGGTAGTCATGATGCAACGCCCATGCTACCTTCGCAGCCTTCTAAAAAGTCTATCCCCGACTTAGTTATCTGCGCCACCCATCGAATACTTTCCTTGCGTATCGTCAGCCGACCGCGAGACTCCAAGTAGTCCATGATTCGGTGAACATCGGCCATTTTTCCGATTTTGTACACAGCATTCATTAATGACAATAATTCGAAGTCTGTCGTTTCTCCTAAACGCCTCTGATCAAGACAATTCAAGAATAACCTTTGCTGATGATCAAAGCCAATGTCAATCAACGGTTCGGACTGTGGTCGCGTTTTTGCTACAAGTTTCAGGTGACATGCCTTGGCTTCTGAACTCATGGTGACACCTCCAATGTTGTGGCCCGGTAGCCTGCCCGCGCTGGTGCCGGGCGAAAGGTCACGTTGGCATAGCGCGTGCCTTGGTTGACGTGGGGGCAGGCCATGCGCCAGGTGCCCATGGGGTTGACGAATTGCAGGCCTGCCATATTCTGATCGGGTTGAGTCACGCACTCGAAAAATGCATCGTAGTCATTTTCAAGCTGATCAACAGCATCGCCGAACGGCTGGTTTTCCTTTGAAATCTCACTGGTCATAGCGGCGCGCTTGTCGGTCACATCCTGCACGTTGCGGGTGTTGAGGCGGTGAATTTGGAGCATCTTCGACTCGGGCAGGGTCAGCGTTTCAACTTTACGCAACACTGAAACGCCACGAATGGCCGCTCTGAGTTCCAGCACTGTCATGAATTTGATGCTGGCCAGCGTGATGCCTTGCACCTCGCCACCGGCTTTGAGTGTGTCGAGTTCGTCGTCCTCCAGGGTCAGCAGTTCATTCAACTTTGACACGGTATCAACGGCTTCTAACAGCCTGGCATTGCTAGCACCGTGGAACTTTCGGGCGACTGCCATGAACCTTCTCGCGTCACTAAATGAGTAGCCCAACGTTTCCAAGCGTGGCATGAATTCGCCATGCTTTACCAACGCTTTTAACTCAATAATTTCAAGGCCTATTTCAATAGATTCCAAGGGCGTGATGCTGGTTTTTGGACGGGCTTTCATCACACCACCTCCAATGTCTTGGCGGCCATCTTGTCGCGCTTGCGCTGCGCCGGTTTCTTGGCTGGTGCCGTGACTTCTTGCGCTGGCTTTTGCTTGTCCAGAATTTCAAGCCATAGCGCAATGACACCACTCATGTCTGCATCAATACGGGCGGCTTTCATCAAGCCTTCCAGGACGAGTTTTTCAGCGCCTTGGGGGGTGTGAATGCGATCACCTGACGCGATTTTGAGAGCATAGTTCCAATGCCGATAATCCGGCAGGCCTTCTCCCCGTTGCTCCTCGTAGCGGGCATCTACAGCCCGCATCACACCGCGCATGGCATCAACCTGCTTACCCAGAAATTCATTCAGGTCTTCAGCGTTAAACAGGCTTGAATTGGAACCTGTTGCACACAGTAAACAAGACACCAGATTGAGCTGACCGCGCACCGATTGCAGCGCGTTGTACTCGGCTTCAGATACTTGAAACATGTTCATGGCCGTCCCCTTCAGTGTTGTGTGGCTGTCGGGTTGAACATGTGCCAGTCACCGGCAGCGCTGGCGACGGCTTCGCGGCGGTTGACCTGGAAGGCCATGGCAATGCAACGGGCGCGGCGCTTGATCCAGGAAAGTCGAGCGTTTGAGGGGGAACGCGGCACAGAATAGGCGCGTGTGAAGTCAATTTTGTCAGCCATGATTGGCTCCTACGTAACAGGTTTTAAACCTGCCCCTTCACTACCAAATGAAGGAGGCAGACCGTGCAGGTTGGTAGACCGGACGTAGGACCGGCGCACCCTTTCGAGTGCCCCACACGGCCCGCCAAAAAGGGAGCCATGTCCAGCGCAACACTGGAAGGAAAAAGAAAAGCCGCATACCTGTTTTCAGGGGCGCGGCTGTTGCGCCTACGTTTCGGGCTACCAACCCGGCCATCTTTCGATGGACTGCGCAAAGTCTACACCAATTCACTCAAAAAAAAGCGAATCCAAAGACTATTGGTAAATATTTACCATTTACCACTAAAATATTTGGTAAATATTTACCAAATTTGCTGACGCAACATTTAACCTGCCATGAAATTTCACGTAACCCTCAAAGGAAAGCCGACTTCAATCTCGGTAGATGATGTCTTGGTTGACTATTTGGGAGCATGGGTAGTTAGAAATTTTCCGAAGTACCACTCCCAAGCTAAATTCCAATACAACGAAGCCAAAGACTTCATAAAAGTGCTCTGCGACGATCCTGCATTGCCCAATAAAAACGTTAGCCAGTTCATTCAGGCAAAGATTATTCGACGTATCTCCGAGCCCCACCTCGCACCCATCATTGAGACTCGCGGCCCCCGTTATGTTCCCCCAAAAAGAGAGCGCTACGCAATAGAGCCTGATCCTCAAAAAGCAGACGAATTAATGGCCCAACTGATGGCAGGCATGAAAAATTCAAGGCTCAAATAGTTGTTGGTCTCTCACGGTTAAGCGAGTCATGTTTTGAGCAAAAGTGACACAGTGGCAGTTTTGGATTTGTACTGAAAACGGCCACGGTGGCCGTTTTACTTGCAATCTCTCAAATTCGACTCAAGCCCTGCGCACCTTTGGCACACTCTGCAACGGCTTTTGAAGCTCCGCGTTTTTCCAGATATCGAGCAGGCCGAAAATTCGATACATCATCTTTCTGGCCTCCAGAAATTCTAGCGGTTCATCGGGCCTGGCTGGCTTGCCATAGAGGTGAATCCGGTCAAAATCTTCAGCCGCTTTTTTCCATTGTGGTGCGATCTGGCGGGCCAGTTCCGGGTTGCTGCGAAGAATACCAGGCAGCACACTGAGAAACACCGAAAACAAGCCGTTGGCCCAGTCGTCCACCTTGTTGATTTCCACCTTCAGCGGCTCCACCGCACGGGCGGCGGCGATGATCATTTGAATACGCATCCAAGCAGCGATTTCAGGGGTCAGGCCAGCGGGTAATTCCATGATTGCACCTCAGTTGGTTGGTTTAGGTGTCCAAATTGTTCACCCCAAAACGCCCCGCCACCAGCCCCACAAACGGTATTTGATTGGAGCGTGCTTTGATGCTCTGTCGGGAACCTGTTCCAAATGGGGGAATGGGTTGGAGAAACTCCGCACGGTGCGGAATTTTTTGTACCCGTTGGTTTTCAAAACTGCTGACGGTCAGCAGTTTTTTTAAGGCTTCTCTATTGGGGTGTGTCAATGAAACTGCTGACCGTCAGCAGTTTCTTGGTTGTATGGTGGCTGTGTGAAAACTCCGCACCGTGCGGAGTTTGGCCCCCGTGCCATCGGTTAAAAGTGGTGACCGTTCCCAGATATTTCATCGCTTGCCACAGGCGCTACATCAGAAAACTGGTAACCGTTACCAGTTTTTGCCGCACCCTTTGCCAAGGTTGGATAGGTTCCGGTTTTCAGAAAGGCGCGGGCGAGGCTAGTTTTGCGGAGGTGTCATTACCGGGTAATGGTGGTGATGCCGCACCCGACCCAGTTGATGCACTAATGGGGGAGTGGGTTGGATAGGTGATACACCATCTTGCCGTGGCAATATTTCACTATTGGCAAAACCTCCGCACGGCGGAGAATATTCGGCGGCTTTCCCTATGGAAATCATGAAAAATATCCGCCGTGGCGGATGTTGTGAGAAACCGCATTTCTTGCCGTGGCAAGATTTCACCAGGCAAGCAATCTGCCACGGAAGAAAGTTGATGCCTTTGGAATGGTTCGCAGGTCTGCGCCGTGGCGCAGTTCAAAAATACAAATCCCAACAAAATCAACGGCTTATTTCTTTCGCATGTGCGACGTGGCGCACATGCGCCCTTTGGATGAGCGTTTTAACTTTCTGCCGTGGCAAAAAACAATGCTCTTGTTCAAAGCTGATACCCGTTATCAGTTGAGCGTGTTTTGCCGTAACGAGCCAGATAGGGAGATAGTGAACCGCTTTCTTTGACATTACCGGGAATGCCTGAAAGACTTGGCGACTTCACCAGTTCACCAGGAATGCCACCATGGTCCGTTTTAACGCCGTCAACTATCTGACACCTTCAGAGTATGCCGCCGTCGATGCCTGCATTCGCAGACACCGTTTCTGCGGGATTAGAGCAATCCTCGCCGAACTCTCAGAAAGCGGAATCAAGCTGAGCAAATCAGGGCTGCACCGATATATGCAGGCCATGCGGGAAAAGAATGGCCCCAACGCGGTCACCACTGACAACACAATGGTTATGATTGTCGAGCGCGACTCAGGAACCACGAAGACCATTTCAACGTCTGCGACAGCGGCGGAAATTGTGGCAATGATCGAAGGCGCGAATGTCGAAGCCTGATTGTTTTTCGACACGAAACAAGTTTTCAAATGTCGTCGTGTAAAAACCCGAGAAGACCCTGAAATATGCGAAATGCGGTATGTTTCCTGACGTGAAACAAGTTTTCAAAACCCATCCCGTTTCTTCCATCATTACCCCGCTTCTTCCCTCATTTATCTCACCGTAGTCCTGGTGAATATCTCAACTCGATTCAGCTCACCAAGAATCAAGCTTCACAAATCGCAGATGGACTTATCGCGCAGCAACAAGAGTTGCTGGCTGAACAGCAAGACTCACGAGCGGGACATGTTCCTTTTATCTATCGCTGCCCTGAGATAGCCAAGCTACCGAAGAGGGAGCAGGCGGCGCTGCTGCGCCGTGCAAATTCCATCGTGTCGCGGGAATGGATGCTTCACATCACGATGTTTATCCTGTACGCAGCCATACCGCTCACCTGGTGGGTAACGCATGAGGAGTCTGGCGCGTCCAGTCCGTTCATTATTCTCCTTGCGCCCGTAGCGATGGCCGCGAACGCCGTTCTGCGCACTCTCATGGTACGTCTGGTGGTACGCGCCCTCGCCAGACACCCTACGCAGAACGATTAGAGGGAGCAGTCTCGCCATCAAAGCCATGGCGGGGATAGACCACAACAAGAAACCCGCCCAGCAATGAGCTGCGTCTGAATTTCATATGAGAAATTGGCCTCTAGCGCTTATCCCGTATGCGCAAGCAGCTATTGAATTTGAAGTCATTCATAACGGCTTCAGCATCAAGCAGGGCTTCAACAACTCAGCCCAAGGTTTTTTGGGCTGCGTTGTTGCCGTTTTATATGCCTTTTGAGCCTGTAACCCAGGTCTGTATTGCGCAAGCAGCTATGATTTTTTTGACTCCAACTGCATCGATGCCGGATCGGTTCCGGCATGACAAGCCTGGGAACAATTAAACCTGCGACTTGAAGTAGTGGAACGAGTGAACAAAGGCATCACGCACCTTGTCCATTTCGGTCACCATGTTGTCCCAGGTGTCTTCGCTGGCCAATTTGATTTCATCAAACTTGGCCACGGCCAGTTTGGACTGGTGGCGCAGTTTGCGCATTTCCTCAAAGTAGGCATTGCGTGCGTCACCCTTGGCCTCTTGGGCCTTGACTTCGATTTTGTGCAGGTTGGTGTTGAGTTCATCGAGCTGGGTTTTCATGGCTTCGATGTAAGCGTTTTTGGGGATGGTCATGGTGATAACTCCTGGTAAAAAATTGGGGGTGAATCAGCGGGCCAGCAGCTTGCCGCCGTCATTCGACAGAATGATTTCGACGCGCCGATTCAGCTGGCGGTTGGCCGCCGTGTCGTTGGCCGCCACCGGGTAAGACTCGCCATAGCCGCGAATCGCGATGCGCTCCGGTGCAACCCCCAGGTCTTGCAAGGCATTACGCACGGCGTTGGCGCGGCGTTCAGACAAGGCCTGGTTGTGCTCGGTAGTACCGGTGCTGTCGGCAAAGCCTTCCACCAGCACATTGCGGTAGGGGTTTTGTTGCAGCACATTGGCCAGCTTTTGGGCGGTTTGGATGCCCGCCGGATTCAGTCGGGCCAGGTCGGTGCCAAACAACACATCCCCCAGGGTGATGACGATGCCGCGCTCGGTCTTTTGCGCAGCCAGATCGGTCAACTGGGCTTCCAGCAGCGCGGCGCGAACATTGGCTTCCTGGGCCTGGCGCTGGGCAATCGCTGCGTTCATCTGGGCAATGTCGGTTTCGCGCTGGGCTTGAGCGGCGTTGCTTTCGGCCTGCAGGGCGGCTTGTTTGGACTTGTCAGCGCTGATGTTGGCGGCGTTGGCTTCGTTGGTGCGCTGATCGAGCCGGATTTGGTCACGCACGCGGCCCGCATTGGCGACCTCGGCCTCTGCCGCTTTTTGTTTGGCAACTTCTTGCGTCAGGGCAATTTTTTGCTTGGCCAGGTAGGCCAGTTTGTCGATGCTCTCAGTGCTGCCGTTGTCATTGGCTGCGGTGTTGGCCTGGTTCAGGGCATCACCAGCTTGTTTCAACTTTGGGGTCGTTCTGGGCCACTTGGTAATCAACGCGGGTTTGATCCAGCAAACTGGTGGTGTTGGGAGTAGAGCCGCAGGCGCTGATGAGCACGGCAATGGCCAACAGGACAGGTGAGGTGTAGATGTGTTTCATGGGGGGCAATCTTGAATAAGTGAATAGGACAGGGGTGGCTTAACGGCTGTTGCGTTCAAGCTCTTCATGCAGCACCCGGATGTCGTCCTGCAGTGCATCTGCAACGGTCTGCGCCTTGGCAGAGTTGGCTTTGCCTTGCGCCAGTTTGGCATCGGCTTGGGCCTGGGCTGCCAGGTCAATGGCCAGCTTGTAGTCTTTGCTGGCCATGGCTTTGTTGGCCAGCGCCAGCTTGCTGCGGGCCCCGGCCATTTCAACCGGCGCAAACTCGGCACCATCCGCACCTGCGGCGTTGTCTACCGCCGCCTTGGACACCGCCACATCCGCTGTGGCGGGGGTTTTCAGGCTGCTACAGCCGGTGGTGAGCACAAGGGCCGCGCTGCACAGGGCCAAAGCCCAAGGTCTTGAATAGCTTGTCATCATGAATCTCCAGTGAACTCAATATCAAAGGTGAAATTACTTTTGATGTGTTCGGTTATAGAAGTCACCGGTCGTGGGGTCTGTGTGCTGCTGCACACAGGGGGCAGAGCACCCTCACAAGTCACACCCCTACTGAAAACCCAGATCGTGGTGCGGGCCCTGGGTTTTGACATGGATGTGCCATACGGCCATAAACATGGCGGCAATCACCGGCCCGAGCACAAAGCCATTGATGCCAAACACCGCCATGCCACCCAGGGTGCTGATCATCACGATGTAGTCCGGCATGCGGGTGTCTTTGCCCACCAGAATCGGGCGCAGCAGGTTGTCCACCAAGCCAATCACCAGCACCCCGTAGGCGGTGAGCACCAGGCTTTTGCCCAGCGCACCAGCCAGCAAAAAGTAAACCGCCACAGGCAACCACACCATGCCAGCCCCGACTGCGGGCACCAGAGAGAGAAAAGCCATCAACACCGCCCAAAGCAAGGCCCCGCTGACGCCCAAAGCCCAGAATCCGATGCCGCCCAGCGCCCCTTGAATGGCGGCCACCAGCAGGTTGCCTTTGACGGTGGCACGGATCACAGTGACAAATTTTTGCAGCAAGTCCTGTTTGTGTTTGGGCGCAAGTGGCATGCCTTGCCACAGCGCATGCACCACGGCGTTGCCGTCACGAATCAGGAAAAAAGCCAGGTACAAAGTGATGAACACACTGGCCACAAACTCAAAGGTGTTCTGGCCGATGCTGAAGGTCTGGGTGGCAATGAATTGTGTGCCTTGTGTCAGGGCCGCAGTCAAACGGCGTTGCAAGCTGTCAAAACTGACCAGACCAAAGCGGTCAAGAATGGTGGTGACCCAGGTGGGCAATGCGTCAAACACACCATGGAAATACTGCGCCGGGTTGAGTTCGCCACTCTGCAACCGTTGGTAAACCCAGGCGGCCTCACTCACCAGCGAAGCCGCCACCAAAGCCAGCGGCAGCACCACCATGAGCAGCACGACCATCAGTGTGAGCAGTGCCGCCACATTGAGCCGCTGGCGGACACGTGGCAGCAACCACCGGTAGAGTGGCGTAAACAGCAAGGCAATGATCGAGCCCCACATGATGGCAGCGTAAAAAGGCAACAAGATGATGCCAAGGGCCAAAGCAGAGACCACCAGCAGCGCCGGAAGTGCCCGGTTTTCCGCTGGTGTGGTGGATGCAGGGGGATTGACCTTCATCAAGGGCCTTTGGCACTGGCCTGGTTCGGTGGCGGGTTCAGGTTTGCCACAACTTCAGAGATGAGCTTGGGCAACACCCCTGCCGCCAGCAAGGCCGATGGGCTGAACCAGCGCCAAGGGCGCAGCAAAACCAACACAGCGCCCACGGCAGCGGCCCCCGCCACCAGGCCATAAGGATGGCGCTGGGCCACTGGCTGCAACACCACCGTGGCCACCCCTGAGACTGAATGGGTCAGGCGCAAAGCATGGCGCAATTGCTCACGCGATGCCAGCAGCCGTTCATTGGCCGTTAAGTTGGGGTTCATGGTGTCGCCACCGCACGCAACAAGGCCAGGTCAGCGCTGATTTGGCGACTCAAATTGGCAAAGGCCTCGCAACGGCTGTGCTGGCTGGCCCGTCTGTTGGCCAGCACCGCCATGCAAAGCGGCACGGCAGGGGCCAGCCAAAGCACCCAGGGCGCATGCATTTGAGCCACCGGTGTGACCGCCCACAACATCAAGGCCACCCCACCCAGCACCACGGCAACACTCAAGCTGCACAAAGCCACCGCCTGCCACACAAGCTGTTTTTGCCATGCGTTGCGGGCCAGACCCAAATCCTCATGGCAAAGCGCGGCATAAGCCTGAGCATGGTCAACCAGCAATTGGGGCTTGGTCACCAACAGGATCAGCAGGGGGTGCATAGAGAGAACTCGCAACAGCGTTTCAACGGCGGTCGCGGGCGTGGCTGACCAGACTGATCAACGCCATGAGTGCCGCCCCGGTAGCGGCCGCGATCAGCACCGACTTGACCGGGTCATGCTTGATGTAGGCCACCGTGTTTTCCGAGGCATGCTCTGCCTTCAGACGCAGTTGGTGTGAGGTGTCACACACGCTGTCAATACCACGCTGCGCCAGCGCACTGACTTGTGCCCCGGCCCGCTCAGCGCTGGGCAAGGTGTGCAGACGCAGGTCTTGCAAGGCATCGGTGAGTGTTTTCAGTGCTTCATGGGCCACTTTCTGGGTGGCCAGGACGGTCTGTTCAGCAGTCTGCTGCGCCTGATCAGTCAGGCTGCTGGAGGTTTCGACGGATGGATTGAGAAACATGGGAAATCTTTCAAGGTGGTGAAATAAAACAGTGCTGTCTGCAGAGTTCAAACCGAGGTTAAAGGGATGTCATGGGGGCGGTCTGTGCGCTTGGACACACACCGATCTGTTGGTTTTGTCAACCGAAACTGCCTGGGCCGACCGGGTTATCATTGCCCCGTACTCATGCCCACTAGCGGTGTCACACCCATGTGACAGACTGAAAATGGAATCAACAACTTGGGCTATCAGCGCGGTGTCGTCCAGTCTCCGTACCATTCTGGCCAAATGGCTCAATCATGAGATTGCCCCTGTATGAGGCATCGAATTTTCTCAAGACTCCCATTCGCCTGGTTTTCCGGCATCGTCATGTTGTGTATGTTGGTGGCACTGGCAGGCTATATCTGGATGGATCAGGACATCCACCTTTTTTCAACGCCGAAAGCGCCGATTCACTTCAGCCCCTACCTTGATCTGAATCTGGCCACCGAGGTCTCGACTCCGCTGAGCAACACCTACTTTTCTGCCAACACCAAATCCAATCTCAAAATGCCCACGGCCGAAGGCTTTAGGGGATTCAAAACCTTGACCCTGGCTTTTGCCAGTGGTGAATGTGGCCAGGAACACTGGGGCGGGCTGAATGCCCAAACCATGGCCACGGCCAATCTTCAGGCACTGCAACAAGCCGATGTGACTTACATGATTTCCACCGGTGGTGCCGAAAGCATGTTCACCTGCAGCAGCGAAGAGGGCATGGAGGCCTTCATCAAACGCTACCGCTCCAGCCATCTGCTGGGGTTTGACTTCAACATCGAGGCCCAGCAGACCGAGGCCATGATCCAAAGCCTGGTGCATCAGGTGGGTCATGCCATGCAACGCTACCCTGACTTGCGTTTCAGCTTCACCTTGGCCGCGATTGGCTCGGGTAACACCAACAGCCTGAACCTGACCGGCCAGAGGGTCATGAACGCCATTGCCAAAGAGCAGCTTGAGAACGTTCACATCAACCTGATGGTGATGAACTACGGCCCCGCTGACCGGGGCAACTGCATCACACGCAACGGCCAGTGCGACATGGTGGCCTCGGCCATCCGCGCCGTGAACAACCTCAGCCGCAAGTACCAATTGCCCCTGAACCGCATTGAGGTCACCCCAATGGTGGGCATCAACGACGAAACCAGCAATGTGTTCACCCTGGAAGATGCGCACAAATTGGCCGAATTTGCCAAAGCCCATGGCTTGGGTGGTTTGCATTTCTGGTCTTTGAACCGCGACATGACCTGTGCCACCCCCACGGCCGGCGTGTCCGCCACCTGCCACGGCTTGCCCGACACCCCAAAATTGGCCTTTACCCAGGCCTTTGCCTGGCTTTCGGCACAGCCCCTCACTCAACCCTGATCACTCAACCCTGATCACTCAACCCTGATCAAGCAAACCGGTCTGCACCGTGGGGTAACGCAGCCTCAGGCGCAGTTCTGTCTTCATGCGGCTGTTGTCCATGCGGCGCGACTCGCCCATGAAACTCAGCAGCAGCAAGGGCAACTGGCTTTGCGCCCCGGCGCGGGACACCCGGGGCGGGCGTGGCAGGCCGTACAGGTCTGCGGCCAGATCAAAATAATCACCCATCTTCAGACGAGTGTCGTCATTGACATTCACCACCCGACCTGGTCGCCCCCGCCAAAGCGCGGCGACACAAGCACGCGCCAGGTCGTCGGCATGGATGTGGTTGGTAAACACATCATCTTCAGCACACAACACCGGCGTGCCTTTGAGCAAGCGTTCACGCGGTGTTCCGCCCGCACGGTTGGGCGCGTAAATGCCTGGAATACGCAGGATGCTGCTGCGCACACCACTGGCCCGGCCGACGTGGCGGACTCTGTTTTCAGCATCAATTCGCCTCTGAGCCCTTGTAGTTTCTGCGTGAACAGCTCTTGTTTCACTAGCAACCTCACCCTGGCAATCACCATACACACCACTGGTTGAGCCGTACACCAAGGCCTGCGCGGGGGTACGCCTGCGCAACACACTCAACAAGGCATGGGTGCGCGGGTCTTGCCGACCGCTTGCAGGCGGGGGTGCCAGATGCATGACATACGTAGCCAGTCCACTTAAACGCCGCAGGCTGGCCGGTTGGTCCAGGTTGCCCACCAGGGGCGTGATGCCGCGCAAGCGCAGCTCATCCACCCGGCTGTGGCTGGAGGTGAGCGCCAGCACACGCACGCGCTGCCCCAGTACCTGCGCCACCCGCAAGCCGACATCCCCACAGCCCACCAGCAACACCCGCTCACGCCGGAAACGTGCGGGTAAAGCCCCAGGGCGGGTGGCATAGAGTTGGGGATGAGGGCTTCGCAATGCAGGCAAAATTGGCTCCTTTGATCAATCAGATAAACGTCTTGAGGATAACCAGAATATGAGCGCCAGCAGCACCCCCAGCTTCCAAGTCACCATAGAGCCCAGTGGGCGTACTTTCACAGTGAACCCCACTGAAACCCTGCTGGCTGCAGGGGTGGCCCAAGGCATCAACCTGCCTTATGGCTGCAAGGACGGTGCCTGTGGGTCGTGCAAGTGCAAAAAAGTCAGTGGCAAGGTCACCCATGGCGCACACCAAAACAAGGCCCTGACGGAGCAGGAAGAGGCCCTGGGTTGGGTGCTCACCTGCTGCGCCCATGCCAGCAGCGATGTGGTGCTGGAGTCGCGCCAGGTCACAGCGGAAGGGGCTTTTCCCATCAAAAAAATGCCGGTGCGGGTGCAGCAGCTTGAAAAACTGTCGCCCGACGTGATGCGCCTGGTGTTGCAGATGCCAGCCAGCGAAGCCTTTCACTACCATGCCGGCCAGTACATCGAGTTTTTGCTGCCAGGCGGCGTGCGGCGCAGCTACTCCATGGCCAATGCCCCCCACCTGATCGGCCAGGGGCTGGAGCTGCACATTCGCCACATGCCGGGTGGCCAGTTCACCGACCATGTGTTTGGAGCCATGAAAGAACGCGATATTTTGCGCATTGAAGGGCCTTACGGCAGCTTTTACCTGCGAGAAGGTGAGGCCAGACCGATGGTGTTGCTGGCCTCCGGCACGGGCTTTGCCCCCATCAAAGGATTGATCGAGCACATGCAATGTGCCGGCATCACCCGCCCGGCCAGCCTGTACTGGGGTGGGCGCAGGCCACACGATCTGTACCTGGCTGATTGGATCAAGGCCAAACTGGCCGAGATGCCCAACCTGCGTTACGTGCCGGTCGTCTCTGATGCCACCCCGGAAGATGGCTGGATCGGCCGCACCGGCTTTGTGCACCAGGCGGTGTTGGCGGATTTTACTGACCTCAGCGGCCATCAGGTCTACGCCTGCGGTGCGCCCATTGTGGTGGAGTCTGCACAGCGGGATTTTGTCAAGGCCGGGTTACCGGTGGACGAGTTCTACGCCGATGCCTTCACCTCCGAGGCTGACAAGCATGATCTCAGGCACACCGAATAACCTGAGTCATTTTCAGAAATTAAGCCCCTTAAGCTCTCTAGCGGCTCTGTAAATATCCGGGCGAAGCGTCCACTTTTCCACAGTTCTTCGCTTGCGGTCATGGGCTTGCAGAGTTGCAGCCCCTACTATTCACGCCCCGCACATTGCACTCACTGTTTGCGCTCATGCCCATCGCCTGATGCTCGCACCAAACAGTGGGCTAGCCGCGCCCAAAGATCTATGCTACAACTCATGGAGTCCATGAAAAATCCGGCCAACACCCCCCGACAGACTGGAAAGTCTTCTTCCGCCAAGCGGGTGACAGAGCTGTTTCATTTGATTTTGGAAAATGACAACATCAGCCAGTCAACACGCATTTGGCTGGCTCGCTTGCAAGGGCCAGTGACACAAATCGCATCCTCAGACCCTCTGGGGTTTTCAGACAAAAATCACCCGGCCCGGAGCTTCATTTCGACGCTTGCTGCATACGCCTCTGGCCAAGGTGAATTTGGCATGCCTGGAGACTTGCTTGAAAAGGAGATCGAACGTTTGGTTCTGTTGATTGAACGCTTTCCCGTGGCCGATCATCAAGTGTTTGAATGGGCTGACAAAGAGTTGGCAACATTCATAGAAACCCATCGAGTCCATCCAGCCTGCACCGATGGTTCACCTGAACAACAGAAATTGCAGGAAACTTTGACCGTTCAGTACCAGGCCACCCTGCTCGACAAACTCAGCACATCACCGGCCGAAAATGCCGTTCGCAATTTTCTGACCCAGGTCTGGGCCCCGATCCTGGCAGCACATGCGGCGCACAAAGGCGAAGAGCATCCAGATACCCTGAAGTTCAAGCATTTGGCAACCGAGCTCATTCGAATCAACACCGCCCTACTGAGACGGCGTGAACGCAAGCAAGCCATGGGTCAAGTCCCCCAGTTGGTGACCCAACTCCGGCAGGGCATGAGCTGGATGGGCCTGCCAAAACAAGATCAGGATCGGTACATCCAGGAGATTGGGCACAACCTGAGCGATGCATTTCTCACAGAACATGCCCCTGCGGCAACATCCCTTCTCAAAACTGAACGCAGGTCGGCTCAGCGCAAGTAGGGCACATCCTGGCAAGCCTATTGAGGCTTGTGACTTTTGTGTTCAGCCAAATTTTGGTACATGGTGCCGATGACCCGAACGTTCATAGCATCTCCAGCGCCACCGCCGTCCCCTCGCCACCGCCAATACACAGCGTGGCCACACCTTTTTTCAAGCCTCGAGCTTGCAAGGCATACATCAGGGTAACCATGATGCGGGCGCCGCTGCAGCCAATCGGATGCCCCAGGGCGCAGGCCCCTCCATTGACGTTGACAATGTCGTGGCTCAGAGTCAGGTCATGCATCAAGGCCATCGGCACCACGGCGAAGGCTTCGTTCACTTCCCACAAATCCACGTCTTTCACCGCCCAACCAGCCTTGGCCAGTACCTTGTTGACCGCTCCAATCGGAGCCGTGGCAAACCAGTTGGGCTCTTGCGCATGCACGGCGTGCGCCACGATGCGTGCCAGCGGTTGGCAACCGAGCTGGGCTGCCGTACTTTCACGCATCATCACCAAAGCGGCGGCACCGTCGTTGATGCTGGAGCTGCTGGCGGCGGTGATCGTGCCGTCTTTTTTGAAGGCCGGTTTCAGGCTGGCAATTTTGTCGAGTTTGACCTTGCCAGGGCCTTCGTCGATGGCAATCACCTTGTCGCCCGTGCGGCCCTTGACAGTGACAGTCGTGATTTCAGCCGCAAACGCTCCTGAATTTGTAGCTGCTTGCGCACGTTGCACGCTGGTGGTGGCGAAATGATCTTGTTGTTCCCGGGTAAAGCTGTATTTGGCGGCACAGTCTTCGCCAAAAGTGCCCATGGAGCGGCCAGGCTCGTAGGCATCTTCCAGGCCGTCGAGCATCATGTGGTCAAAAATGCGGTCGTGGCCAATGCGGTAGCCGCCACGCGCCTTGGGCAACAGGTAGGGTGCGTTGGTCATGCTTTCCATGCCCCCGGCCACCAGCACATCGGCGCTGCCCGCAGCCAGCATGTCGTGGGCAAACATGGCGGCCCGCATGGCCGAGCCACACATCTTGCTCATGGTCACCGCACCGGTGCTGATCGGCAAGCCCGCTTTGAGCAGCGCCTGGCGGGCCGGGGCCTGGCCTTGGCCCGCCATCAGGCAGTTGCCAAAAATCACCTCATCCACCCGCTCTGGAGCCACACCGGCACGCTCGACAGCGGCACGAATGGCCGCAGCCCCCAGGTCATGCGCCGCCAAGCTTGAAAAATCCCCCTGAAATGACCCCATGGGGGTACGGGCGGCACTGATGATGACGATGGACTCTGACATGGTGGCTCTCCTTGAAATGAATGAAAGCCCGGATTGTAAGAGTTGACGTTTACGTCAACGTCAATAGGGTGCGATTCAAACTGATGGGGATTCATTCCCTCTCCCTCTGGGAGAGGGTCAGGGTG
>VIKI01000118.1:18869-22935 GCA_008080595.1 Comamonadaceae bacterium
CAAAAACACATCACCTTGAATCGCACCCACGTCAATACAAACTACGACGGTCAGTGCCCAGTCAGACGTTCTGCGACGTGATCGGGATGTAAATCTCGCCGCCCTTTTGCTTGAATGCGTCCGACATGGTCTGCATGCCGTCGCTGAGCGCCTGCTCATCACTCACTCCGAGCTTGTTGGCATAGTCGCGCACCTCCTGGGTGATCTTCATGGAGCAGAACTTGGGGCCACACATGGAACAAAAGTGCGCCACTTTGGAGGCCTCTTTGGGCAGCGTTTCATCATGAAAATCACGCGCCGTATCGGGGTCGAGCGACAGGTTGAACTGATCCATCCAGCGAAACTCGAAACGCGCCTTGGACAGCGCATCATCCCGTGCCCGCACCCCTGGGTGACCCTTGGCCACATCGGCCACATGGGCGGCAATTTTGTAGGTGATGATGCCGGTTTTCACATCATCCCGATCCGGCAGGCCCAGGTGCTCCTTGGGTGTCACGTAGCACAGCATGGCGGTACCAAACCAGCCAATCATGGCCGCGCCAATGCCGCTGGTGATGTGGTCGTAGCCCGGCGCAATGTCGGTGGTCAAGGGCCCCAGGGTGTAGAACGGCGCTTCATCACAGTGCTTGAGCTGCTCGGTCATGTTGGCCTGCACCATGTGCAGGGGCACGTGGCCGGGGCCTTCAATCATCACCTGCACGTCTTGCTGCCAGGCTTTTTTGGTCAGCTCACCCAGCGTGCGCAATTCGGCAAATTGCGCCTCGTCATTCGCATCCGCGCCTGAGCCGGGGCGCAGGCCGTCGCCCAGCGAGTAACTCACGTCATAGGCCCGCATGATCTCGGTCATCTCGTCAAAATGCGTGTAGAGAAAGTTTTCCTTGTGGTGGGCAATACACCACTTGGCCAGAATCGAGCCGCCGCGCGACACGATGCCGGTGACGCGCTTGGCGGTCAGATGGATGTAGGCCAGCCGCACCCCGGCATGCACGGTGAAGTAATCCACGCCCTGCTCGGCCTGCTCGATCAACGTGTCGCGGAAAATTTCCCAGGTCAGGTCTTCGGCCACGCCGCCGACTTTTTCCAGCGCCTGGTAAATCGGCACCGTACCGATGGGCACGGGGCTGTTGCGCACGATCCAGTCGCGCGTGGTGTGGATGTTTTTGCCGGTGGACAAGTCCATCACCGTGTCTGCGCCCCAGCGGATCGACCAGACCAGCTTTTCCACCTCTTCTTCAATGCTGGAGGTGACGGCCGAGTTGCCAATGTTGGCGTTGATCTTGACCAGAAAGTTGCGGCCAATCGCCATCGGCTCAATTTCAGGGTGGTTGATGTTGCCGGGAATGATGGCGCGGCCCCGCGCCACCTCGTCACGCACAAACTCGGGTGTGACCAGCTTCGGGATGCTGGCTCCAAAGCTGTTGCCAGCCAGACGCTGCTCACGCTCGGCATTGGCCAGGTACTGCGCCTGCCAGGCCATGTTCTGGTTTTCGCGCAGGGCCACGTATTCCATCTCGGGGGTGATGATGCCTTTGCGGGCATAGTGCATTTGTGTCACATTGGCTCCCGGCTTGGCGCGGCGGGGCGGGCGTTGCAGGCCCGCTGCCTGGGCCCGCAAGGCGGCCAGCGCATCGGATTCACCGTTTTTCAAACCATCGTCCAGGGCAAACGGGGCGCGACCGGTGTACAGGTCGGTGTCGCCACGCGCTTCAATCCACGGGCTGCGCACGGCGGGCAGGCCCTGGCGCACGTCAATCTGGGCTTGCGGGTCGGTATAGGGGCCAGAGGTGTCGTAGACGGTGATGGCCTCACCGTTGCTTTGCATGATTTCGCGCAGCGGCACCTGAATGTCGGCACGGCTGCCTTGCAGGTAACGTTTGCTGGAAGCAGGCAGGGGTTCGCGGGTCAGGCGGATGAACTGGGCTAATTTGTCGGGGGCATTCACGGTGGGGGTCTCCTGGATATGGGTTACCCAGGACAAAAACAGCACCCCAACTCCACAAACCTGACAAGACCACACGTGCCCAGCATGGGCTGGGCTGCTCTTCTTACGCCGGTATGAGCCGGATCAAGTTCGCGGGTTTGGACATCCATCTCAGCGCAAGCCATGCGCACCCCGGGCAGGCCGCAGTGTAGCGCGTGTGCTCACGTCAGCCAGCCCCTGCACAGAGTTCCCCACCTGGCGGGTCAAGCGTTGGAACCACTGGCGGGACGGGTTCGCACTGGGCGCACACAGGGGCCGCAGCACATAACGCGCAGACAGCTCGGCCGCTGCACCGGGGTACTTGTCACTTTGCAGCAGCACCTGGTCTTCATGCAGATCGATCACCGAACCGGCCACCAAGAACCGGTCAACGGCATCGCCTGGGCGGGTCAGCCACAGGCAGCCGCTGTGCACTTCAAGACGAACACCTTCTGAGGCGTTGATCATGCGGCACTGCTGGGGCAAGAGTGTGAAAGCGGGCGGAATTTGAACCATGACACTTCTCCTAAAAAGTCAGGCCTTACTGTCCACGCTTGTGACACCGCTGCCCAGACACAACGCTGCTCCAAGTGAAGGGCCGCACAGGCCGATTTGGCGGCATCTGTACTGCCTGGCATGGCAACTTTCTGTACTGGTGAAGCGCTGTTCCCAAGACCTGGGATGTATTAGCATGGAACGCATGAGCCCCCACCCTGTTGCCTTCCCCAACACCCCGGCACCAACCACGCTGCCGCTGTACCTGCAAATTGCGCTGCGCATGGCACACATGGTGGCCAGTGGCGCACTCAAGCCGGGTCAACGGCTGCCTTCGGTGCGTGAGGCGGCGCTGCAAAACGGGGTTTCGGTGTCGACCGTGGTGCAAGCGTTTCACTACCTGGAAGAACACAGCCTGGTCCAGCCCCGACCCAAAGCGGGCTACTTTGTGGCCAGCGCCAGCAAAACCCTGGCCAGCAATCTGGTGCGAAAGCTCCGGCCCAGCGCCAACCCAGCCCAAGCCCACTCAACACCATCGGTGCCCGCAACCCAAACCATCGCCAGTTTTGCCGGTTATTCGCCCAAAGACCGGGATTTTTTTGACACCGAGCGCATTCGCGTGGCCTTGAGCCGGGCCACACGCTTGAAGCGCAACACCTTGATCGAGTACACCAGCTCAGCCGGCACAGCCGCCCTGCGGGATGCCGTGGCCCTGCGGGCATTGCACCTGGGCTGCACCCTGCGCGGGGAGGACATTGTCATCACGGCAGGTTGTATCCACGCCATCACCTTGTGCCTGCATGCGGTGACCCAGCCCGGTGACCTGGTGGCGGTAGAAAGCCCGACCTATTTCGGATTTCTGGATTTACTGGAATCGATGAACCTCAAGTCCCTGGCGATCCCGACCGACCCGCGCACCGGGGTGTCATTGCCAGCCCTGCAACTGGCCCTGCAAACCCAGCCGATCCGCGCGGTGCTGCTGGTGCCGACCCTGTCCAACCCGCAGGGCTCGGTGATGCCGTTGACACAAAAACGCGCCCTGGCCCAACTGGTGGCACAGCACCAGGTGCCGCTGATTGAAGACGTGGTGTTCAACGATCTGCTGGCCACCGATGCCCGGCGCAAAGCCGTCAAGGCCTTTGACACGCAGGGCTGGGTCATGACCTGTGGCTCGTTTGCCAAAACCGTGGCCCCCGGCATCCGCCTGGGCTGGGTCGAAGCCGGGCGCTGGAGTCAGGCCGTGGCCACACTCAAACGGGTTCAGGGGGCCTCCACCAACGCGGTGCTGGAATACGCCCTGGCGGATTTGCTCACCCAGGGCAATTACGAAGCTCATCTGCGCCGACTGTGCCTGCTGATGAAGCAGCGCCTGGGGCAGGCGCGGCGGCTGATCCAGGCCAGCTTTCCCAAGGGCACACGGGTCTACGACCCACCTGCGGGCTACACCTTGTGGGTTGAATTGCCGCAGCACATGGACACGATGGAACTGTTCACGCTGTGTAAAGAGCGCGGCATTCTGATCGGCCCCGGCCAGCTGTTTTGTTCCAGCCCGCAGTACCGGCATTTTTTACGCTTGAGCTTTGCCGGAGTCTGGGGGGCGGCAGAACAAGC
>VIKI01000312.1 GCA_008080595.1 Comamonadaceae bacterium
GCCCGACTCTCCAACCCCTTCATCCGAGGCAAAGTCACCGGATTCCAAAGCGCCTTGATGGTTACCGTGGCCAGTGACACCGCCGTTTGCAGCCGTGTCAGCAATTCTTCGTCATACGCCCCCTGCGCACAAAAGCCCAGCAGTCGGGCCAACAAGTGCATTTCCACCGCATCGCTGCGGTAGAGATCATTGATGGGTTTGAGCAGCAAGGTAGACCTCCAGGTCTTCAAATAGTGTGTTCTCTGTTCAGTATCCGTGCTGTCACAGCCATAGTGCGGATGGGCATTGACCAGAATGTCCAGAGGTGTCAGCAAGGCCGCCAGAAAGGCCAATTCCCGCACCGCCTGCGACTCACCGGCCAGGATGCCCATATCACGCGCCAGACAAGCTGCCCGATAGGCCTGTGCAAACGGGATGATCCGTACCCGTTTGTCCCGCATGCGCGCATTGACCAGCGCAATGCCGGGGCCACAGGCCGGCAGGGGCAAATCCAGCGGATGGAAATAGGAATAGATCACGATATCAGGGCTGAAGACGAATGAGACCAAAAACGCCAGTGGCCCGTGTTTAAACACCGGGCAGTGCGCCGTCACCGCCTGATACAAGCGATGACGTTCACTTTGGGTCAGATACCAGTCCGGATGAGAGCGACTGCGCACCGTGCTGCGATCAGGCTCAGGCAAGGAGGGGATAACAATGTTCATGGGATTTCTTTATTGCAAATGACTGTTAGTGACACATCCAGGGACATCAAACCAGAGCCCTGCTTTCAAAATAGCAGAGTTCGTTGTTTCGTCAAGGCCCCGGATTTCTACTTGGGCTCAGGTGCGGTTTGGGTGAGTTGGGGGTGTTCCTGGCGTTTGTCACTGAAACGCGCTGGTCGATCCTTCAACCCCTGAGCCACAAGGCTCGGCCAGAAACCCCATGCGCCGCCTGCCACCACTTTTGAAACGCAGCTCCTGCGCCAACAACTCCAGCAGGGTTTGGCTGGGTGTGCGGTGTGGTGGGGGCATTCGGTCTGGTGCGGCTGCGGCGGTTGGTGCTGAGACGGGTGATGCAGTTGTTTCTGTCGCCAGTGGTGCAAACGCCAGCCGTCTGGCCACACAGGCAAAGTCCCCGGGAGTCAACGGCTTCAGACCCGCAAGCATCTGCAAATCCTCTGGGGTAAATTCAAACCCTAGGTGCTGGCACAAACCCACAAAACACTGTTGCGCCTGAAACGCATTGAGCGCCAAGAATTCAATCTTGGCATCCAGGCGGCGCAGCACCGCCTCATCCAGTGCCTCCATCCGGTTGCTGGCCAGCACCACCACACCGGCAAAGTCCCCGAGTTGTTCCAGCAACTCATTGACCTGACTGACCTCCCAGTTACGCACCGCATGTTCACGCCGGGCCAACAAACTGTCGGCCTCGTCCAGGAACAACAGCGCCTGGTCATCCAGCGCCTGCTCAAATGCCTGATTGATGCGTTGCTCGGTTTCCCCCACATAAGGCGATAACAAGTCAGAAGCCCGTTGTTCCAGCAAAGGCCTGTCCAGCATCTGTGCCAAGGCATGGGCATAAGCGGTTTTGCCGCTGCCGGGTGGGCCGTACAACAGAATCCGGGCTGAGCCACAGCGCTGGATCCCTTGGGCCAGAGCAAGTAAGTCTTCACTGGCATTGACCCATTGGTGATTCCAGACACCCACCTGTGCTGCTTGAAGACCCAAATGCCGGGTCGCCTTGCCGGGCAGACGTTCTTTGAGCCATTGTTCACACAAAGCCACATCCATCGGGTAGCCTGCTCTTTGCGCTCGGTCAGTGGTGAGCGCCAACTTATCAATCAGGGCTGGTGTCAAATCAGCAATGTCGGCCCAGCGCCGGGTGTCCGAGGCAATCGGGTCGAGCGCGATGGATTGACAAACGCAATCACGGTGTCAAAGCGGCGCAACACTGCATCATCCAGAATGTCGGGGTGGTTCATGATCCAGATCACCGGAACGGTGCTGTCTTCGATCAAACGATTCAAGCTGGCCCGGTGGTTGCCCATGCTGACGGCCTCACTGTCACCGCCACTGTGCGAATCCATCACCGGCTGGCTGCGAAACACATCATCGGCCTCATCAAAGATGATGACCGCACGGTGTGTATGGCGCATCAGGCGCAGGGTCAGGCGCAAATGGCTCAATCGCTCCTGCCCGGACAAGGGCTCACCGTTGTGCGCCAGAACCACCAGCTCCATCGCCTGGATCGGTGGTCTGGCCTGGGCCAGCAAGGCCCGCACCCACTGCGTCTTGCCCAGACCGGGTGTGCCGCTGATCAGCAGGTGTCCACCCTTGGAGCGGCCATCCTCCATGAGGGAAGAAGCTGTCTTGAGAGAAGAAGAGGTCTTGTCCGTCTGTGACTCGCCCGGGCACACCCCTGCCAGCCAGCATTGGGCCAGTTGGGTCTGAAGCTGCATGTAAGCAAAATCTGCCAACACCAGCTTGGGCTTCTCCATAGGGATCACCAGATGGGCCAGGATGTCTTCGGGTGTCACCTGGTCCAGACTGATGCGTTGAGTCAGTTGGCGTGGTGCCTTGAGCAAACCGTCCAGGGTGTCGTCATGGGCATTGATGCGAATGAGCCCACTGTGTAACAAGGCACTGCCGGGCTGGCAGGCCAGGGCCACATCGTCCTGCGCGCAACCCAGGATGGCGGCAATGGCGCGAATGACATCACCATGGTACAGACGACCCCACTGGGCCACTGCCTGGCTTAAAGAAGAAAAGACCCGCAGGGCTACACCCAGCTCGAAGATGTCGTGCTCAACCGGGTTCAAACCGGCGTTGCGACTCAACCAGTCGATGGTCTGGCGCATACGGCAATGGGCTACCGCAGGCACATGAGGTGGCGGCAGTCCCTTGGTCAAACCATTTAATGCCTGCACTATGGCGGTCTGAATCCGATCCGGTGTCATTGTGGGGTTCTTCAGCTCGGGCACACCGGTGATGTCGGCCATCAAGGCCAGTTTGGGGTTGCCAGCTTCGGCATAGGGTTGCATGCCAGCGGTGCCGACAAAGATGCGCAATATCCAGCAGGCCATTCGGGCACGGTAAGCCTTACGGGGGTCATGGTGTGGTGCCATCAAATCCATGCTGTCTCCAGCGGAGTCGGCAATGGTGTTGTCAGGGGTCATGATGAGTGGTTCCGTGGGTGGTGAAATCAGGCTGGTTTTGAGGACACAGCCTGGGGATTTGGATTCATCAGGCCTTACGGCTTGACTTAGGTTTGGCTGATCCCTTTGCTTCTGCTGACTTGGCCTGCGCTGGCACCTCAAACAACTGGGCGATGCACGGCATCCGGACATAGACGATGGTGTCGATTTCGCGGTGAATAGCGGTGACTACATGCGCCTCCAGGTCTGAGACGCAACGCGCAAAGGCTTCATCACCCAGAACCTCCTTGAGGTGCGGGGGCAAGGCAAAGACCACATAGCCCGTCAAGTCATGGATCATCACTGGCTTGTGTTCTGAACTGCATTCTGAATCTGTCGAACCTTCTGGTGGCACATAGTCAGAAGCTGGTCGTGTGATACGCATGGCCACTGTGGTGTCACTTTCTGGTGTCTCTGGCGCGGCAGTCGCCACAGCTTCTGGTGCAGATGGCGATTTGGCTGCAGTTTTGCGCTTTGAGCTGTTTGATATAGGTTTGGATTTCTTGTTCATGAGGTGTCCTTGGAGGTTGATTGGTGTGTTTTTGGGCAAAGCTCTGCCCTACCCGCGTCTGGGCGGGTTTTTGGAACTGACCTGGAGTGGGCTGG
>VIKI01000313.1 GCA_008080595.1 Comamonadaceae bacterium
ATGACAACGCCCGGTTTTTCTTTCACCCCAGCCAGCTCAAAAGCCTGGTGCCCGCCGGGCGGCTTGACATCGATTCCACCGGCCTGTTGGTGCTGACGCAAGACGGCCGGGTGGCACGCCAGCTGATTGGTGAAGACGCGGTGATGGAAAAAGAATACCTGGTGCGGGTGATGTACACCGGTGTCATCAACACCGCAGCGGCCACCTCAGCCGCCGCCACCTACGCCGCAGCACCGGGCGCAGGTCGGCCCAAACCCACCGCACCAAGCCAGCTCAGCCGCATTGACGATGACGACCCGGTCAGCCAGGACGTGCAGTCGGTGTTCCCCGCCGCCAAACTGGCGTTGCTGCGCCATGGCTTGAGCCTGGACGGCCAGGCGCTGAAGCCGGCCAAGGTCGAATGGCAAAACCCCGAGCAACTGCGCTTTGTGCTGACCGAGGGCAAAAAACGCCAGATTCGCCGCATGTGTGAACAAGTTGGCCTGAAAGTGGTGGGCCTGAAGCGGGTGCGCATTGGCCGTGTGATGCTGGGCAACCTGCCGGTGGGGCAATGGCGTTATTTGGCCCCCCATGAGCACTTCTGAAAAACCCCACCATCTGCGCGCCTCCGACCTGCGTGCCCTGAGCTTGCTGGCCACGCAGGCCACACACGCGGTCACTGCCATGTCTGAGGGGGTGCACCAATCGGTATTAAGCACCCTGGGTTCGCCCAGTGGTGACAGCGAGGCGCAAACGCGCGGGTTGACTGGGCTGATCTACCAAAGCATTCATGGCGTGACCCGGCTGGTGGGGCAGGGCGTGGCGGCGGCGCTGACCCGGCTGGAGCCCTGGTTGCTGCGGCTTGAGGGATCGCCTGATGAATCTTTCGAGCGTGCCGCCGTGATGGCTGCACTCAACGGGGTGATGGGTGACCGCTTGCTGGCCAGTGGCAACCCCTTGGCTACGCCGATGAGCCTGCGGTTTCAGGGCCAGGTGCTGACTGCGGCAGCGATGCCAGTGGCCTCACAAGTCACAGGCAAAGTGTTGCTGGTGATGCATGGGCTGTGTATGAATGACTTGCAGTGGACGGCACAGTCTGCGGGCACCCCCGTCAACCACGCCAGTGCGTTGGCGCAGGCGCTGGGCTACACCCCGGTTTATGTGCGCTACAACAGCGGGCGGCACGTGTCCGAAAACGGCGCTGAATTGGCGCAGCAACTTGAAGCTGTGCTGCGCCACTGGCCCGTGCCCGTGCAAGACATCAGCGTGCTGGCCCACAGCATGGGTGGGCTGGTGATGCGCAGCGCGGTGTATTGCGCCACGCAAGCTGGCATGCCGTGGCTGTCGCAGCTGAAACACATCGTTTTTCTGGGCACGCCGCACCATGGTGCGCCGCTGGAGCGTGCGGGCAATTGGGTCGATGTGATCCTGGGCAGCACACCCTACAGCCGCCCGTTCACCAAACTCGGCCAGTTGCGCAGCAGCGGTGTCACCGATCTGCGTTATGGCTTGGTGCTGGATTCAGACTGGCAAGGCCATGACCGGTTTCGCCGCCAGCCCGATCGCCGCACTCCGCTGCCACTGCCCGCAGGTGTGGCCTGCTTCAGCGTGGCGGCCACGCTGGCAGGCAAGCGCAGCGCCATTGCAGATCGCCTGTTGGGTGATGGCCTGGTGCCGCTGCACAGCGCACTGGGTCAGCATGACGAAGCCCGGCGCTGCCTGAACTTCCCTGCCGATCACCAGCACATCGCCTACCGCACCGGCCACCTGCAACTGCTCAGTGATCCGGCGATCACACGGCTACTCTTGAGCTGGCTGGGGGCGTAGCGCTCACTGCGCCAGCGTTGTCCCCGCCACCCCTGCCAGGCTGGCCATCTCATCCACCGACAGCACGTGGTGAATGTTCAGGATGATCACAAACTTGCCATTCACCTTGCCCATGCCGGTCATGAAGTCGGCGCGAATTCAATCTCGCCCGGCTGGATGTCCAGCACCGCGTTGACCGCGTCCACCATCACGCCCACCACCTGGGTGTTGCCTTGCGTGCCATGGCCGTCTGACACTTCCACAATCACGATGCAGGTGCGCCGTGTCACGGTGGTGGCCGCCTTGCCAAAGCGGGCACTCAGGTCAATCACGGGCACCACGGCTCCGCGCAGGTTGATCACGCCGCGAATGAAATGCGGCATGCGCGGCACTTCGGTCAGGCTGCCGTATTCGATGATTTCCTTGATGGACAGGATGCCCATGGCGTAAACCTCGCCACCGAGCATGAAGGTCAGGTACTGGTGCTGATCCAGCGGATTCTGACCGATGGCGGCATTCAGCACCGCCGGGAGTTGTTGTTGGGTTGTTGCCAATGCGTTCATCGTGGGCCTTAAAGAGTTGAGGACAGAGCTGGTTCGCTTCGCGTCACTGCGGTCTGTCCCACAAGGTTTCAGAAACGCACAAAGCTGGTTTCGTTGGCCGGCCCGGTTTTGCTGGCTTTCTTGCTGACGATCAGTTGAGGTGCGGCCACTTTGGCGGGGGCCTTGGCGTGGAAGCTGGCGACGTGGGTTGTGTTGCTGCCCACCTTGAAGAAGCTCATCACCTCTTGCAACTGCGCGGCCTGACTGCTCATTTCTTCAGCGGTGGCGGCCAGCTCTTCGCTGCTGCTGGCGTTTTGCTGGGTGATCTGGTTGAGCTGGGT
>VIKI01000119.1 GCA_008080595.1 Comamonadaceae bacterium
TACTGGGCATCATCCTGATCGGGCAGACCGAGCTGGAGGGCAAGCTATCCGAGCGCAATGCTGCTGTACGCGAGATGGTAAGCCGCTGCGCCGTGGTGCATGTAAGTGCGCTGGACAACCATGTAGCCGCCTATTTGCGCCACAAGTTTGAGCGTGTGGGGCTGGATTCCAATGCCCTGATCGCCCCAGAGGCCATTGAAGAGATCACCTCCCGCCTGCGCCACACGGTGACCGAGACCTGGGGCGGCAAGCGCACGCAGCGCGAGCAAAGTTTGTGCTACCCCCTGGCCATCAACAACCTGGTGACCCGTGCCATGAATGAGGCGGTGAAGATTGGCGCACCCAAGGTGACAGGTGGGTTGATTGCTGCGGCTGTGAAGTGGTAGTGATCATGGACTACAAAGACATGCCCCTGTGCGCATCACCCTTGAATTTTGAAATGGCTGTGAAGCTTGAAGTGCAGATTGACAACCTGCTCAAAACACTTGGTCGCCCTGGTGACTGGGGCTACAAAACAAAACTGGGTGTTGCCACGCAAACGCTCACAGCCTTGGCGGCTGAAGTGCGTGATCAAAAAATGGTTGCCATGGAGGAGCTTGGTATATGAAAACTAATCAAACCATCCGCAGCTTCCGTTCACAGGCCACACGGCGTTGCTACCAGATGTTCATGCGGGATGCCGATGGCAAACAGGTTCGGCTGCTCTCGTTTACTGATTACAAGCCGTGTGCCCTTGGTGGTGATCCACGCGAGTTTTTAAAACTGCTGACGCATTCTCGCCATCCGATTGGATGCCACGTGCCAAAAAGCACAGCAAATTTTTACTCCGAAAAGATCATTCCAGCTCTTCAGCCGGGTGTGTGGACGGAGGTCGTTATCAAATGAAAACCTACCGCATCACCATCACCTTGGCAGATGGCACCCAGGGCCGCAGCCTTGGGCTCTACAGCGATGGCTTTGCCGCTGTGATCGACGTAATGACCACTTTCCCAGATGCCCACCGCATCAGCGCTCGGAGAATGCCATGACAACCAAACACGCCAGTTGCCTGGAGCTTGGCGTTTGCCAAGGCCTGAGCCCCGACAAATGCCCGGATTGCACCAGCTGGGAATGCGAAGTGCAGTGCTCTCCAGATCCGCAGCGCCACATCTACCAGTTCGCGCCTGGAGTTATTGAACACCCCACCAGCGCGCCTCAATTTGATGACCCGTTTGATGTGCGCTGGCTCGTACGCATCCTGTGCTTGGCCGCTGTGCTCAGCCTCGGCGGCGGGTTTATCGCGGGCTGGATTGTCGAGAGCATCAAATGACAAACAGGCTTGAACAACTCACAGATGCCGCCTCCAAGGTGGGCAGCTTCGCCATGACATTGGGTGATCCAGAAATGGCTCTGCAGTCGCTCATGAGTGCTTACGCAACCATTGCCATGTGCCACCCAGAGCTGACCGAGATAGCTGCTGTCATGGCAGCCAAGTCCGCAGGCGTGTTGCTGGACATGGCCAACTCACGCAAGCAAGCCACCCACTGAACCCATTTACCAACCACTCGAAAGGACTCATCATGACTGACACACCCAGCCCCATACCACAAGGCTACTGGCAAGATGCCAAGGGTAGCCTTGTACCAATCAGCAAAATCAAGGAGATCGACAAAGACCGCACTAAAACTGTCATCGGCCTCTGTGAGGCGGCTAAAGAAGAGAGTGCCCGCCTGTTTGCTTTCAAGGCTGTGGCCATGCAGTCGGTAGCGGATTTTGTTGGGCGCAGCCTGAATGACTACGGAGCCAAACTGGGGCGAGACAAAGGCAATGTCACACTGACGACATTTGACGGGCGCTTCAAATTGATCCGTCAGATGCAGGAAAACATTTCGTTTGACGAGCGTTTGCAAGCGGCCAAGGCTCTCATTGACGAATGCATTCAGTCATGGAGCAAGGGCAGCAATGCCCACATCAAAGTGTTGATCAACGATGCCTTCCAAGTCGATTCGGCGGGCAAGATCAGCATCGGCCGTGTGCTAGGCCTACGCAAGCACAAAATCGATGATGCGAAGTGGCTATCAGCCATGGATGCCATCAGCGACAGCATCATGGTCTGCAGCGTGAAGCCACACATCCGCTTTTACGAGCGTGATGAATCTGGTGCCTATGTGCCGATCAGTCTTGATGTTGCTGGGGTTTGATCATGGGCATCGCAATCACCACACGAAAGGGTGCCAAAACAATCCGCGCAACGGGCAAAGATGCCCAGGTGCTTTTTGATGCCATGGTTAAAACGGTGGATAAGCCTGTTGAACCCAAGGCAAAAAATGATGAAGCCATCGACCGCGCCGCCCAGGCCGCATATGAGGCCTATTGCATGCACGCTGCCAAGATCGACGAAGAGGGACTGGCTTGCCACGCCTATCATTGGTCAGAGCTGGACGCTGGCGGGCGTGAGTGCTGGAGATCGGTGGCTACGAAGTTGTTGGGTGCAGCGGGTGGAGGTACTCAATCATGACCCGCGATGAAGCCCTCGCCAAAATCAAGAAGTGCCTGGCCCTGGCCAAAAGCCCCAACCCTCACGAGGCAGCAGCGGCCATGCGTCAAGCGCAAGCGTTGATGACGATGCACAACATTGACGATCAGGACGTGTCAATGGCTGATGTTGCCGAGTCAAAGGTCTATACAAAAAATGATGTCAACGTGAAGTGGTTAGTCAACCTGATTGCAATGGTGGCCGATGCCTTTGGATGCCGCCGCTACATTGACAACGGCTTCAGCATCCAGGCCAGTGGGCAATGGGTCAGGCACCGCAGCGTGGTATTTGTCGGGGTGGGCTCTGCGGCCAGCGTGGCCGCGTATGCCTACGATGTCTTGTACCGCCAGTGTGCCCAAGCCCGCCTTGAGCACATACGCCAGCAGCCCAAAAACTGCAAGCGCATGACAAAGATCGCCCGTGGCGACCAATTCGCGCTGGGTTGGGTCTGGGGTGTGCAAGACCTGCTGGACAAATTCGTCAGCAGCGACCGCAATCAGGAGCTGCTGCTAAGCTACATGTCAGCCAAGCATCCAGACCTTAAAAACGTCAAAGCCAAAGACCGTGCAGTCGGGCGCAATGTGCGCGATGATGACGTTGGCAAAGGCTTTCACAGTGGCAAGCGTGCGCAGCTGCAGCGCGGGGTGGGTGTTGCTGCTGCGCAGGGGTTGCTGCTGTGAAACCCGTCCCTCGCAAATCCAAACTCGCTGCCATCCACATGGCGCAGACAGCGCTGGGCATGGATGAGTACTCAGCCCGGGCCGTCAAGACCAACGTCATCGGAAAATCAAGCTGCGGTGACATGACTGACAAGGAACTGAGCAAGTACCTGGCGCATCTGAGCAGGCTGCAAAAGCAGGTGGGCGGCAGCAAGCCCGCCCGCACCCAGCGCCCAGCCCTGCACCGCAGCATTGATGACGACCAGGATGCCCGCTGGCACAAGGCGCGTGCACTGTGGTCAGCGCTGGCGAAGGCTGGTGTGGTGCGCCTGGACAGCGACGACGCACTGTCTGCCTGGGTCAAGCGCCAGACCAAGGTAGAAAGCTGGCGTTTCCTCAACACCCACCAGATCAACAATCTTGTCATTGAGCCGCTGAAAAAATGGTGTGTTGAAAAAGGCGTTTCCATCGATCCAGCAACATAGGAGGGTATGAACGTGAACGCTGACAACACCATGGCCGATAGGCCAGACCTGTGCGACCTGACTGCAGACGAAATAGCTCCGCTTGAACGGCTTTTTGATCCGCTCACGCCCGACACCTGGCGTGACTTTGCCCGCAGCCATTACCTGACCCTGCGTACCCTGTTTGCAGGTCAGCAGACAGATGCTGATTTGGCAGGACTGGCCATGCAGTTAACCAAAGGTATTGCAACCGATCTAGGAGGCTCGCAGCCCTATATCAGCGTGGGTAGCCAACTGATGGCCTCCGCCCGGTCTCGCCAGGTCATTGAACTATGCAACAAGGGGAAAAGCTATTCCGAGGTAGCACGATTGGTAGGAAAAATAACAGAGCCACGGGTGCGCCAGATTGAGCGTGCATGGCGGCAAGAACAGCGCTCCCTGCGCCAAGGTAAGCTAGACCTGTAGCAGTCTTTGACCTATTGCCTCTGCACAGGCAGGCATGTAAATAAAGATTTGATTCATTACAGTTAACGCCAAATCGGCCCGCCGCAGAAACTTGCGGCATGGCACAAAAAACCCCCTCACTCACCGCAGCCAAGCCGCTGCAAATCTTCAAGCCCGGTCGGCACACCGCCATGAGCGGGCAAGCCTTGAGCTTCACCGAGTCCGACCTGGCCGCCACCTGCGCCGCCTACGACCCGGCAAAGCACGAGGCCCCTCTGGTGGTAGGTCACCCCACGCATGACCTGCCCGCCTATGGCTGGGTCAAATCCCTGGCGTTCTCTGAGGGCGGCATTGATGCCACCCCGGCCCAGGTCAATAACGACTTTGCTGACATGGTGGCCGCAGGCGCGTTTAAAAAAATCAGCGCCTGTTTCTATTCGCCCAACTCACCCAGCAACCCGGTGCCAGGCGTGTACTACCTGCGCCATGTGGGCTTTCTGGGTGCACAGCCGCCAGCCGTGAAAGGTCTGCGCAGCCCCAGCTTTGCCGATGCCGAAGAAGGTGTATTGACGTTCAGCGAGTGGGACGACGTAGACAACGCCAGCCTGTGGCGCGGCCTGCGTGAATGGTTCATCGGCAAGTTCGGCCAGGCCGAGGCTGACACGGTGATCCCCTCCTACAAAGTGCAGAGCCTTGAGCAAGGCGCACAAGACGAGATTAAAGAGGCGGCTGCAGAGGCCGCCACTGACACCAAGGCGGACGCAGAAACCGCCACCCCCCAATTTTCAGACCCGCAACCACAGGAGCCCACCGTGACCCCAGAAGAGAAAGCCGCCCTAGAGGCAGATAACAAGCGCCTGACTGCCGAGTTGGCAGAGGCAAAAGCCACCCAGTTGCATGCCACCCATGTGGCGTTTTGTGATGGTCAGCCTGGTTTGCTGCCAGCCTGGCGTGCCGTGGCGGTGGCCACCCTTGACCATCTGGCCGCCCAACCTGAGGTTGTGCAGTTTGGTGAGGGTGCTGACCGCGCCCCGCTGACCGACCAGTTCAAGGCCATGCTGGCCGCGCTGCCAGCACCGGTGCAGTTTGGTGAAGTCGCCACCCGTGAGCGTGCTGCTCAGGGGGATGCCACTGGCTCAGCCATTGATGACGATGCCCAGTTTGCCGAAGGGTCTGACCCAGAGCGCCTGGCGCAGCACAAGGCCATCAAGGCGCACATGGCTGCCAATAACTGCGACTACTCCACGGCTGCGCACGCAGTCCTCAAGTAAGTCACTTTACGAATCACCATTTTTTAAAACCCATTTTTAGGAGCATTCCATGGGACGTTTGAGCAATCTTCGCCAGGTAGACCCGGTATTGACCAACCTGGCTATTGGTTACACCAATTTTGAATTTGTCGGATCGGTCTTGATGCCGTTTGTTGATGTGGAAAAGGAAGGCGGCAAGATTCCTATCTTTGGAAAAGAGCACTTCAAGTTGTACCAGACTGAGCGCGCGCTGCGTGCCAAGTCAAACCGCATGGTGCCTGAGGATGTTGGTAGTGTTGATGTCGCTCTGGATGAGCATGATCTTGAATGGCCGATTGACTACCGCGAAGATGCTGAAAGTGCTTTCCCATTACAGGCGCAGGCGACCAATACGGTTGTCAGTGGCATCCGTATGCGCCACGAGAAGATGGTGGCTGACATGACTCAAGACCCAGCCAAGTACGCTGCTGGAAACAAGATTGCATTGTCCGGCGCTGACTGCTTTACAGACGCGAGCAGCGACCCAGAAGGCGTAGTGAGTGATGCTATTGATGCCGTCAGCGGCAAGGTGGCTAAAGACCCCAACACCATGGTGATCGGTTACGCCACCTGGCGTGTGCTCAAACGCCATCCGCAACTCAAGGCAGTTTTGAGCAGCACAAAAAGCCGCTTGGTGAAGTTGGACGACTTGCGTGAAATTTTCGAAATCGAAAACATCGTGATTGGCCGAGCGCTGCAAACCAATGACGCAGGCGTTACCTCCCGCATGTGGGCGGACAACATTGTGTTGGCCTACGTTCCACCGGCAAAAGCGGGGTCTGCCACTGCAGCGGGTGCGCCGCGTAACCCAGCAGAGCCGAGCTTTGGCTACACGCTGCGCAAAAAGGGCAACCCGGTGGTCGATACCCGCCTGGAAGACGGCAAGCTGGAGATCGTCCGAAATACCGACATCTTCCGCCCCTTCTTGCTGGGTGCAGACGCTGGCTACCTGATCAGCAACACCAACGCTTAATCAACATGGCTAAGCCCAAAGCACCTGATGAAAAGGCTCCGGCTGTGGCCCGTGAGCAGGCTTTGTATCTTGTAGGTCGCACGCCGATCCGGCATGACGGAAAGTCATACCCGTTGGGTAGCACCGTCGCCATGTCGGCGGGTCAAGCCAATAGGCTTGGCCTGCTACCAGCCCCTGTGGCAGGCGAAAAGTAAGCCCAGACCCCACCCTTGATTGATTTGGAAAAAACATGAAAACTGAAAAAGTATTGCTGGCCACCACCATCCTTGCCGCTGCATCCCTGGCCCGCTCCCGCCTGGTGGACTATGCCGGTGCACCCTGTGGTGCAGGTGTACGCGCCCTGGGCAGCGCCAATGCCAACTATGACGCAGGCGAGTTTGCTGGCGTGAACACCCACGGTGAACTCGTTGTGGAAGCCGGTGCTGCCGTGGCTGTGGGCGAGGCGGTGCAGTCAGATGCCACTGCCCGCGTTGTGCCATTGACCACTGGTGTGGAATTTGGTGCCGCACGTGATGCGGCCACAGCAGCGGGCGACTTCATCCGCGTGCTGGTCTGACCTGCCCAAGGAATCTGACCCATGGTCTACGCCACCATTGCCGACTTGCTGCAGGCCGCTACCGGTGGCTGGGACGAACTGGCCCAGCGTGCCGCCATGAATGCGCTGGTAGACGGCCAGCTGATGCAGGCCACGGTAGAGGGCACAGAGCGCACTGCGTGGACTGTGCCCGCCATTGAGGCCGCAGATGCTGCCCTGTTGCGCATCAATGATGCGCTGGCACGTGCAAGTGCCCATGCGGATACCTACATGTTCCCCCGCTACCGCACGGTGATGCCGCTGGCGGCCGAGCTGGTGGCGGGATCAAGCCTGCCTGCGGCTGTGGCTGCCATTGCACTCAAGCGTCTGTATGGGCACCTGGTGCCCGAGGAAGTGCGCAACGGCACCAAATGGGCGGATGACTACTTGCGCGACTTGAGTAAAGGCGTGGTCAGCCTGGGCGGGTTGGATGCCACGGTGGCCCAGCCCGCAGGGCACATGGTGAGCCGTGCGCAGGCCAAGGCATTTGACTGGGGTAGCTACTGATGTTGGACAACCTGCTGGCCCTGGAGCCCGAGCTGATGGAGCGCCTGCGCACCGAGCTGGCTGGACTGACCCCTGCGGTGCACGTGCTCAGCGCTGATGACTTGGCGGGGGTGAAAGAAGAGCAGCAGCTGGTACCTGCGGTGCACGTGGTGTACCAAAACTACCGGGTGGCCGAGTCTCGCCAGGATGGAAAGACGGTACTCATTAATCAAACATGGCTGGCGGTGGTGGTCACGCGCAATGTGGCCAACCTGAAGTCTTCCGACGCGGCGCGCAAACAGGCGGGCCTGATTTCACTCCGGGTGACCAAAGCGCTGATGGGATTCAGGGCGGCGAGTGCCTCTGGCCCATTGAAGTTGGCCAACGGCCCCGGCGCTGGATTTCACAAAGGCTTTGGCTATTTGCCACTGGCGTTTGAAGTCGATCTTTTCTTGTAACTTTTTAACAAAGCATTTTTTTAGGAGCTTCCATCATGTCAGTCATCACCCAAATTTACCGCCCCTCCATGACCGTCGGCCATGTCTACGCCCGCCCTTACGGCAGCACCGGCGCACCCATGCCGATCGGCAATGTGCTGGAGCTGGCCCTGGAACACACCGAAGACGTGATCACAGAGCAAGACATGTCCAAGCTGGGCGGTGGTGTACATGCTGAAGTGCGCCGCGTCAAAGATGTGAAGGTCAAGCTCAAGCTGGCCGACCTGAATGTGGCGAACCTTGCCCGCGCCACACTGGGCACGGTGCAATCGGTGGACTCAGGCGTGGTGACTGATGAACCCCACACCACCACGCTGGGTGGCCTGCTGCGCCTGGCGCACATCCAGCCCACGGCGGTGGCTATCAAAAAAGGCCCAGAGGTTCTCACGGCCACCGTGGTCGACATGGCGGGCAACTATGAGGTGCGGGCTGAGGGCATCTATCTGCTGCCTGAAGCTGTGGGCATCATCGCTTCCGACAAGCTGTGGGTGAGCTACAGCTATGGAGCTTATGCCGTGATTGAGGCACTGACCACCAAGGCGGTTGAGCTTGAGCTGACCTTTGGCGGCCTGAACGAGGCTGACAGCGGCAAGCCAGCGCTGGTGGAGATTTACCGTTGCAGCCAGGGTGTGACCAAGAGCCTGGCGCTGATCAACAGCAAGCTGGGTGTGCTTGACGTTGAGGGCACAGTGATGATCGATCAGACCAAGACCGGTGTGGGTGTGAGCCGGCACTACAAGACCACCCTGGTTTAAGTGTTAGTCTGAGCCATGGCAATCAAGCCCATCGAACTCATCATCCGGGCCAAGGATGAGGCCAGCTCAATACTGGGTGGGCTGCATGGCAAGTTAACAGCCATTGC
>VIKI01000120.1:0-11224 GCA_008080595.1 Comamonadaceae bacterium
AACTCCAGGCCATGATGAGCCAGATGCAACAGATGAACCAGCAGCTCGGCCAGCAGTTGTTATCCCATCAGCAAAACTTCCATCAGGAAGTCAAAAGCGTTTACACCGATTTGGCGCGCTCGGTCGATCAATCCCTGCGCGGCAGTCTGACGCAAAGCGCCCAGGTGGCCGGTGAGAGCCTTAAACCCGTGGTGGAAGCGGCCATGAGCGGCATTGCCCAAGAGGCTCGCGTGATGCATGAGCGCGTGGCCGATGCGGCACAAACCCAGCTTGTGGGCCTGTCTGAGCGCATCCACAGCGCCGCAGAGGGGCTGGCCCAGTCCTGGACGGCGGCACTGGCCAACCAAGAGCGCAGCAGCACCCGCCTGGTCGCCGACCTGAGCCAATCACTGCACCACTTCAATGACACTTTTGAGCAACGCTCCAGCGCCCACCTGGAAACGGTGCAAAAAGCCCATGCCCAAGTGTTGGCCGACCACGCCGCCAGCGAGCAGCAACGCTTGCAGGCGTGGACCCAATCCTTGTCCAGCATGGCAGCGAATCTGCAACAGGAATGGCAGCACACCGGCAGCCAAACCCTGGCACAGCAACAGCAGATTTGCACCACCCTGACCCAGACCGCGCAAAGCCTCACCGAACAAGTGCAAAGCAGCGCCAGCGTCACGCTGGCCGAAACCCAGCGTTTGATCACGGGTGCCGAGGCGCTGATCCAGGCCCGTATTGCGTCAGACACCGACTTGTCTCAACAGCACGGCGAACGTATGGCGCAGCTCACCACCTTGTTGTGTACCGAGCTGGGGGCGCTCCGGCAAGACGAGGCCCAGCGCGGCCAGGCGGCGGTGGATCGGCTGGCCGACTTGCAGACCGCACTCACAAAACATTTATCAACCCTGGGCACGGCGCTGGAAGAACCCATTACCCGGCTGATCCAGACCGCTTCAGAAGCGCCACGCGCGGCGGCCGAGGTGATTGGGCAACTGCGACAAGAGGTCTCCAACAGCGTGGCCCGAGACAATGAGTTGCTGGAGGAGCGCAGCCGCATCATGGCCACCTTGAACAGCTTGCTGGACTCCATCCAGCACGCCTCGGCCGAGCAACGCACCGTGATCGACGCACTGGTGGCTTCTTCAGCGGTGGCGCTCAATGAGGCCGGCCATCAGCTGACCGAAAAAATGGGCGAAGAAGCCGCCAAACTGTCCGACATTGCGGCCAGCGTCACCAGCAGCGCGGTGGAAGTCTCCACCCTGGGCGAAACCCTGGGTTTTGCGGTGCGCTCTTTCAGTGAAACCACCGAGAAACTGCTGGCGAACCTGCAACGCATGGAAACCGCCATGGACAAATCCATGGCCCGCAGTGACGACCAGCTGGCCTACTACGTGGCCCAGGCGCGTGAAATCATCGATCTGAGCCTGATGTCGCAAAAAGAAATCATCGAACAGCTGCGCCAGATCCCCGGCCCATCTGCCGTGCAGGCGCAAGAGGTGAGCGCATGATTGAAGACGATTCAGGCCTGGAGCAAACCGCGCCGGTCTGGGCGGTATTTGGCGACCTGATGTCGGGCTTGCTCGGCGCTTTTGTGCTGTTGTTGGTCGGGGTCATGGTGGCCCAGCTGGAGCTGGCGACCAATCTGGAGGTGGAAGTCAAAAAACGCCAGGTTGAGGAGCAGCGGCGCATCTCGCTGGAGCAAGCCTTGGCGATTCCCCTGGCCAGCGGACGCATCACACTCAACAACGGCCGTATTGGCATCAGTGGCCGGGTCTTGTTTGCGCTGAACTCTGACCAGTTGCAGCCTGAAGGGCGGCAACTGTTGAACAGTCTGGTGATGCCACTGCGCAGCTACCTGGCCGCGCGGGATGAAATGCTGATGGTCAGCGGCTTCACCGATGACCGCTCGATCCGCGACGGCAACCGCCAGTTTGCTGACAACTGGGAGCTGTCGGCCCAGCGGGCGCTGACCGTCACGCGAACCTTGATCGATGAGGGCATGCCCTCGTCCCTGGTGTTTGCCGCCGCCTTTGGCTCAGAGCAGCCCATGACACCCAATGTGGACGAAAAAGCCCGCGCCCAAAACCGCCGGGTTGAATTGGCCCCGGTGCCCAAAGCCAGCCCTGCGAAAACCGAGCCCGATGCCGCCCACTGAATACGGCACGGTTCTGCCGCCCATGGATACCAGCGTGGTGATGGCGGCTTTGCGTCAGCACGGTGCGCAGCAGTTTGATCCGGTGGGCTTCTATTACCTTGAAACCCTGGCCCAACGCACCCACGCCCAGCAAGGCCGAGTGAAGCAACTGCTCGAGTGCAAGCTGGTGCAGGCGCTGAGGGCGTTCCAGGCACGTTTTGAACACGCCCACTCCGAAGCCCAGCAGACCCTTGAACACATGGCGGCGCAGGCTGCGTCACCGCTGGCTGAGCTGGTCAGCTACCTGGCCCAGCAGGCTGTGGCGCAAGCGTCGGGCTCACAGGGCGAACTCAAAACCACCCGCTATTTCAGAAACACCTGGTCGAAACTCAGTGTCGACAAGCGGGTGGCGCAAGCCCTTGGCCAAGCGCCGCAAAACGCCGGGCCCATGAATTCGCACCGTCTGGTGCTGGACTCATTGGCGCTGATGCGCGAGATCTCGCCCGATTACCTCAACCGCTTCACCAGCTATGTGGACAGCTTGTTGTGCCTGGAGCAGGGTGTAAAGATCAAGCCGGCTCCAGCCAAGAAGGTTGTGCGGGCGAGGGGGATCAGGAAGTGAAAAGGCTTGTGGGACACCTTGATCAGGCAGGGTGATGGCGGGTTTGCCCGCTGGGATAATATAAAAATGATAGCTGCTTGCGCTTTATGTATAAGGGCTATAGGCCTAAAACATGCTGATTTTTGACGGAAATGCTTGCTTGAAGCTAGTCTCCCCGCTATTTCTGGCCAATGCATGCCTTTTGCGGCGTACCATTCACTATGAATTGGGTAGCTGCTTGGGCTTGTACTGTAATGCCCACAGACCGATTTCGAATTAAAAAGCGATCAGCATTCGGCCATGCCCCGACGCCCCCGCATTCACCTTGATGGCGTGCCCCTGCACATCGTGCAGCGCGGACACAACCGCCAGCCTAATTACGAACAAAATCGTGCTCTAGCGCTTGTTGAATGTGCGCAAGCAGCTATTGAATTGGTAGTGCCTACAGAGCATTAATGAAAATGCGCATCAAGTTTGTCAAGCAAGGCCAGCCCGCGAGCGGGGTCGCCAGACTCGGCGGCAGCCCGAAACTGCACGCTTAAATCATGTTGAACCAGCGCGGTGGTTGCAAGCTCGTCAAACAGGCGATTGACGCTGGTGTTGCGGCTAGCAGCCAACTGTTTTAGACGCAAGTGCTTTTCTTCTGGCAAGCGCAGAGTTACAACGGACATCTCAAATCTCCTTAAGTAAGTCGGATGGGGCAAGAATGCGCAGCTTGGGGAAATGCAACTGCGTACTCGCAAAGTCAGTGCGGTTATAGGTAATGATGGCTTGCGCCCCAGCGGCAACGGCAAGCTCCAGCACATGGTTGTCGGCCTCATCGCGCAAATTGGGTCGCCACAGGTAATAAATCTCCGTGAGGCGGCAAACGGAGATAAAGGCGTAAAACAGCTCTTGTCGCTCAGATGCCATAAGCGGCGAATCTGCAAACAATTGCTCGCGCCCCATGACATCACGGTACTCGGCAAACATCGCCAGAGACATGCAAGGCACATATTGCCGTAACAGACATCGCCTGATCACGGCCCGTGATGCACCGTCTGCGCTTCGTAATTCGGAAACAAACACATTTGTGTCGATAACCAATTCGTTCATAGCCAGCATGCTACCACCAGCGATAGCATTTTGACAAACGTAAGCTTGTGAGGGAAGTGTTTGAGTCCTAGCCTTTCAGGCATCACTGACTCGGCGGGTAAGTGGATTGGTGCTATAGCCGTTTATTACGAGATTTTTGCTGGCTACAGCACTCACACCCGGTTAGCCGCACGCGCTGGTGATTTCTTGCCGCCGCCATCGGCATCGGCGAAAAGCTCTACAAAGAGCTGCCTGATCCACATGTTGGCGGGGTCCCGGTTGAACTTGGCGTGCCAAAACAGGTTGATGGCGATGTCGGGCAGATGCGCGGGATGAGGGGATGTCACAAGACCAAATGGGGTTTCACATCGCTGCGCAAACCGCTTGGGCAGCGTCGCAATCAGGTCGGTGGACTGCAGTATGTGGCCCACCGCAATGAAATGCGGAACAACCAGGCGCATCTTGCGTTTGATGCCTGCCCGCTCCAGCAGGCCGTCCACTTCACCATGCCCGGTATTGGCGGCAATGACACCCACATGATCCAGCTCGGTAAATTGCTGGAGCGTCATCGGTGATTGGGCCAAGGGGTGTCCTTTGCGAAACACGCACACATACTCATGGCGAAAAAGTCGGCGCTGAAAGAACCCCGTCTGCAAGTTGGGTAACAGGCCCAGTGCCAAATCGACCGTGCCGGACTCCATGTCTTCCCTCAGGTTGGCGGCGTTGGGGCGCACGGTGCTGATCCGTACATTCGGGGCCGCCTTGGACAAGGCCAGCATCAGGGGCGGCATGAAGTACATCTCGCCAATATCGGTCATGGCCAACTGGAAATTGCGGGTACTGGTTTGCGGATCAAACGAGTCGCGTGTGGTGAGCGCTGTTTGCAGTGCATTCAGCGCGTAGATCACCGGCTCGGCCAAATGCAGGGCATACGGTGTGGGCTCCATGCCGCGAGAAGTCCGCAAAAACAGTTCGTCTTTCAGCACGCTGCGCAGCCGTTTGAGGGCATTGCTCACGGCGGGCTGCGTCAAGCCCAGCTTCTCCGCCGATGCGGAAACGCTGCGGTCGAGCAGCAGTTGGTTGAAGACAAGCAGCAGATTCAGGTCAATTTCACGCAGGTTCATACACCACCTCACTATTCACAACAGTGATTTTATCTATCAGATTTGCTTTATCGACTTATATCGTCTGGGTCTCCACAATTGCGCCAAACCGGAGACAAAGGCCCCAGCCATCAACTTATGGAACTCGTCGTAGAACCCCTCAATGTGCGTCTGAACGTGGACAGCGGAAGCAATCTGCTGGACGTTCTGAGAAGCCACCAGTTGCCGATCTCCTACAGTTGTATGTCGGGGCGCTGCGGCACTTGTCGCTGCCGTGTGCTGTCCGGCCAGGTGCTCAACAGCGGCCCTGAGGCAGGAAGACCCCACGCCGGAAAAGACGAGCATGTACTGGCTTGCCAGTCCGTCCTCACCGACAACTGCGTGATCGAATTGCCTGAGGTGGACGAGGTGGTGGTGCACACCGCTCGCATTGTGAAGGGCACGGTCACAGCCATCGAAGAGGCCACCCATGACATCCGTCGCATTCGGGTCCAACTGGCCAAACCGATGGATTTCAGTGCCGGGCAATATGCCACGCTGCAATTCACGCCCGAACACATCCGCCCCTACTCCATGGCGGGTTTGAGCCATGACGATGAAATGGAGTTCCAGATTCGCCGGGTGCCCGATGGCCGGGTCACTGCCTTCGTCTTTGATGAACTGAAAGTGGGCGCGGCCATTCGTCTCAGCGGCCCAATGGGGAGCGCCTATTTGCGGCAAAAGCACACCGGCCCGATGCTCTGCGTGGGCGGTGGCACGGGCCTGGCTCCCGTGCTGTCCATCGTGCGCGGCGCATTGGAGGCCGGCATGTCCAACCCCATTCATCTCTACTTTGGCGTGCGCAGTGCGCAGGACGTGTTTGATGCCGAGCGCCTGAAGGCCTTGGCCGCCGCGCACCCGAATGTGACGGTTCACATCGTCGTTGCCACCGGTGCTGCCAGTGCCGGCCAGCGCAGCGGTTTGGTCACCGATGCCATTGAAAAAGATTTGAAGACGTTGACCGGTTGGCGCGCCTACCTGTGTGGAGCCCCAGCCATGGTGGATGCCTTGAACCTTCTCGTGACCCGCATGGGTGTGCAGCCCAGCCATGTCCACGCGGATGCTTTTTACCCCAGCGGTGTCTGAACGACGCTGAATTTACAGACTC
The DNA here is from genome assembly GCA_008080595.1 of Comamonadaceae bacterium. Taxonomy (GTDB): domain Bacteria; phylum Pseudomonadota; class Gammaproteobacteria; order Burkholderiales; family Burkholderiaceae_C; genus Rhodoferax. Next base: position 6,045 of record VIKI01000120.1, read on the forward strand.
ATCACCCACACAAGGAGACAAGCAATGAGTGACACAACGACCGTATTCCCCGAAAGCCCGACGTGGCCGGGGGAAGGCACCAGCCGAGTGCCCTTTTGGGCCTATACCCGAGAGGATTTGTACAAGAAGGAACTCGATCGCCTGTTCTACAACGGCCACTGGTGTTATGTGGGCCTGGAGGCTGAAATCCCCAACGCGGGCGACTTCAAGCGCACCGTCATTGGTGAGCGCTCCGTCATCATGGTGCGGAACCCGGAAGGTGGCGTGAATGTGGTGGAGAACGTCTGCGCCCACCGCGGCATGCGTTTTTGCCGTGAGCGCAACGGCCATGCCAAAGACTTCTTCTGCCCCTACCACCAGTGGAACTACAGCCTCAAGGGTGACTTGCAGGGTGTGCCCTTCCTTCGCGGTGTCAAACAAGAAGGCAAGGTCAATGGCGGCATGCCCAAGGACTTCAAGGTGTCCGACCATGGGCTGACCAAGCTCAAGGTGGCGGTGCGTGGGGGCGTGGTGTTCGCCTCTTTTGACCATGAGGTAGAACCGTTTGAAGAGTTTCTCGGCCCGACCATCCTGAAATACTTTGACCGCGTGTTTGATGGCCGCAAGCTGGAGATACTGGGCTACCGCCGCCAGCGTATTCCGGGCAACTGGAAGCTGATGCAGGAGAACATCAAAGACCCCTACCACCCCGGCTTGTTACACACCTGGTTCTCTACCTTCGGGCTGTGGCGTGCGGATAACAAATCCGAACTGAAGATGGACGACCAGTTCCGCCATGCCGCCATGATTTCCACCCGTGGACAGGGGGGCAAGAATGCCGATGTGGTGTCCGGTGTGGACAGCTTCAAAGACCAGATGAAGGTCAATGATCCGCGCTTGCTGGACATTGTTCAGGAGCCCTGGTGGGGTGGCCCCACAGCGGTGATGACCACGATCTTCCCCAGCGTGATCCTCCAGCAGCAGGTCAACAGCGTGTCGACCCGCCACATCCAGCCCAACGGCCATGGCTCGTTTGATTTTGTCTGGACCCACTTCGGCTTTGAGGATGACACGCCGGAGATGCGCGAGCGTCGCCTGATCCAGGCCAACCTGTTCGGCCCAGCGGGCTTTGTGTCGGCCGACGACGGCGAGGTGATTGAATGGTCGCAAGAAGGTTTTGAGCAAAAACCAGCGCACCGCAGTGTGATCGAGATGGGCGGTCACGACATCGCAGACACCGATCACATGGTCACCGAGACCCTGATTCGTGGCATGTACAACTACTGGCGCAAGGTGATGGGGGAATAAGCATGATGGACTTCAAAACTTACTTCGAATTACTCAACCTCTACAGCGACTACGCCATGGTCTGCGACTCGGCTGAGTGGGAAAAATGGCCCGAATTCTTTGTGGAAGAGGGCACTTACCGGCTGCAACCGCGTGAGAACCATGACCAGGGCCTGCCGCTGTGCTTGCTGGCGCTGGAGAGCAAGAACATGATTCGTGACCGGGTCTACGGTGTCAAGGAAACCATGTACCACGACCCCTACTACCAGCGCCACATCGTGGGCACGCCGCGCGTGGTGTCGGTGGAGCGCAACATCTATGGCGAGCGCATCACCTCGGAAGCCAACTACACGGTGATCCGCACCAAGTACGACGGTGACTCCACGGTCTTCAATGTGGGCTATTACCGCGATGTGATCGTGCGCACGCCTGAGGGGCTGAAGTTCCAGTCGCGCCTGTGTGTCTACGACAGCGAAATGATCGCCAACTCCATCATCTATCCCATCTAAGGAAACGCCATGGCAGACAACTGGATGGACGCAGCAGCCCTGGCCGATGTGCCGCAGGGGGATGTGATCGGCGTGCGGGTGGCGGGCAAGGAGATTGCCCTGTACGAAGTTGAAGGCGAGGTCTTCGCCACCGACAACATCTGCACCCATGGCCATGCGCGCATGAGTGACGGCTTTCTGGAGGGCCGCGAAATCGAGTGCCCGCTGCACCAGGGCAAGTTTGATGTGTGCACCGGCCAAGCCCTGTGTGCACCGCTGACCGAGGCCATCAAGACCTATGCGGTGCGCATCGAAAACATGCGCGTGATGTTGAAGCTTGACTGAGTGAACTGACTGTATTAACGGATGAGCGAGCCTCCTGCGGGAGGCATCCATACCAACGAGGAGACACATATGAAATTGCAGACCATCGTGAAAACATTGGCATGCAGCACGGCAGCCTTGTGCCTGACCGCTGCCCATGCAGAAATCAAAATCGGCTTTACCGGCCCGCTGTCTGGGCCAGTGGCTGCCGTGGGCCAGGATCAGTACGACGGCTTGATGCTGGGCATTGAAGCGCTGGGCAAAAAGCTGGGCGGGGAGGCGGTCACGGTCTTGCGTGAAGACGACCAGCTCAAGCCCGAGCTGGGCAACCAGATTGCACGCAAGCTGATTGACCGCGACAAGGTCGACGCGATTGTCGGCTTGGGTTTCTCCAACGTGCTGATGGCCAGCCTGCCACGCATTGTGGAGTCTGGCACCGTGGCCATTGCCACCAATGCGGGGCCGTCCCCACTGGCCGGTGCCGGTTGCCTGCCCAATGTGTTCTCCATGTCCTGGCAGAACGATGGCACGGCGGAGGCCATGGGCAAGTTCGCCCAAGACAGCGGCTACAAGCGGGTCTACCTGATGGCCCCCAACTACCAGGCTGGCAAAGACTATGTGGCCGGCTTCAAACGCTATTTGATGAGGTCTACACCCAGGTCAACCAGCCCGACTATTCCGCCGAAATCGCACAGTTGCAAGCTGCGGGTCCCGATGCTGTGTTTGTGTTCTATCCGGGGGGCATGGGCGTGAACTTCGTCAAACAGTTCAGCCAAGCGGGTTTGATGAAAAAAATGCCGTTGTTGTCCGCCTTCACTGTGGATGGCACCACCCTGCCTTCCTTGCGTGATGCCGCCGTCGGAACCATTTCGGGGGCCATGTGGGACGTGGCGCTGAAAACACCGGGGAATGCCGAATTCATTGCCGCTTTTGGCAAAAAATACGGTCGTGTTCCCAGCCATTACGCGGCTGTGGGGTATGACACCGCCAAGCTGCTGGACATGGCGGTGCGCAAGGTCAAGGGCAACACGGCTGACAAGGCGGCCTTCGTGGCTGCGGTCAAGGCCGCAGGTGCTGAATTGAAGTCCATCCGCGGTGCGTTCAAGTTCAACAGCAACAACATGCCGGTGCAGAACTACTACGCCTTCCAGACCATCAAGGAAGGCACAGCGGTCACCGTCAAGCAGTTGGGTACACCGCTGCCAGATCACCAGGACGCTTACGTCGCGTTGTGCAAGGCCAAGTGATGTCTGCCTCCTTGCTTATCGCGCAGTTGCTCAACGGCTTGCAATACGGGGTCATGCTGTTTCTGCTGGCCGCCGGCCTGACCCTGGTGTTTGGCATCATGAGCTTCGTCAACCTGGCGCATGGTTCGATGTACATGCTGGGTGCCTATGCGGCGGCGGTTGTCGGCGCACACACCGACTCCTTTGCCCTGGGGGTGCTGGCGGCGGTGGTCACCGGTGTGCTGGTCGGGCTGGTGCTGGAATGGGTGGCCGTATCCAGGCTGTACCGGCGTGACCACCTTGACCACGTGTTGGCAACGTTTGGCTTGGTGCTTTTCTTCAATGAAGTGGTGCGCATGGTCTGGGGCCCCCAGCCCATGTTTGTTTCACTGCCCGAGTCGCTTTCTGGTACGGTGGAATTCATGGGGTTGACCTATCCCAGCTACCGCTTTCTGATCATTGCGGTGGGCCTGGTGGTGGCCTCTGGCAGCCAGTGGTTGATCCACAAGACCCGTGTTGGCATGCTGATCCGTGCCGGTTCGGTCAACCCGCAGATGGTGGGCGCTTTGGGGGTCAACATCGGGCTGCTCAATGCCATGCTGTTTGCGCTGGGCTCGGCGCTTGCGGCCCTGGCCGGAGCCATGGCTGGCCCGATTTTGTCGGTGCAAAGCGGCATGGGGGAGCCGGTACTCATCACCACGCTGGTGGTGATTGTGATCGGTGGCATTGGCTCGGTGCGTGGTGCCTTGTATGCCGGCATCATTGTGGGCCTGGTGGACACGCTGGGGCGAACTTTTCTGCCGATGCTGATGCGTGCCTTTGCCGATCGGGAGATTGCCAACGCCGCTGGCCCCGCCCTGGCCTCCATGCTGATTTACCTGCTGATGGCAGTGATTTTGGCCTGGCGTCCGCAAGGCCTGTTTCCCGCCAACAGGGCCAAGTCATGAAGAATCTGAACCGACTGGCGCAGCTCATTCCGGTGCTTTTGCTGCTGGCACTGGCGCTGCTGCCGCCGATTGCCGCAGGACTGGACGACAACTTCTGGGTGGCTTTCTTTGCCCGTGTTTTGGTCTACGCCATCGCCGCCAGTGCGCTGAATATGGCGCTGGGATTGGGTGGCCTGGTCAGCCTGGGCCACGCCCTGTTCATTGGCATTGGCATGTACAGCGTCTCGTTGCCGGCCTACTACGGCGTGTCCTCCGGCTGGGTGCATCTGGCCATCTGTGTGCTGGTCTGCGCGCTCGTAGGAGGCGCTACCGGTTTGATTAGCCTGCGCACCTCGGGCATTGCCTTCATCATGATCACACTGGCCTTTGCGCAGATGGGCTACTTTGTCATTGTCAGCCTCAAACAGTATGGTGGTGACGATGGCATGAGCATTGCCGCTGCCAGTGATTTCTTGGGCTTGAAATTGAACACGCCGTGGGCGGTTTACTACTGCGCCTGGGGCTTGCTGGTGGTGTTGACCTACTGGGTCATGCGTCTGCGGGTCGCGCCGTTTGGCATGGCTTTGCGGGCCGGGCGGCAGAATGCCCGGCGCGTGATGTCCGTGGGCTTGGCCTTGCCGCGCTACCAGCTTGCCGCCTACACCCTTTCGGCCGTGCTGTGCGGTGTGGCAGGCATGCTGCTGGCCAATCTGAACGCCTATGCCTCACCCAGCAGCATGTCCTGGACGGTGTCGGGTGAGCTGATCGTCATGGTGGTGTTGGGTGGCCTGGGCAGCGTCTTCGGGCCTTTCCTGGGGGCGCTGGCGTTTCTGGGCACTGAAGAACTGCTGAAGGCCGCCACCGAGCATTGGATGGCCGTGTTTGGCCTGGCTATTTTGGTGGTGGCCATGCTGGGGAAAACCGGTCTGGCAGGCTGCTTGCAGAGCCGC
>VIKI01000120.1:11254-12134 GCA_008080595.1 Comamonadaceae bacterium
CAAGCATGAAGCCACTGCTGCAAACCGAAGGCCTGACCAAACGCTACGGCGCGATTCTGGTCACGGACAAGGTGTCGCTGGATATCCGGGAAGGCGAGATTCACGCCATCATCGGCCCGAATGGGGCCGGCAAGACCACGCTGATCAATCAGTTGTCGGGCGAACTGCGCTCGGACAACGGGCGCATCCGCTTTGGTGATGCTGACGTGACGGCACTGGGCATTCCTGCCCGTGCCCGCATGGGCTTGGTGCGCTCTTACCAGATCACCTCGGTGTTTGACGAATTCACGGTTTTGGAAAACGCCACGCTGGCTGCCCTGGGGGCGCGTACCCATGCCTTCCGGTTTTGGCAATCCTTGCTGGCAGACCGCGAGGCGCTGGCAGCAGCCCACGAAGGCATCGCGGCGGCAGGCTTGAGTGTGCGCACCCAGGTTCTGGCATCCGAACTGGGCTACGGTGAACGCCGCCAGTTGGAGCTGGCTATGGCGCTGGCGGCGCGGCCGAAATTTCTGCTGCTGGATGAGCCCATGGCGGGCATGAGTGTGCAGGAGTCAGCAGCAGTGGTGGCGCTGCTCAAGTCGCTCAAGCGCAAGTACACGATTCTGCTGGTCGAGCATGACATGAACGCGGTGTTTGCCTTGGCTGACCGCATCAGCGTGCTGGTCTATGGTCGCCTGATGGTGACAGGCACACCCGAGGACATTCGTGGCAATGCACAAGTGCGTGCCATTTACCTTGGTGAAGAGGAGATTGCTGGATCATGAAGCCATTGCTGAATGTGACAGGTTTGAAGGCGGGGTATGGCGCAGCCCAGGTGTTGTTTGGTGTGGATTTGTCGGTAGCAGAGGGTGAGGTGATCACCCTGCTGGGGCGCAACGGC
>VIKI01000120.1:12169-19953 GCA_008080595.1 Comamonadaceae bacterium
TTTGCTGGAGCCCAAGGCCGGTGAAATCGTGTTGGGCGGCCAACGCACCGAGCGTCTGCCGTCTCACCAGATTGCCAAGCTGGGCCTGGGCCTGGTGCCCGAGGGCCGCCAGATTTTTCCGAACCTGACGGTGCAAGAGAACCTGATGGCCACGGCGCGCAGCCATGCGGCCAACGGCCTGAAGCACTGGGGGCTGGAGCGGGTTTACGGCTTTTTCCCGCGCTTGCAGGAGCGCCGCAGCAACATGGGTTCACAACTCTCGGGGGGTGAGCAGCAGATGCTGGCCATTGGTCGCGCCTTGATGACCAATCCGCGACTGGTGGTGCTGGATGAAGCGACCGAAGGCTTGGCTCCGCTCATCCGCGCCGAAATCTGGCGTGCCCTGGGGGAGCTGAAGGCCGAGGGCTTGTCCTTGATCGTGATCGACAAAAACCTGGGCCCCTTGCTGGATTTGGCAGATCGCCACTTCGTGCTGGAAAAAGGCCTGGTGGTCTGGTCTGGGTCGTCCAGCGCATTGCGGGCTGAGCCACGTATCGTGCATGAGTACCTGGGTGTTTAAAGAAACCTGCGACAACGCAGAGAGGAATCAATGAGCGACTCCAAGTCCCAAGCCATCAACATCATTCGCGCCGAGCATCGGGCTTTAGGCGCGGTGATCAACAACATCAAAGCCATGCTGCAAGAGGTGCAGGCGCAGCGCATGGCCATGGACTTTCGGCTGTTCTGGGCCATGGTCTATTACATCGCCGCCTTTCCTGACCGCCTGCACCATCCGAAAGAAGACGACTGGTTGTTCGCCCGCCTTAAACAACGCACGCCGCTGGCAGACGAGCTGATCAACACGCTGCATAGTCAGCACCAGGCCGAACCGGCTGCCCTGGCGGGCATACGACGTGATCTGGGGAACTTCGAGGCCGGTGTGCCAGGCAGCCTTGAAGCCTTGCAGGCCACGGTGGCCAACTATGCCGACTTCACCTGGACCCACCTGCGAACGGAGGAAAACGAACTTCTGCCGCTGGCCGAGGCCCATCTTCTGACATCGGACTGGGATGCCATTGCCCAAGCCTTTGCGCAAAATGCCGACCCCCTGACCGGCTCGACCGAGAGCGACGTGTTTGACGCGCTGTTTCACGACATCGTCAAACGCACACCCGCGCCCCTGGGTTGGGGCGCAGCCTGATTCATTCTGGAGAACACACATGGAAGACAACAAGCGCTTTGACACCCTGGGCCGTCTGGAAGACCTGCCACAGACCTACCGCGACCAACTCACCCAACGCAATCTGGTGCCCCTGTGGCCCAGTCTGCGCGGCGTATTGCCGCCGAACATCCCAACACGCAAGACTCAGACCACGCATTGGCCGTACAGCGAGATTCGCGAACTGTTGTTGGAGGCTGGCGAATTGACCCCCATCGAGAAGGCCGAGCGCCGCGTGCTGGTGCTGGCCAATCCGGGCCATGGCCTGAACAACATGCAGGCCAGCGCCGCCATGTACCTGGGCATGCAACTGCTGCTGCCGGGGGAACTGGCCCCCGTTCACCGCCACACGCCCAATGCGGTGCGCATGGTGGTGGAAGGTGAGGGCGCGTGGACGCTGGTGGGCGGTGAAAAATGCCCCATGCAGCGCGGTGACCTGATCCTGACCCCGACCGGCCTGTGGCATGAACACGGCCATGACGGCCAAGAGCCGGTGATCTGGCTGGATGTGCTGGATCTGCCTTTGATCTACTACACCGAGACCTCGTACCACCTGGAAGGCCCCAGCCAAAGCGTCACATCCGGCCAGGGCTTCAAGGCCTATGCCCGGGGTGGCGTGGTGCCCACCAAAGTGTTCCAGCGTTCTGACAAGGCTTACCCCATGCTGCGCTACCCCTGGGCCGATGCCAAGGCGGCCCTGCTGTCGCTGGCCGAAGAACAGACCGCAGGGGACGCGGTGCAGGTCAGCTATGTGAACCCCGAAACCGGGGGTGACGCTGAAAACATTCTGGGCTTTTATGCGCTGATGCTGCGCCCCGGCGAGACTTTGCGCCTGCCAGCCCGCTCGCCTGCCCAGGTGTTCCACCAGATTGAAGGCCAGACCGATGTGCAGGTGGAAGCTGCCAGCTTTACCCTGGTCGAGGCCGACACCTGCTGCGCGCCCGGCTACACCGCCGTGACGCTGAAAAACCGGTCGGCCACTGCGCCCGGCTTTGTCTTTGTGGCAGATGAAGCGCCATTACATCGCAAGCTGGGCGTGTACGAGAACCGGGGTTAAGCCCTGCCCGGTAATGCAGCAACCCTCTCAATATCCGTTTCAACATTTGAGTATCTCCATGACCCCTTACCTGTTTACCCCCCCACCCGTGATGTCCGTCGCCGTCCGTGGCCAGGATGCCCGTTTCCCCATCAACCGCCTGTTTTTTGTGGGCCGCAACTACCACGCCCATGCCGTCGAGATGGGCAAGCCGGTCGACAAGTCGGTGGAGCGCCCGTTTTATTTCACCAAAGCACCCCAAACGCTGACCGAAAGTGGTGCCACCGTGGCTTACCCGCCCGAGACCCACAACTACCATTTCGAGATGGAAATGGTGGTCGCGATTGGCAAACCCGGTTTCCGCGTCAAGGCGGAAGATGCCCACGACATCATCTACGGCTACGCCGCCGGCCTGGACATGACCCGGCGCGACCTGCAACTGGTGGCCCCCGACAAGGGCCGCCCGTGGGATTTGGGCAAAGACGTGGAACAGTCCTCGGTTTGTACGGAAATTGTGCCTCTACCCGGCGTAGTCATTGCGCAAGGCGCTATCAATTTGGAAGTGAATGGTGTGATCATGCAGTCCTCCAACGTGGACAAACTGATCTGGAATGTGCGCGAAATCATCGCCGACCTGTCCCAGTTTTACCACCTGCAAGCCGGTGACCTGATTTACACCGGCACGCCAGAGGGTGTGGGTGCGGTGGTGCCTGGCGACAAAATTACTGGCCGTGTGGAAGGTGTGGCCGAAGTGGCGCTGACGGTGGGCGCAGCCGAGTAAGCCGACATGATGAAGCTCTATCACTTCTTTCGCAGCGGTACCTCGCACCGGCTGCGTATTGCGCTCAATCTGAAGGGCCTGGAGACGCAGTATGTGCCGGTGGATCTGCGCACCGAGCAGCATCTGCAAGATGACTACAAGGCGGTCAACCCGCAGCAATTGGTTCCTGCCTTGGAGGTGGATGGCCAGGTGTTGATTCAGTCACCAGCCATCATCGAGTGGCTGGAGGAACAACACCCCAGCCCGGCCCTGCTGCCGCAGAACGCCAATGACCGCGCCCATGTGCGAGCCTTGGCGGCTATGGTGGGCTGTGATGTACACCCCATCAACAACCGGCGCATTCTGGAGTATCTGCGCAAGCAGTTCGGGGCCGATCCCGATGCCATCAACACCTGGTGTGCCACCTGGATCAGCGCCGGCTTTGATGCCTATGAAGCCCTGCTGGCGGCAGATACCCGGCGCACAGGCTTCAGCTTCGGCAACGCCCCCAGCGTTGCTGATGTGTACCTGATTCCGCAAATTGAGAGTGCTCGTCGCTTCAAGTTGGATCTGGGGCGCTGGCCCTTGATCATGGCAGTGGATGCGAAATGCGCCGCCCTGGAAGCCTTCCAGCGGGCCGCACCCCTGGCCCAACCGGACGCTTCCTGAGCCGTAGCCACAGCCGCCAGCGCAGACCAGGGAGTTTTCCAAACTTGCTGCTTGTTTTGCTGGATTTGTGAGCTATTAAAACAATAGCTGTTTGCGCTTTGTTTATAAGCAGTAGAGGGCTAAAGTCTATGTAAAAAACGGCCCAGAGAAGACCATTTCATCCAGCTTGCACGATGCTGCTGGATGTTCTTGCGCAGTGACTGCAACCGTCGTGTATGAACACCACAAAGCAAAAAGCAATTTGATTTTTGACATGGCAGCTCCTTCAGCTGCCGTGGTGGATTCCCTCACTCAAACAGGGCCATCAGACGGCCCAAAGCGTCATCAATGACTTCTTGCGGCGCACGCTCGATCTTCTTTGCTTTTCGCGCTCCCAAATCCATCATCCGGCACTTGTTGACCAGGGCAACTCCTTGCGTTTCACAGCCGGTATTCATAAGCGATACGGCGAAGCCGGCAAATCGGGAGTAGTCGCCACCCTGGGTGATCGGCGCAATAAGAACATCACCAAGCACATTGAATTCTTTGGTTGTCAACACCAACGCCGGGCGACGTTCACCTTGCATTTCACGACCAACCACCGGCTCCAGGCTCACCACAACGATGTCACCACGATCAAAGATCGCCACTTACAGAATCTCCTGCCCAACGGGCCGAGCAGCATCCCACAATGCCATATCCGCAGGCGGTGGTGCTTTGGTGTCGCACTGGGCGATCAGATCAGTCAGGATGTACTTGCGCCTGGGCGATAAGGTAATGGTTCCGTCTGCGGTGGCATCCATGGTCATGGGCTGACCAGCCTTCAAGCCAAGGGCTTTCAATATCGAAGGGGGGAAGGCTGCCCCGGTACTATTTCCAAACCTGCGCAAAACGATTTCAGCTTGCATGGCATCACCGATGTAAAACAATGTTGTACGGATTGTGCGGCTTAGCTTGGCAAAGGTCAAACACTATTTGACCAAATTTGAAAGGCTTGCGCCTTCAACCGAATCGCCAACCTGATGTTTGCATTTCTGACCCAGTAGACGTATAACTTCGGTCAGCCAGCGCACAGATCAAAAGAGTCGATGAAGTGAAAGTGGTGTATTCGATCCGGTGATTTTGTGAAGAAGTTAGCTGATCAACGAAAGGTCCATCATGATTTACAAGTTCAAATCCCAAGTGGCTGCGGATGTCATCATGCTCAAGTCCAATGGCGATCAAATGTTGACGATTATTGGCAAGGAGCCCGCCCCCCAAGGCATCATCACGGTCGATCAGATGCCTGCTGCCATTGCGGCACTGGAAGCGGCCATCGTGCTTCATGAGGCCGTCGAAGCCAAGCGTCGTGAGAACCCCGGGCTGGTGGTTGAAGTGGAAGGTGATAGCGTCATGCTGCGGCAACGCGCCGAGCCTTTTATTGACTTGTTGCGGGTCAGCGCCCAGGCGGGCAAGGATGTGGTCTGGGGTGTGTAGCCCTCCAACACATTCGGGAACAGTGGTGTCGGTGCGCGGCAGTGTGGTTGACATCCGATTTGACCGGCAGCTGCCGTCGATCCACAACATTCTGCACGCGGATCAAGGGCGTATCGTGGTTGAAGTTCTCACCCAGCGTGATGCCCAGCATGTGCGGGCCATTGCCCTGACCCCCACGCAGGGTCTGGCGCGTGGCATGCCGGTGCATGACACCGGTGGGCCGCTCCAAGCTCCGGTGGGCAAAGCCATTCTTTCGCGCATGTTTGACGTGTTTGGCCATGCGATTGACCGCCAGCCTGAACCGGTGGGTGTGCAATGGCGCTCCGTGCACCGCGCCCCTGCGGCTCTGGCCAGGCGCTCCACCCAATCTGAGGTTTTCGAGACCGGCATCAAGGTGATTGACGTGCTGCTGCCACTGGAGCGCGGCGGCAAAGCCGGGCTGTTCGGTGGGGCGGGCGTTGGCAAAACTGTGTTGCTGACGGAAATGATCCACAACATGGTTGGGCATCAGGAAGGGGTCAGCATTTTTTGTGGCATTGGCGAGCGTTGCCGTGAGGGCGAAGAGCTGTACCGCGACATGTTGGCCGCAGGCGTCTTGCCCCATATGGTGATGGTCTTTGGCCAGATGAACGAGCCACCGGGCAGCCGCTTTCGGGTTGGCCATGCGGCATTGACCATGGCCGAGTATTTTCGCGACGACGAGCACCGCGATGTGTTGCTGCTCATTGACAACATCTTCCGCTTCATCCAGGCCGGTGCGGAGGTGTCGGGCCTGATGGGGCAGATGCCCTCGCGGCTGGGTTACCAGCCCACCATGGGCACCGAACTGTCAGGGCTGGAGGAACGGATTGCCAACACCGATACCGGGGCCATCACCTCGATTCAGGCGGTCTATGTGCCCGCCGACGATTTCACCGACCCGGCGGCCGTGCACACTTTTTCGCACCTCTCGGCCTCCATGGTGTTGTCGCGCAAGCGGGCCAGTGAGGGCCTGTACCCGGCCATTGACCCGCTGCAATCGAGCTCCAAAATGGCCACGCCGGGCATTGTGGGTGAGCGGCATTACGCCCTGGCGCAGGAGATTCGGCGCACTCTGGCGCAGTACGCCCAGCTCAAGGACATCATTGCCATGCTTGGCCTGGAGCAGTTGTCGCAGGAAGACCGCAACGTGGTCGGGCGGGCCCGGCGGCTGGAGCGGTTTTTGACCCAGCCGTTTTTCACCACCGAGCAGTTCACCGGCATGCCGGGCAAGCTGGTCAGCCTGGAAGATGCGCTGAGTGGTTGCGAGCGCATTCTGCGGGATGAATTCAAGGACGTGCCGGAAAGTGCGCTCTACATGATTGGCAAGATTGACGAAGCACACGCCAAGCAGGCGGCCTAGAGTCATGAACCTTAAGATTCTTCTGCCCTTCAAGGTGTTTTCCGAAACCACCGACGTGTTGCGCATCGTCTCGGAAACCCATGCCGGCTCGTTTGGCTTGCTGCCGCACCGGCGCGATTGTGTGGCCGCGCTGATGCCCGGCATTCTGATTTACGAAACCGCCGCCGAGGGCGAGGTGTTTGTGGCCGTGGATGGTGGTGTCCTGGTCAAGACCGGGCCGGATGTGCGGGTCTCCGTGCGCCGCGCCATGCTGGGTGCGGATCTGGGCCAATTGCGTCAGGCGGTGGAGCAGGAATTTCTGGCGCTGGACGCGCATGAGCAAAACGTGCGCTCGGTCATGGCCAAACTCGAAACCGGATTTTTGCGCCGCTTTGCGCAGTTTCACCATGCGTGAAAAACCCCACCCAGCGCAGCCATCAAGCCTGGCCGAGCAGGTTGGTGTGAAAGCCGCACGCAAGCTCAAGGCCCAGCGCAACGCCACTCCCGGCGTGTGGTTTGGGCTGGGTTTGATGGGGGTGATTGGCTGGTCGGTGGTGGTGCCGACCTTGCTGGGCGCAGCGCTCGGCCTCTGGCTGGATCGCCACTACCCGGGTGGCCGCTCCTGGACTCTGGCCTTGCTGGTGGCTGGCTTGACTCTGGGCTGCTTCAATGCCTGGCACTGGGTCAGCAAAGAAGACCAGGCCATGCGGGAGGAGCGGGAAAATGGGCATGAATAACCCATTGGCCCTGTTGCTGGCAGCGCTGGCGGGCACGGCACTTGGGGCGTTTTATTTTGGTGGCCTGTGGTGGACGGTGCGCCAGACCCTGGCCGCCCGCCAGCCTGCGCTGTGGGTGTTGGGCAGCTTGATGCTGCGCATGGGTGTGACGATGAGCGGGTTTTACTGGGTGGCCGGGGGTGACTGGCGGCGCATGCTCAGCTGCCTGGCCGGTTTTGTCATGGCGCGCCTGATCGTGACACGGCTGACCCGTTTGCCACAGACAAACCAGCCCGACCAAGCACGGGAGGCCCGCCATGCGCCTGAGCCCTGATGACATCATCTTTTGGCAATACGGGTTTCTCAAGCTCAACGCCACCATCGTCTCCACCTGGGGCTTGATGCTGCTGCTGGTGATCGGCTCCCGGCTCATCACCCGCCACCTGTCCACCGACCTGAGCCGCACCCGTTGGCAAAACCTGCTGGAAATCGTTGTCACCGGCATCGAGCAGCAGATTCAAGAGGTTGGCCTGCGCCAGCCGCGCCAGTACATCGGTTTTCTGGGCACGCTGTTTTTGTTTGTGGCGATG
>VIKI01000121.1 GCA_008080595.1 Comamonadaceae bacterium
CAAATCCGCCGCCTGCTGCGCCGCCTCCAGCGCCTTTTCTCGCTGGCCCAGTTCGCTCAAAGCTCTGGCAACATTGCTCAAACGCATGGCGCGTCGTTCAGGTTCCGATGCTGCATCCAGTTCCAACAGGCGCTGGGCCAATTGAAGATTGATGCCACGCAGTGCCACCGTCACGCCGGGCACGGCGGCATCCATGCGTTGGAGTGTGACCATGTCACCCCAATTGGCTTGCAGCAGTTGTTGAAACCACGCAGAGGGTGTGGTGTTGTCGGCACCAAAATCCTGCACCAACCTAACCAAAGTTTCCAACACGGGCGCTGGGTGTGCCAGGTACAGCCGCTGGACAGCCGCCGCTCGTTCTGGATGAACCCACGCACGCAAAAGCAAGGCCTCGCCAATCAAGTCTGGCCGAACAGGGGCGATATCAGCACCATCGGCCAGAGCTTGATGCAGCAAATCGACCAGATGCGCAGGGGCATTGGCATTGTCAAAACCCGTAGCCGACTTTTCGGCACGCACCAGTTCGATGGCCGCGTTGCGCGGCAGGCCTTGCACCAGAGTGATACAGGCGCTGAGGTGATGAACCAGGTCAGGGTCCAAATGCCGGGCGTTGGCCATTTCCTCCAGACGTTTCTGTTCATGGCTGGCCACAGTCAACGCAAGGTCAGTGCGGCCCAACTGAAATGCAGACGTGTTGCCACGTTCCGCCATGGTCAAGGCCGCCATGGCCAGGTACAGCGGATCACCTCCCCAGCGGGCTTGATCGATTTGCTCTGCCAATGATGGCGTTTGGTCCAGTTTTACGATCATGTCTGGTGCGGCCTGCGTCAGCACGCTGCGCACAATGGCCATGCGGTCCGCCAGCTCAGACAGGGATCGAATGCGCACGGGCTCGGGCGGGTCCAGCATGTCGCTGGAGCCATGGTTTTGCCAACCACCAGAATTGAACACCGCCTGGTGCCAGCCATGTGCCGGGTCTGCATGGCGTTCCAGCAAAAGAATGCGCAAGGGGTATGTGGGCGCTGGGCGGTCTTGCAACTCGCGCAGCCATGATGCCAATATGCTGGCCTGCGCGGCGGCATAGTCCAGCACAATCAGCGTAGGTCTTTGCCAGCCCCACTCACCTGCGTCCTGCTGGGCAAAAAATCGCTTTAAGGCCCCGGTCGTGACAAAGCCAGCGTTCCAGGTGGTCTTGATGTGGTCACAAAGGTTCAAGGCCAGCCGGGTCTTGCCGCTGCCACCGTCGCCCACCAGAACGCGAGCGCGAAGATCGTTTGGCGCGTCTGAACGCACAAAATCCAGCAACGCCGCCATTTCGGCATCTCGCCCCACCAACGGTATGCGTCTGGCGGTGGGTAGCAGGATACGAATGTCAGTCAAAGGGAGTTGCTGGGCGGCATCAAAGCGCGTCAGCTTCAAATGTGGCTTGCCGATCACGACAGTGTTGCCATCACCCTCAATCTGTACCACGGTGTTCTGCTCACCATTGACTGTGTTGTTTTGCGCCATGTCCTTGCACCTTTCTGGCTGCATGATACGTGCGCATCCCACCACCCCGCCGTTTGTCGCCATTCAGGCCTGCCCGATGCGGGCATCGAGCGGCAGCGCACTCAGTTTCGCCAACTGGCAAATTGAAGCCACCTACCGCATGCTGCACAACAACTTGACCCAAGGTGGTCGAGAACCCGATGCGCAGGTGTCTTCCTGCCCGGAGGAAGGCCCACGACAATGAACTGGCTGAAGCCATCAAACACCCCCAGCGACATCAGTTGCCCCTGCCAGGGCGCGAGCTGGGCGGTGCCGACCGGCACGGTGTCGCGGGCTCCCCCCATGAAGTGGGCAAGCGCAGAGGGTTGGGGCATCGAAGAACTTCCTGTCGGTGAACAAGGCTGCATGGTAGTCAAGCCGCTCTTGGGGCGCTTGTACGTTCTTGCGCTGCTCAGTCCAGGGGCAATCCCGTCAGTGCGCAGTTGATCTTGATTGGCATAATATGCCAATAATTTTCAAAGGATTGCCACATGCCCACCCGAAACGTCGTGATTACCGCGCACCAAAGTGAGTTGATTGACCAGTGGGTTGCCGCTGGCGACTACCAAAACGCCAGCGAAGTTCTGCGCGAAGGTTTGCGGCTGGTGGAGCAGAACAAGATCGAGTTTGAAGCACGCCTGCAAGCGCTGCGCCAGGCGACCCATGTGGGCCTGGTGGACATGGAGGCCGGGCGCTTTGACAGCTTTGATTCACCGCAGGCGTTGCGAGCGCATTTCGCGGCAATGGGCACCGAAGTCTTGGGCACGTGATGACGCAGGCCCTTTGGGTGGTTCGCACGTCGGCGGCCGCCAAAGCTGATTTCAAAGACATCTTGCGCTGGACCAGGGATAGGTTTGGCACGCAGCAGGCGCAGGTGTATCTGGAAACCCTCACGCTGGCGATGGAAGATTTGTGCGCTGGCCCGCAAGTGGCAGGCAGCACCGTGCGCAGTGACATTGGCCCCGATATTTACACCCTGCATGTGGCCCGAAAAGGCCGACACGGGCGGCATTTCCTGGTGTTTCGGGCCAAGCCTGTGCAAGACCCGCCTGTGCTGGAGCTTCTTCGCCTCCTGCATGACAGCATGGATATGAAACGACACCTTCCATTGCATTGAACAACAACGGCATGATGAAATTTGGGTGTGTGGCCTACCCGACGTTCTTGCGCTGCTCAGGTCAGGGTTAAAGCCGCCAGCGCCCCGGCGCAATGCCAAAGGCGCGCTTGAAATGCCGGGTGAAATGGCTTTGGTCGGCAAAGCCCAGCAGCGCTGCCACGTCGGTGACCGACTGGCCCTGGCGCAAGGCCGCTTGTGCACGGTTCAGGCGCATCTGGTTGCGCCAGGCATGTGGGGCCAAGCCGACCGTGCGAGAGAACAAACGCGCTGCGTAAAACGGCGACAAATCCACCGCAGCGGCCAATTCGGACAAGGCCAGCGGCAGGCTTAAGTCGGCCACCAGCCGATCTTTCATGCGCTCGACCCGCAAGGTATCGGCATGCGTGGCCTGCACCGGCAGTCGGTTGCGGGTATGGCGAGACAGCAGCAAGGCAAAGGCACGGGTCAACGCGGATTCAGCCAGCAGCGGGTCACTGCCCGCCTCCAGCAACTGGTGGGCCTGGGCGAGTTGGCTGGCGAGTTCGGCATCGTGAATGGCACCATCGGTCAGCCAGGGCACGTCCACCGTGCGGCCGGCCATGCTGGAGGCCAGTTGCTGCATCCATTCCACGCTGGGGTAGAAGGCCCGGTAGGCCCAGCCGTGTTCGGTGGCCCGCTCGCCGGTGTGGATTTCGCACGGGTTGATGGCCGCAATGCTGCCCACTCCGGCCAGACACAGCGTGCCACGGTAGCGGTAGCGCTGTGCGCCGGACTGGATCACCGGTATCGAATACCCGTCATGCCAATGCGGGGCAAATTCCTGCGCGTAGTACTGCGCCGTCAGCAACTCGGCATCCGGCAGCAAAGGGCTGCGCCACAGGTGGGCGTGATCGGGCAATACGTTTGTCATGGTCTCACCGTGCAGCGGGTCGCTCAGGCGTAGTAGCGGCTGCGCATGCGCTGGCAATAGGCTTCGAGTTGCGGGTATTGCCGGGCATGCTGCGTCAAAGGTGACTCCAGCGGCACCCACAGCAGGTTGGCCAGAAAGCCGTAGGCCGTGGCATCCAGCGTGCAGGGCGCGTCGCCCATGAAGAAGGGTTTGTCGGCCAGAAAATCGGCCAGCGCCGTGATGTTCTGCTTGCCGATCGCGTAAATCTCCTGCGCACTGTGGCGGCCCATGCCGTGCCCGTGTAACTCCTGGCGAATGCCGCGCCGGGCCAGTGGCGGAATGATCCACTTCAACGGTGCGGGCATATTGGCAAAAAAGGCGGCGCGGGTCAGTGCCCACCCCGCAGGCTCGATCCAGCGTGTGTACACCACCGCCCAGTACAGGTTTTCTTCCATCAGGCGCTGAAATGCCAAAGCCACGGCATGTTGCTCGGTGCTGAGCCAGGTGTCGAGCTTGTCGCCATAAGTGGCCTTGAGGTACTCAATGATGAAGGTCGAATCCGACACCACCCGGCCCTTGTCTTCAATGTAGGGCATCTTGCCCTTGGGGGCTTTGCGCATGTCAGCCAGGGTCATGCGTGGAGCATCAAAAGGCAATTGCGCCATGCGCAACCAGGTTTCCAGCTTCATACAGAACGGGCTGGCGTTGGGCAGACCAAAGGCGGGGGCGAACTGGTGCAGTGTGATCAAGGAGGACTCCCCATGCGTGGTGGATGGCCGAATTGTGCCTGCTGCTTGCTGATCCAGCGTGCACGCTATCCGGTGGCGACATCCACAGTCCACGCAGTGCGCCGCAGTTGCCGGACAATCTGTCATCTGATGAATACCACCACCCACTCCGATCCCGATTTGCCGCCGCTTGCGGCCACCCCGCCTGGCCTGTACCGCCATTACAAGGGCGGCTGGTACGAGGTGATGGACACCGTGCGCTGCAGCGAAACCCTGCAGGGCATGACGCTGTACCGTGCGCTCTATGGTGGCTTCGGTCTATGGGTTCGGCCTGCCGCCATGTTTGCTGAGAGCGGCCACTTTCAAGGCCAAGAACAAGCCCGTTTTGTCCGCCATGACCCCAAGAGCGTGCCGCTGGCAGACCTGGCCACGGCGCAGGCACTGGTGGCGTACCTGCAAACGCAGGCGCAACGGAACGGCCTTGACACCGCCTTGCGTACCCCACCAGTCGCGCCCAACACCTGCTGCGGGCGCGGCTGCAATGGTTGCGTCTGGGAAACCTACTTTTCGGCGCTGGGCGTGTGGCGCGACGAAGCGTGCGGTTTACTCTCATGATCCACGCACACATCAGAGTCACAGGCCAGGTGCAGGGTGTCGGTTTTCGGCCTTTTGTCTTCAAGCTGGCGCACGAACTCGGACTGGTGGGCTGGGTGTGCAACGACAGCGAGGGGGTTGAAATCGCTGTCGAGGGCGAGCCTGCGCAGGTGATGCGTTTGATCGAACGTTTGCAAACCGAGCCGCAAGGTGCTGACCGGCATGGTGCCCGACATGGCCATTTGTCCGGACTGCCTCAAGGAAATGTTGGACCCGGCTGACCGCCGCTATCGCCACGCCTTTATCAACTGCATCCACTGCGGGCCGCGCTACACGCTCACGGCACGGCTGCCTTATGACCGGGCCAACACCAGCATGGCGAAGTTTGTGCAGTGCCCGGCTTGCCAAAGCGAATACGACTTGCCCACCACGCGCCGCTTTCACGCCCAGCCCAACGCCTGCCCTGCATGCGGGCCGCGATTGAGTCTGTTTGACGCGCAATGGCAGCCGGTGGCTGCAGATGATCCTGTTGCCGCCACGGCCACGCGCATCCAGGCTGGGCAGGTGGTCGCGGTCAAAGGCCTTGGCGGTTTTCATTTGGTGTGTGATGCGCTCAATGCCACCCCCGTGGCCCGCTTGCGCGGGGGCAAGCAGCGCGAGGGCAAACCCTTCGCGGTGATGGTGCTCAATGCGGCCTCGGCCCGGCACTATGCACATTTCCACGCGCAGGAAGCGGCCTTGCTGGAATCGGCTGAACGCCCCATTGTGTTGCTGCACCAGTCACATGCCTGCGAGACTGCGTTGCCGGGCATGGCACCGGGCTTGTCCAGCATCGGGCTGATGCTGCCTTACACCCCGCTGCATTATTTGTTGTTCCATGAACTGCTCGGCAGGCCAGCGGGCACCGATTGGTTGCAGCAGGCCACGCCGCTGGCGCTGGTGATGACCAGTGCCAACCCTGGCGGTGAGCCGCTGGTGAAAGACGATACCGAAGCACGCGCGTCACTGTCCGGCCTGGCCGATGCCTTCCTCACCCACGACCGCGACATCCTGCACCGCTGCGACGACAGCGTGATGACGTGGCAAGGCCATGCAGCGGCTTTTGTGCGTCGCGCACGGGGCTACACGCCGCGGCGCATCAAGCTGCCGTTTACTGGCCCGTCCGTCCTGGCCTGCGGGGCCTGGCTGAAAAATACCGTGTGCCTGACCCGTGGCGACGAGGCCTTTGTCTCGCAGCACATTGGCGACCTGGATCACGCGGGCACGCGGCAGATGCTGGACGAGACGGTCGCTTACCTGTGCGACATTCTGGGCGTGCAGCCGCAAGCCGTGGCGCATGACCTGCACCCTGATTTTTACAGCACGCAATTCGCCCAGAACTATGCCGTGCAACATGGACTGCCGACGTTTGCCGTGCAGCATCACCATGCGCACATTGCCGCCATCTGCGCCGAACATCGCATCACCGAACCCGTGCTGGGGTTGGCGCTGGATGGCGTTGGGCTGGGCTCAGACGGCAGTGCCTGGGGTGGCGAGTTGCTGCGGGTGGCGGGTGTGCAATGTGAACGCCTTGGGCATCTCACACCCTTGAACCTGCCCGGTGGCGACCGCGCAGCACGGGAGCCTTGGCGCATGGCGGCAGCGGCCTTGTTCGAGATGCATCGCGGTGACGAGATTGCGCAGCGTTTTCCGCAGCAAACCGGTGCAGCGATGATGGCGAACCTGCTGCAACGCCAGCTCAATTGCGTAGCCACCACCAGCATGGGGCGTTACTTTGATGCCGCAGCCGGCTTGTTGGGCGTGAGCGAGTTGCAGGGCTACGAAGGGCAAGCCGCCATGCTGCTCGAAGGGCTGGCCGAGCGCCACGGCCCTGTCGCCGCGCTGGCTACGGGTTATGTACTTGACTCCGACACGAATCTGAATTTCCTGCCGCTGCTGGCCTACCTGGCCGACTGCAAGGATGTCGCTTACGGTGCCGCCTTGTTCCATGCCACCCTGGCCCAGGGTTTGGCCGACTGGGTACAACGCGCTGTGGTACGTAGCGACACCCTGCATGTCGCGCTGGGTGGCGGCTGCTTCCTGAACAATCTATTGACGCAGGCATTGACCCATCATCTGACAGCGCAAGGATTGAACGTACTGACGGCACAACAGCTGCCGCCCAACGATGGCGCGATCTCGCTCGGCCAGGCCAGTATCGCGCTGCTGCAAATTCCACAATCCCCCGCACTTGCCACATCCGAAGGGGATAATTGATCAACTGACAGGAGAAAACCATGTGTCTCGCCATACCCGCCCTCATCGAAGAGCTGACGACTCCGGGCAACGCCATCGTCAACCTGGGCGGCGTTCGCAAGGAGATTTCGCTGGCACTGATCAGTGATGCCGCTGTCGGTGAATACGTCATCGTGCATGTCGGCTACGCCCTGCAAAAGCTCGATCAGCAAGAAGCCCAGCGCACACTGGAGATGTTTGCCGAGATGGGACAAATCGACGAGTTGCGCAGCGAGCTGGGTGTGCAATGAAATACGTTGACGAATTCCGCAACGGCGAGCTGGCGAAAAACATCGCTGCCAACATTGCCCGTGAGGCTGACCCGAAACGCACCTACCGTCTGATGGAGTTCTGCGGCGGTCACACGCATGCGATCTCGCGCTACGGTCTTGCAGACCTGCTGCCACCCCATGTGCGCATGATCCACGGCCCCGGCTGCCCGGTGTGTGTGCTGCCGATTGGCCGTGTCGATCAGGCCATTCGCCTGGCACGCGAACAGGGCGTGATCCTGTGCACCTATGCCGACACCGTGCGGGTACCGGCTTCCGACAACCTGTCGCTGATGCGTGCCAAGGCCAAGGGGGCCGATGTGCGCATGATCTACTCGACGCAGGATGCGCTGAAGGTGGCACGCGACAACCCTGATCGTGAGGTGGTGTTCCTCGCCATCGGGTTCGAGACCACCACCCCACCGACGGCGGTGGCGGTCAAGCAAGCTGCCGCAGAAGGCCTGAAGAATTTCAGCATCCTGTGCGATCACGTACTGACACCTGCGGCGATGCACGCCATTTTGGCGGTGGAAGGCGGCGTGTCCATTGATGGTTTTGTTGGCCCCGCGCATGTCTCCACCGTCATCGGCAGCAAGCCCTATGAACCGTTTGCTGACGATTACAAGAAGCCGGTGGTCATTGCCGGGTTTGAGCCGCTGGATGTGATGCAGGCGATTCTGATGCTGGTGCGCCAGGTCAACGACGGACGCGCCGCTGTTGAGAACGAATTCACCCGTGCCGTCACCCGCGAAGGCAATTTGAAAGCACAGCAACTGGTGGCCGACGTGTTCGAACTGCGCGATGTGTTCGAGTGGCGCGGCCTGGGCAGCGTGCCCCACAGTGCTTTGAAGCTGCGCCCTGAATACGCCGCGTTTGATGCAGAGCTGAAGTTCAAAGTCGATTACGTGGCCGTACCCGACAACAAGGCCTGCGAGTGCGCCGCCATCCTGCGCGGCCAGAAGCGCCCGCAGGAATGCAAGATTTTTGGCACGGTGTGCACACCCGAAAACCCGATTGGCTCCTGCATGGTGTCCTCCGAAGGTGCGTGTGCCGCGCACTACAGTTATGGAAGATTCCGGGAGACCGTGTGATAGCGGCTTTTAACCCCCTTCTCCCGCAAGCGGGAGAAGGGTTGGGGATGAGGGGCTTCGAGTTTTACCGCATTGCGGGGTTTGCACAGACCCTCACCCCTGGCCCCTCTCCCGCTTGCGGGCGAGGGGGATAAAGAAACCACCTATGCCGCGCCCTCCCGCCACATTGCCCGAAGACATTCGCGCCTACGCGCGTGAGATGCGAGGCCGGATGACCGATGCAGAAGCCTTGTTGTGGCAGTTGCTGCGCAACCGCCGCCTTGTAGGGATGAAATTCAGGCGGCAGCATCCGGTTGGGCGATACATTCTCGATTTCTACTGCGACGAAAAACAGCTGGGGATTGAGCTGGATGGCGGGCAGCATACTGAGGCGGTTGTATACGATCAACTGCGGGAAAATTGGCTGCGCGAGCAAGGCATTCAAGTACTGCGCTTTTGGAATAACCAGATGTTGTCAGAGACCGAGGCTGTGATGGAGGCGATTTATAAAGCAGTTGTCGAATAAGCCCCTCGCCCGCAAGCGGGAGAGGGGTTGGGGTGAGGGTGCATGAGGATCAAAATCCATATCAGGACCACACCACCCCTCATCCCCGGCCCTTCTCCCGCAAGCAGGGGAAGGGAGTTAGCAAGAAATGAAAGAACATGATGAGCACAGTCAAACCCAACTACGCCCGCCCCCTCGACATCAAGAATGGTCGGGTAGACATGTCCCACGGCTCCGGTGGTCGTGCCATGGCACAACTGATTACCGAGCTGTTAACGATGGCGCTTTGCTACCCCAGGCCGCAGGGCGCTTGGTGATGGCCACCGACAGCCATGTGGTGTCACCGCTGTTTTTTGCAGGCGGCGACATCGGCTGCCTGTCGGTGCACGGCACCCTCAACGATGTGGCTGTGATGGGGGCGAAGCCGCTGTACCTGTCCGCGTCGTTCATCCTCGAAGAAGGCTATCCACTGGCCGACCTGAAGCGCATTGTCGAGTCGATGGCGCAGGCTTCGCGTGAGGCGGGTGTGCCCATCGTGACCGGTGACACCAAGGTAGTGGAGCAGGGCAAGGGTGACGGCGTGTTCATTACGACGACGGGTGTCGGTGTGGTGCGCGATGGCATCAACCTGTCGGGTGATTTGGCGCAGCCGGGCGACAAGATATTGTTGTCGGGCACGATTGGCGACCACGGCATGGCCATCTTGTCGCAGCGCGAAGGCTTGACGTTCTCCGCCCCCATCGTGTCAGACACTGCCGCCTTGCACGGCTTGGTTGCGGCCATGCTCGACAGCGGAGTTAAGCTGCGTGTGTTGCGCGACCCCACGCGCGGAGGGCTGGCAACCACGCTCAATGAAATCGCCAAACAATCCGGTGTCGGCATGATGCTGCAGGAGTCCGCCATTGCGGTGAACCAGCCGGTCGAAGCCGCCTGCGAGTTCCTGGGGCTGGACCCCTTGTATGTGGCCAACGAAGGCAAGCTGATTGCGATTTGTGCGCCGGAAGACGCACCGCGTTTGCTGGAGGTGATGCGTGCCCATTCACTGGCAAGCGCTGCGTCCATCATCGGCGAGGTGACTGAGGATTCGCACGGCTTTGTGCAAATGACCACCAAGCTGGGTGGCCGCCGCGTAGTGGATTGGCTGGCTGGGGAACAGCTACCGAGGATTTGCTGAAATCTGATTCCGTTGGCCAAATCATGGGTGTCTGGTCACTCAAGCAACAGCCCTTCAACAACACCATGCCCAGGGCTGCTCTCGGTATTTATAAGCCTTTTGACCCTCTAGCCCAGATGAAACGTGCGCAAGAAGCTCTCAAACAGATAGCGATTTAAGCAACTCCGCCAGATCACGCTCACTGAACAGCGGCTGCTTGCGCCCGACTGCGGCGCTGCACATGCCGTCCACCAGCGTGGCCTTGTGTTCTTGCCGCGCCAGGATGTGCTTCTCAAGCGTGCTTTGCACCACCGGGGGACGAAGTGGATCACCGAGCGGATACAAAGATTGAATAAAGAATAGGGCTATTGCCCAGGTAAATCATGCGCAGGTAGTTCTCAAATCGATAGCGGTTTAAGCAACTCCGCCAAATCACTCTCAGAAAACAGCGGCTGCTTGCGGCCGACCGAGCCGCTGTACATGCTCTCGGTCAGTGGCCTGGGCTTCTTCCGCCGGGTTCCACCAGGCGCCAAAGTGGGGTTGAGCAATAAGCGGTGATGGCGCACGCGGCCCCTTATCCGATCCGGGCCAGCAGTTGATCGATGACGTTGCTCGACTGGCGCTGACGCAACGCTCTGAGTTCGCGTTGCTCGGGTTCATTGCCTTCGCCAAGTTCGAACTTGGCCACCGACACGGGGCCGTCTTTGCGATAACCCTCAGTGGTTTCGTCCTGCGCGAAGCGCTTGCGCAAAATATCCAGCGCGGCCTGGATCACGGCAGCGTGCTTGCCGTCGCGTTCCTTGCGGAATGCTCCGGCGACAGCATCCAGGTTCGCAGGCGCATGTTCGATGCAATAGATGAGATCGTGCGCATCCTTGCGTTCGTAGCGCTGGTCGAACGCGAACGACTTCAAGCAGGTGAAGCTGACCAGATTGGCGTGCTTGATTTTCTCTGTCGCGATGCCGTTGTCGCCCAGCAGTTCGGCCTGAATCTCGGTAACCTGGTGCATATCGAAGACGATGGACGAATGTGGAATATTGAGCGCCGAGATCGTGCCTTCGGTCGGTAGCGCCTGTACCTTGCCTCCAGCGATGTCTGGTGCGTCGGCGAGCAGTTCGAGCACCATCAGCGCACCGTGTTCGGTGCGGGTCTGCCAGCGCCAAGAGAGTTTCTTTCCGCTCTCGTTTTCGGCACGCTCGAAGCCCATTTGTCGGAAGTTGTCTTCCAATGTTCGGTAGGCCTCGGTATCGGCCAGGATTTGCAGGTCAATCACAATGTCTACGTCCATGGTGTCAGCATGCGCGGGTACGACGGGTGGTCGCGCCGGTACCAGATACCTTGGCGTAAGGCCACCGATGAGGTAGACCGAGTCCTTCCATGGGCCTAATCCCCGCAGCAGCGTCACCAGGACACGCTCACAGTCAAGCGTGTACTGGTCGCTGTAACCATCGAGGGTTGCGGGCTTGACCATCAGAAACCGATCCTTTCTTTGCGCAGGTGTTCTGCCATTTCCTTGGCCCGGCCTTCACCGCCCAGCAGATCGAGGTAAACCTGAATTGGACTGGCCAGCCAGATGCCGTCTACTTGCTCCCGGAAAAGTAATTCGCCGGGTGACTTGGCTTCAATGATCACGAGGTTTGCGCCTTCGGTGACGGGGCGTGCGCCGAGTTCACGGATTGCCGCGTCAGTGGTCGCGTTGAGCAGCAAGCGGGTGCGCACCTGGGACACACTGGACAAAAACGGCGCGTAGCGCTGTGCAGCGGCCTCAAAACTGACCGCATACCCAACCTCATGTGTGGCGAAGACCTGTCCAACCTGCTCCAGCAGGGTCTCAGCTTTTATGGATGGGACGTAATAGCGATGTGGCACGGGGGTGCGCAGGGAAGCGATCTGCCTTCCCCAGGCATCCAGTAGCGCCGCAGGCTCTCTGAGGTGGCGCTCTTTGCTGGGGCCTTGTCCGCGCGAGGCCAACCAATCAAAACGCTCAAGTTCCGTCAGTACCTGCGAGGCGGTTCCTGGCGACACCAGAGCCTGTTCGGCGAGTTCTTTGCCGCCGAACCATTCCTGATGGCGCATCAGCAGGGTGTGCAACACCTGCGCACGCCGCCCGGAAAACAGAGACCGTACCGATTTCGACAGCGTTTTGGGTGGCGGCTTGTCGATGTAGAGATACACGCCAGATGCGGGCAAGAACAGGCTGCCGCCGCTGTCGTAGTACCCGACATGCTCATCCCTGAGCAGTTCCTTGGCCCCTGGAGAGATGGACTCGGCGACCAAGATAGACACCGTCTCAATGTCACTTTGGGCTTTGGGCCTGTTGCGGCTGATTTCCCTGAACTGCCAGAGAACTTCACGCACATCTCTTGGATAAACGGCCTTTTTTACCTCAATCAGAACGGTGAAAGACTTGCCTGCGATGTGCAGGTTGATTTGGGCATCATGCGCCCTGCCGCCGGCCAACCCGGCGGGCTCCTGGTGGCCTAGTTCGGCCTGCACCTCTGGCAGCGCCCGAAGCGTATCGAGAAACTGCTCAATGAGCTGTCGTTCGGTCGTGTTCGACTTAAGCATGGTTTACGGGTTCTTTGCTGCGCAGTGAATAAGCCAATACTAGCGAATATTCAATGGAATGGCAATATTTACTGAGCAGTGAATATCGCTACTTGATTCTGAGTGTCCCGGCATAGCACCTCCGGGCTGGTGGGCATGGCCTATCCGTATTTACAAGGCTTTTACCACTCTAGTCCAGGTAAACCATGTGCAAGCAGCTCTCAAACCGATAGCGGCTTAAGTAACTCCACCAAATCACTGCGGCTGTTTGCGGCCGACCGATCCGCTGTACATGCTCTCGTTCTGCACTACTCAGCCCAGTTATCCAGTTTGAGCGCTTGCACGCGCTCAAACTCGCTGGTGTTGTGGTGACCAGAGTGCAGTCGTCGGCCAGCGCATGGCAGGCTATCCAATTTCAAGACAACTACGGGCAAATCAACCTGACCTTGGGAAAGTAGGTTTTGTAGCGTGCCGCATCCCGCGTCAAAATTGTCCAAGCCTCAGTTTGCGCTTGTGCGCCGATGAAAAAGTCGGCCAGCACACCGGTTTTTGTGCCCTTGAGTCTGCGGTAACGCAGGAACGCCGTGCCAGCCAAATAAGCTGTGGGTCGGGAGATTTCTTTGACGCTGATTTTGGCCAGTTTGAGAAAACTATCCAAGGCTTCCATGTCATCAAAAGCCGGCACGAGTTCAGCGTAAGCAACGGCGTTGATGTACAACGCACCGCGTTTTTGTGCTTCAAATAATTGGGCTTCTGACCACGCCGCCCAGTGTGGGTCGTCTTGCACCAGGTCGATCAGGACGGTGGTATCGACCAGCGTCATGGCTGGTTCCAATCGTCACCCCGTGTCATGCACATGATCTGCTCGGTGGTGAGTTTGCGGTTGCCACTGCCCCGCAATGCGGCAAATGGATTGTTTGATTTGACCGCCCGCTCGGCTTGGGTGACCTGACTCAAGTGCCTTTCTAAAGCCACTTGCACCACTGAAGACTTGCTGAGGTGCTGCGCCGCACAAAATGCGGCGAGTTGATTTTCCAGAGCTTGGGGTAGACGAACAGACAGCATCTTCAACTCCGTAAATGCATTACATGTGGAAATTAATTGTGTGACAAAGAGGGCGCAGTTGGCGGTGTAATTGGGTTCAGGATCGGTATCAGGGCGGTCCGGCACCTGGAATAACGCTTACCGCCGTTGAAGGCTCAGCGGCGGTTCCAGATTGCAGCGTTGCAGCAGCTCTGCATCGGCGAAGATGTCTGCGGGCGTGCCATCGGCTTCGATCACGCCCTGGTTCATGACAAGAACTCTTGAGCACAGGTCAAGCACCAAGTCCAGGTCATGGGTGGCGATGATTTTGGTGTGGTCAAAGCTGGCCAAGAGCTTGATCAAGCGCCGCCGTGCTGCAGGGTCCAGCCCATTGCTGGGTTCATCCATGACGAGAATGGAGGGCTGCATCACCAACACGCCAGCGATGGCCACGGCACGTTTCTCGCCGCCTGAGAGTCGGTACGGTGGCCGTTCTTTCAAATGGGTGGCACCCACCGTGGCCAAGGCTTGATCGACCCTCGCCTCAATTTCCGTAGCGTCCAGTCCTTGATGCGCAATCCCGAAGGCCACGTCTTCAAACACGGTCGGCATGAACAACTGGTCGTCCGAATCCTGAAAGATCAGCCCCACCGTGCGGCGCATCTCGGCCAGGTTTTCTTTCGTGATGGGAAAGTCGCCAATGCGGATCTGCCCGCTGCTGGGTTTGAGCACGCCATTGAGGTGCAACAACAAGGTGGATTTGCCCGCGCCATTGCTGCCGATCAGCGCCACGGATTCGCCGTGATGAATCAGAAAACTGACACCCCGCAGCGCCGGCTGGCCGTCTGGGTAGGCGTAACACACCTCTTTGGCTTCAACCAGGTGGTGGCTCATGCGGCAACACGCAGAATCAATCGCCCCAGCAAAGTGGTGAGGTCTGTGGTGCGCAGAAGCAGAAACATCAATAGGCAGCTTGAAATAAACATCGTGTCGATGGTACGCCAGGGCTGCGGCTGGCGCAGGGACAACTGGCCATCAAAGCCCCGCGACAACATGGCCTGGTGGATGCGCTGGGCACGCTCCAAAGTTCGCAGCAACAGATGACCGAGCAACGAGCCATACACCGCAAGTGGCATGGTGTTGGCAGCCCCTGAACGCAGCTCGCGAGCCAGGTTCATGCGGGAAAGCTCACCGGCCAGCAGCTGGATGTAGCGGTGCAAAAACAGCAGCTGGGTGGTCAGCACGGCAGGCACGCCGAGTTGTTTCAGTGCCGCGCAAAACTTGTGGATGCCCAGGCCATCCAGCAGAATCACCGCAGCCGATACCGTCAGGGCGACGCGTTCCAGAATGGACAAGAACGACAGCCAACCACCTGCAATCGGATAGCCCCACCATTGCAGGCGCGGCACCGGGTCAAAAATCGGATTGAACAAGCCAATCATCAGTGCAAAGGGCATGGCCAGCAGCACCTTGCCCCCCACCCGACGCAGTGACAACTCAGCCAGCCGCGCCATCACTACCGGAAATACCGCCAGCGGCAGCAGCGCTGTTGTCGCATAGCGGTCAAAAGACACCACCACAACGATGAAGGCGAAGGTGGCAAGTAGCGTGGCGCGTGGATCCAGTTGGGACAGCCGGGTGCGGCGCGCATGCAAGGCATCGTGAGTGCGAACCTCTTGCAGCAGTGCGTCGATGCCTCTCATGAACCGTTGCGACCCAAAAAGTGCCGCTGCTCAGGCAGGCGGCAAATCACGCGCACGGCGGGGGCGCAAAAGAAAACCGACCACCAGCACAATCACCAGCGTACCCACGCCGCCCAGCACACCGGCCAAGGAGGTTTGTGCATCCACGGCGGGCCATGCGGCTTCGGCATCCGCTTGGCTGTCAGCTGCCGCGGGTGTTTTGTCGTCAGTTGGGATGAGCTTGTAGTCCGGCATGAGGGCCAATCGCTGTTGCCATTGGGCAAAAGTGGTGTGAACAAATGAGCCGTCAGATGCCAGTTCGGTTTGTCCGGTGACACGGGCGATAGACCACTCCAAGCCGTCGGGCGAGGACGAGGCAAACCAGGAAAACACACCACCGGTCAGCAGTGCGGCACAGCCCAAACCCATGACCACGCGGGTTGGGAAGCTGGGAGCGCTGGCGATGGGGTGCGGGGCAGGCGCAGACGCGTGAAGCAGATCGGGGCGCGCCTTGTAGATGAATGCAATGACGGCAGCGGTGGCCAAACCCTCCACCAGACCAATGGCCAAATGAATGGGCTGCATCAACCACAAGAAGGTCGTCAGCGGCAAACTGCTGATGCCCGACAGCTGTGTTTCATAGACCACCCCTAACGCCCCTAACTGCATGCTGATGACGGCAGCAGACACGGTGATGAGCGTCAAGCGGTTCTTTGAGGGGGCATCACCCGCACGCTTGAGCAAGGGGCGATAAATCAGCGGATAGGCCAAAAAACAGGGGACGATGCCAAGGTTGAACAGGTTGGCCCCCAAGGCCAATAAACCACCATCGGCAAAGAACAAGGCCTGTACGGTCAAGACGGAGGCAATGACCATAAACGCCGCAGGCCCCCCCAGCAGAATGGACAGCAGCAAGCCTCCGCCGATATGACCGCTTGACCCCGTGCCGGGGATTGAGAAGTTGATCATCTGGGCGGCAAAAATGAAGGCTCCCAACACCCCCATCAAGGGCACAAGATGATCCCGCGCATCGGTGCGCAGTCGCTTGGAACACCCGCCAAGAGCCGCCCCGGATACCGCCCAAAGGCTTGCCCCAACGACAGGTGAAAGCAGTGCATCGGCCATGTGCATGATGAAATCTCCTTGAGCTATTGGACGAGTGTCAGGTTGTCGCGCTTGGGTAATCTTGGTAGGACTCACGCAAAATTTCGATTGGATGAAAAACTTTGTAGGGCAGCATGTGTTGAAACTGGAGTCGGCAACTGAGGCAGTCGGTTGCCACGCTCTCGGGCGCGGCAGCCTTGATCTTATCTGCCAACCTGGAACCTATGCTCAGCGATGTTTCGTGAAAATCTTTTTTGAAGCCCATGTTGCCGCCCAGGCCACAACAATCAAATGCATCACCGACTCGCTCCACTCGCACCCCAGGCACCAGGCAAAGCAGGTTCACCCAGGGTTGGCCGATGCCTTGCTGGCGCTGGTGACAAGGGGCGAAGTAGGCCACATGCGCAGAAACCTCACCCCACTCAAGCTTGAGCTGTCCTGCCAGGTGCATTTCCCACAAGTACTCACCCAGATCGTAAGTATGGTTGGCAACACGCAGCCGATTTGCACCACCGAGTTCGGCAAAGTAGCCCTGATCGCTCAACATCTTCCACTGCGTCAAGCCGAGCATGGACGGCTTCCTGCCATGCGCCGAAGCGCCGTTCGCCCGCCCTGTGAAAGCCGCGTCTTCAGCCGCCAGGCGCTCGCTGACCTGCTCAAAGTTGCCTTTCTCCTGGCATGCCATCTGTTGCACCAGTGCACGGTATTCCTCCGAATACTGAGCCCCCTCCCGCAACACCGATTTCAGCAAATAACCACAGGTTGGACATGAGCAGACGATGTCAAGACCGGCAGAAACACACTGGGCCAGTTCCGCCACATTGAAGCGAGCCAGATCAAAGGTAAAGGAGCGGTCGCCTTCCAGCAGGGTCGGCATGCCACAACATTTTTGCGCGGGCAAATACACAGCCACGCCGTTGAGCTCCAGCACCTCGACCGTGGCTTTGGCCACCTCGGGAAAGTAGTAGCGGGCGGTGCATCCCGCAAAGTAGGCCACTTTGCGACCACTGGTTTGCGGCATGTTCATGAGCCCGCGCGCTTGTGCCCAGGAGGTGAGGTCATCGGTTGGAAACAGCGGCAACTTGCGTTCAGGGTGGATACCAATCACACGCTTCAAGCCTTTGGACAGCGGAGCGTTGTTGAGCACAAAATTTGCCAACCGCGGCAAGGCACCGCCGAGCTTGCCCAGGAGTTGCACGTTCTCGATCAGGCGAATATTGGCAGGCAGTCCAGCGCGTTCAACAAATGCATCCTTGGCTTCACGTATCCAGACCTGCACCGGCGTGCAGGGGCAGATACCGCAGGTGTTGCACAAATCAAGCAGCTGCTTCATCTCGGCGGAGGTGATGGCTTCGCCCCCGGCCTCTTCACGATCCACCAGTCGATACAACTGCGGCATGAACAGGCAGGATGAATCGTCCATCAAATCCCGGCAGTGACCACAACCCGCACAACGTTCAATCACCTTACGCGCACGTCGGCCGCATCGTTCGGCAGCGGACTGTCAACTCCGCAGGTCTGGGGTGCGCCGCTCATGCTGACTAGGCCTCGACCTTGCGCTCGGCAACGCTTTGAAGCAGCCAATCAACCCACTGCGCCATGCCGTTGCCATTCTTGGAAGAGAGTTCAATGATGGGCATATCACCCCGCACCGCGCGAATGGCGGCGCGAGCACGATCCACGCTGAACTCTTCGATATACGGCAGCAGATCGGTCTTGGTGATCAACACCTGGGCTCCGGCGCGGAACATGATGGGGTATTTGGAAGGTTTGTCGTCACCTTCAGTGACGGACAACAACAGCACATTGCGGTGCTGGCCGATGTCGAAACTGGCCGGACACACCAGGTTGCCAACGTTCTCGATGAACAAGATGTCGATGCCGTTCAGGTCAAGTTCATGCAAGGCTTCATGCACCATGTGGGCATCCAGGTGGCAGGCCATGCCGGTGGTGATTTGTATCGCAGGCACACCGTGGCGGCGGATACGCTCTGCATCGTTTTCGGTCTCCAGATCACCCTCGATCACGGCGATGCGTATACCCGGCGGCAAGGCATGAATGGTGGCCTCCAGCAAGCTGGTTTTGCCACTGCCGGGGCCGGACATGATGTTCACCGCAAAAACACCGTGGTGCTCGAAATGGGCGCGATTGTGGTCGGCCTGAAGATCGTTTTCGTGCAGAAGATTTTCCAGCACTTCAATGGTGTGATGCTCGTCGCCTTCGAGCAGATGCCGGTTGGCATCCGTGACGTTACAGCCGCAGTTATCGCACATGGTTACTTCTCCTCTTTCGGTCATTCGACCAGGTAAAAAATCTTGCTTGGATGAACATCACTCACTCGACCGTCGCATCTGCCTCGCGTGATACTGCCTCAAAGCTTTCGATATACAGCTCCTGCCCCTGAATGACTTCAATGTCATTGCCGCCACAAGCGGGACATTCAAAACGATAGCGCGGCACATCGAACGCGTGTGCGCATTGCCGACAGCGGCCTCTCACGCCAATCACGTCGATGACCAACTCAGCACCATCAGCAACCGTACCCTCGGCAAACATCTCGAAGCAGGCGATCAACTGCTGTGGTTCGACGGCGCATAAGCGCCCAACCTTGAGCAACACCCGGCTGATTCGTGCAACACCATGCCGCGTGGCCTTCTGTTCAAGGATGCGCATCAAACCGCCAACGATTGCTGTTTCATGCATTGTTCTTTCTCCGTGCTGACACAAAAACACTGTCTTTGGGCCTGTCAGATGACCCAGCCATGAAACGAAGGTTAGCACTGCAAAACAAAAAACAATAGGCAACGCCCTCGGTAAAGCCTGATCTGTCACAAAAAGTGACAACTCAAAAAAACTGGCGTGCAGCCATTGCGTCACCTGTTTCTTTGCCGTCGAATCCAGTCACCGTCATTTCAGAAACAGAACTTATCGCAACGATTTTGTATTTCGATCACCTTCTTTGACGCTGCAACTTGAGCCCAAAGATGCGCGATGAAAGCAAGCGACACCGCGACCCAGATCGAAACCCAAGAGAAGGAACTCCACAATGATCACATCCATAGGCTTGGACCCCGTCACGACCGCTTGGTTGGGCGCAATCCTCCTCCTGTTCGGCGAACTCATCGCCCTGCTATCGCTACGCAACCTGCCCCGATTGATCATCGTCTCCAGCATCGCCGAAGTGGGCTATGTGTTGATGGGGTTCGGGCTTGGCGGCGCATCCGGTGATACCGGTGCAATGATGCATCTGGGCTATCAGATCGTCATGCGCGGTCTGGTTGTGCTGACGGCCTGGTGGCTGATCCATCGCACAGGGTCATCCAAGCTTGATGATCTTGTCGGCAGCGGCCAACGGATGCCGGTAGTGGCTACGCTGTTTGGCTTTGGCATGTTCTCAGTGATGGGGCTGTCGCCATTCAAGGGATCGTTCAGCAAATTCCTGGTTCTCTACGCCAGCATCGAACAGGGCCACTGGCTACTCGCCGCTGTGGGCACACTGGCCAGCATCATTGCTGCGGTGTATTACATCCGCATCATTCAGCGCGTCTGCTTTGAGCCGGAAAGCCAACCCATCCAGCTGAAGGCCGCACCTTCCCTGCTGTTGATTCCGATCGGATTGCTGACCGCTCTGACCATCACCATGAGCCTCTGGCCGGAGCCCTTGTTGCATCAAGCCGCTGCACTGGTGGGTGTGCTTGATGTGTCTGTGGTGCCGCAGTTCGAATCGCCCTGGTCGATGCTGGTGCTGGTGCCTTATGTCGGTGGCTTTGCCCTCTACGCCATTGGCCTGAAAGCGCGGAGGCTGCGCGACGCTCTGGCCGTGCTGCTGGCTCTGGCCACACTGGTCTTGGCGGTGATCCAACCCGATCTGGACCCCGCCTCACATCTCTTTGCCATGCTTTTTGCCGGCATTGCGTTCCTGGTGGTTCTGTATTCCTACAGCTACATGCACCACAGCGAGCACAGCAATCGTTATTATTTCTTCGTGTTCCTGATGACCGGCTCGATGCTCGGGCTGACCACGGCACATGAGTTCGGCAACTTCTACGTGTTCTGGGAACTGATGACCTGGAGCTCCTACCTGCTGGTGGTGCATGAGCAGACACCCAAGGCGCTCAAGGCCGGTATGGTTTACTTCCTGATGTGTGCCGGTGGGGCTTACATCATGCACTTTGGCATTTTGCTGGTGCACTCCCAAATGCATAGCTTTGAGTTTGCCACCGTGGCAGCACACATCGGCGAAATGAATGCGGCTGTGGGTATGTTGGCAGCGCTGTGTTTCTTCATCGGATTTGCGGTCAAGGCGGGTTTCGTTCCCTTGCACTCATGGCTGCCGCTGGCCCACCCGGAAGCTCCGTCATCAATTTCTGCACCGCTGTCAGGCATCCTGACCAAAGCCGGTATTTTCGGCATTGTCAAAGTGCTGTTGGTGGTCTTTGGTGCCACCACCCTGACACGCTTCGCCGGTGCCGGATTTGACCTTGGTCTGCTGCTGGTTGTGCTGGGCTGCGCCACCCTGGTTTACGGCGAAGTGATGGCGCTGTTGCAGACCGAGATCAAGCGCATGCTGGCTTACTCCACACTGGCACAGGTTGGCGAGATTGGTGCGATTCTTGGCCTGGTTACCTCGCTTGCCACCTCGGCTGCGCTGATGCATGTCACCAACCACGCCGTCATGAAGACGCTGCTGTTCTTTGCTGCCGGTGCCTTCATCCTGCAAAGCGGTAAACGCTACATCAAGGAGCTGGCCGGTTTGGGCAAGGTGATGCCGTTTACCGCAGGTTGCTACGCCTTGGCCACGATTTCCATCATGGGTCTTCCGCCTTTCTCCGGCTTTATCAGCAAATTTCTGATGATCACTGCCGCCGCTGCGGCTGGCCGGGTGGATGTGGCTGCACTCATACTGGTCGGCAGCGTGGTGGCCGCTTTCTACTACCTGCGCATCGTCAGGGTTCTATTCTTCCAACCGTATGAAGGGTCTGCCGTCAAGGAGGCACCGTCCAGCATGTTGGCAGCCATGGGTGTACTGGCTGCGGCCATCATCTTCGGCGGTGTGGCCCCAGGCTTCCAACTCGATGCCGTGCGTGCTGTCAGCGACTTGATGGCCAGCCGTGCCGGTCTATTGCCGGTCGAATTGCCCAACCTGGTGATCGCCTGGCCAGCAGCGGCAGTGATCGCGACTGTCGGTGCCGTCGCCGTCTGGCTGCTCGGAAAATCATCGCCAACTGCGGCAGCTCGCCTTGCCATCGTCGTGCCACTTGCCGCCTTCGTCGCTATCTTGGCGCAGCCGGATCACTACGACACATTGTCCTTCGCCTTTGCCCTGCTGGTTGCCGGAGTGGGCACGCTGAACATGGCCTATGCCACCGGCTACATGGCCCACGGCCATGCCCAGCCACGCTTCTATGCGGCCTTCTCGCTATTGATGGCAGGTCTGATCGGTATGGCCGGCAGCCATGACTTCTTCAATTTCTTTGCCTTCTGGGAGCTGATGAGCAGCTGGGCGCTGTACGTGGCGCTGGTGCATGAAGAAACTGGTGATGCCCGCCGCGAAGCCATGAAGTACTTCATGTTCAACACCGTCGGGGCTTGCTTCATGTTTCTGGGCATTGCGATGCTCGGCACGGCCAGCGGCAGCTTTGAATTCGCAGCCATTGCCAAGGCCGCACCGCTCATGTCGGTGGCCTCGCTGGGCGCGGCCCTGGTACTGGTTGTCCTGGGCATGCTGATGAAAGCGGCGATGTTGCCCATCCGCATCGACTACCAGATGCACCCCGCTACTGCGCCGACGCCGGTCTCTGGCTACATCTCGGCGGTGTTGCTCAAGAGTGGTCCTTACGCTGTACTCAAAGTGTTTGCGGTGCTGGGCGGTGCGGTGCTGTTTGACCGTCTTGGCGTTGCCTCCGGCATGCCGCTGCTGATGGTTGTGGTGGCCATCATTGGTGGCATCACCCTGCTCTACGCCGGGGCCATGGCGGTGCTGCAAAACGGCATCAAACGTCTGTTGATCTACAGCACAGTTTGCCAGCTCGGTTACGTCACCATGGCGCTGGCCTTGGGTACCACGCTCGGTGTCGCCGGTGGGTTGATGCACTTTGTCAACCACATGTTCCTCAAGGATCTGCTGTTCCTGTGCGCAGGTTGCATCATGGTGTCCAGCCACGCGACCACGCTCGACCAACTGGGGGGTCTGGGCCGCAAGATGCCCATCACCTTCGGCATCTTCCTGTTTTCCGGTTTGTCCCTGGCAGGTGTGCCGCCACTCAACGGCTTCTCCTCGAAGTGGCTGATTTACCAGGCTTCGTTCCAGTCAGGTCACTATGTCCTGGGTGTCTTTGCTCTGGTGTCCAGTCTGTTCACGCTGGCTGCTATTTTGAAGTTTGCCCACTCGGCGTTCATGGGCTCACCCGGCGCTGCGGCTGAACATGCGCAAGAAGCGCCAGCCATCATGCTGGTGCCCATGGCAATTCTGACTGCTGCCTGCGTCGCCGTTGGCTTGATGCCCGGCCTTCTGCTGGTGCCCATTGCGGCGATCCAACAAAGCCTGGGCATGGCTCCCATCGTCGTCACCTGGACTGGGCCACTTCCGAGTGCTGGCGGCTGGCATCCGGGCGTGCTCTCGGTTCTGTTGTTGCTGCTTGCGGGCATCTCTACCTTGTATCTGCGACTGGGTCGCGCTGGCAAGCCCGTGGTTCGCTCACCCATCCACTTGTGTGGGGTTGACGATATTTCGCCCGCCATGGCGCACGTCAACGCCTCCAACTTGTTTGAATCGCCAGACGCAACGATGCGCGGACTGCTGCACGCATCACACGATACCGGCTACAGCGATGACGACTCAGACATGGATCATCACGCAGCACCTATTGAAATCAAACCGGCTTGAGAAAGAACCATCATGCTTGAATCACTTGACACCCCCTTTGCTGCATTGCTCTTCCCCGGCGGCTTTTTTGCCTTGGCGCTCGGCCTGGCCCTGAAAGGTCTGGATCGGCGACTGGCAGCACGTCTGCAAGCGCGTGTTGGCCCGCCGCTGGCTCAGCCCCTGTATGACTTGGTCAAACTGGCCAGAAAACGCACCATGTTGCCAGACATTGCCAATGAGACCGTGTTTCTTGGTGCGCCGCTGATCGGTGCTGTCTCCATGGCGCTGGCCGCAGCACTGGTACCCATCCCTGGCTTCTACACGCCCAACCCTGTCCTTGGTGACTTGCTGGTGCTGCTCTATCTGCTGACCGTTCCGGCGGTCGTGCTGATGATCGCGGGCTCGGCCTCCGGCTCGCCTTTTGGTGCCATCGGTTTCTCGCGTGAAATGGCGATGATGCTGGCTTATGAGGGGCCGCTGGTGCTGGTAGTGGCAGCGGTCGCCATGCGCACCGGTATGGGCATGGGCGGTTTGGTCAGCTTCTCGTTGACCGACATCATGGCCTACCAGCAAAGCCACGGCGCTTTCCTGTTCGACCCGGTCATGTGGCCTGCACTGCTTGCCTTCCTGGCTTTCTACCCGGCCAACCTTGGCATCATTCCGTTTGACATTCCCGAGGCAGAAACCGAGGTGCTGGAAGGGCCGCTGCTGGAGTATTCCGGCCCTGCTTTGGGTCTGTTCAAGATCATGTCGGCCCTGAAAGCGGTGGTGGTTCTGGGACTCGGTGTGGCACTGTTTTTCCCCATGGCACCTGCCGGTGTGGCAGGCCTGCTGGTACAAATCGCCAAGCTGGTGGTCTTGATGCTGATCGGTGTCACCGTGGTGCGGGTCTCCTGCGGGCGCATGCGTATCGACCAGGCCTTCCGCTTCTTCCTCAAATGGCCGCTGGCGCTGTCGATTCTTTCAGTCGCCATCGTTGCCCTTGTCTAACGGAGAACATGTGATGACTACGCTGATTGAAAAACTCTCCAACCAGGCCCGCAACATGGCCGCACGCTCACCCTGGATTTACCGCATCAATGCCGGGTCGTGTAACGGCTGCGATGTGGAATGCGCAACCACGGCGCTCATCCCCCGTTATGACGTGGAGCGCCTGGGCTGTCAATACTGCGGCAGCCCGCGCCATGCCGACATCGTGCTGATCACCGGGCCACTGACGGCGCGTGTCAAAGATGCCGTCATGCGCGTCTACGCTGAAGTTCCTGAACCGAAAGTCACGGTGGCAGTCGGTGTATGCCCGATCTCAGGCGGCATCTTCCGCGACGGTTACGCGGTGCTTGCACCCATTGACCAGCACATTCCGGTTGACGTGAACGTTCCTGGTTGTCCGCCGCGTCCGCAAGCCATCATCGAAGGCATTGCGCAGGCCATTGCCATCTGGCGCGAGCGTCTTTGAAAACGAAAGGCTCACTTTCGCGGACGTGTCGAGTTCAAGCTTTCAACCTGCACCGCTTGCCGCGCCTGTGAGCAGGTCTGTGCACCCGGGGCGATTCGCTTCGACAAAACACCGGAGGGGCTGCGCTTCATGCTGTGGCACAACACCTGTGTGTTCTGCGGCTTGTGTGAGCACTACTGTCCGACCGATGCCATTCATCAGACCGACGACTGGCATATGGCCCATGCCACCAAGGATCAGTATGGGATGGTGATACGCGA
Organism: Comamonadaceae bacterium; assembly: GCA_008080595.1. Classification (GTDB taxonomy): domain Bacteria; phylum Pseudomonadota; class Gammaproteobacteria; order Burkholderiales; family Burkholderiaceae_C; genus Rhodoferax. The sequence goes on from VIKI01000121.1 coordinate 25,043, forward strand.
GCTCATTCCCTACCTCAGTTGCAGCGCATGCGGCACCAAGGCCCTCGCCAGCGCACCCAACCCGGTCGGCGTTGAGCCCCCGTTCACCGCCGAAGAAATCGAAATCCAACGCAAGCTGTGCCCAGCCTGCCGCAAAAAGGCCTTGGCCGAAAGAGGAGTCCCAAAATGAGCATCCTGCCCGACAACATCGAATCACGTCTGGAGGCCGTTGCACCATCCGGCATACAGTTCACCAGCACCACCAATGCCAAAAGTGTCTGTTGCAGTTGGTGCAAACTGGCCAACAAGGACGACTTGCTGCCCTCTGCCGCACTGCTGAAGTCCATCGGTGCGCGTCTGTCGACGATCACTATTCTGCAACCCAAAGCCCCGTCGGCTCCGCCTCCCAAGGAAGGCGAGACCAAGCTTGCGCCAACCTTCTTCGGCGGTACTGCCAGCGATGGCAAGACGTTTGAGATCGACTATCACTTTGACATTGACGGCGACACGCTGACACTGGTGGTGCATGTGCCTTACGGCGGCGATGTGCAGTCGCTGACAACGCTGTTCCGCTGCGCCGATTGGCCCGAGCGTGAATTGATGGAACTCTATTCCGTCATCGTTCGTGGCCACCCCGATCCGCGCCGCCTGTTCATCGATCCGGGCATCGACAACGCGGTGCTGGAACGTCTGATTCCATTCTCAACCCTGGTCAACAGCGCCACCACCAAGGGACTGTGGGAAAAGATACTGGCCAACAAGGGGAGTCCATCATGAGCAATTTCACTATTCCGGTCGGGCCGCTCAACGTCGCGCTCGAAGAGCCGATGTATTTCAAAGTTGACGTGCATGGTGAGACCGTCGCCAATGTCGACATCCATGCCGGGCACGTGCATCGCGGCATTGAGTACCTGGTCACCAAACGCAATGTGTTCCAAAACCTGGTGTTGACCGAGCGCATCTGCTCTTTGTGTTCCAACAGCCACCCACAGGCCTACGCCATGGCGATTGAACAAATCGCCGGGCTCACTGTGCCGCCGCGCGGCGAAACCATGCGCGTCATTGCGGATGAAATCAAGCGGGTGGCATCACACCTGTTCAACGTGGGTGTCCTGGCCCACCTGGTTGGCTTCGAGTCGCTGTTCATGCACGTCATGGAAGTTCGCGAAATGATGCAGGATGTCAAAGAGTCGATGTTCGGCAACCGCATGGATTTGGGAGCTCATGTTATCGGTGGGGTGCGCTTTGACTTCAATGACGAGAATGTCACCTACCTCAAAGCCCAGCTCGACCGTATTGCACCGGCTGTTGCCGAGATCACTCAGCTCTACCGCAGCAACGGCTCGATTCTTGGGCGCACGCGCGGCATCGGTGTACTGACTCATGCCGATGCCATCGACTGCTCCACGGTAGGGCCGGTGGCACGGGCCTCGGGTATCAACTACGACGTTCGTGTCAAAGCGCCTTACGCAGCCTATGACCGACTCGAAGTCCCTGTACACGTCTTGCCAGACGGCGATGTCTGGTCACGTGCCATGGTTCGCCTGGCCGAGGTTGCCACCGCCATCGACATCCTGCGCCAATGCCTCGATAACCTGCCCGAGGGCCCCACATCGTGCACCACGGAAAGACCCTCCATCCCGGTCGGTGAGGCCATCGGCAAATGCGAAGCCCCACGCGGCGAACTCATCTACTACGTGCGCATGACCGACTCCCCCAAACCCGAGCGGGTCAAGTGGCGGGTGCCGAGTTTCATGAACTGGGATGCCCTGCGCTTCATGATGAAAGATGCCAAGATTTCCGACATTGCCATCATCGTGAACAGCATCGATCCGTGCATTTCCTGCACAGAGCGGTAACCCCATTTTCAACCTGCGGATCACGGATTCACAACACCAGGATTCCGCCATTTTTAAGGAGTAAACCGATGTGTGCCCAGCTCTGCAACACCGACGCATGTGTACCTGAATGATCGGATCAAGTCTTTCGCCTTTTGTGACACAAGAAAGGTGTCACAAAAAGTGACACCCCCTAGGTAAATCATTTCATATCTCTTGTATCGCCTATCTGGCTGCGAAATACTGATCCCAGACGCGCTGATCGCGTCAAACATCAACCCTCACTTTAAGGAAATCATCATGGCTTACCAAATCATTCCCGACCTGTGCAACGCCTGCGCCGCTTGCGAAACTGAGTGTCCGAACCGGGCCATCAGTCACGTTGACAAGGTATACACCATCGACCCCGTCAAGTGCACGGAATGCGAGGGCACTTATGACAGCCCCATGTGCGCCCAGCTTTGCAACACCGATGCCTGCGTACCCGCCTGAACAGGCTGGCCGCGCGATCTTTCGCAGCTGCGTTATTCCACGTAAGCGTCTGCTGCAACCCACCAGGAGAATTTCATGGACAAGATAGTACGCATCAATATGTCAGACCTCAGCAGTCAAACTGAGCCGGTTCCAGCGCAATGGATGGGGTTGGGCGGACGCGCAATGACCTCCACCATCGTCGCTGCAGAGGTGCCGCCCACCTGTCATGCGCTTGGCCCGAACAACAAGTTGGTGTTCTCGCCCGGCCTGTTGACCGGCACCTCTGCCGCCAACTCCGGACGCTTGTCTGCGGGGGCCAAGAGCCCGCTCACCGGCGGCATCAAGGAATGCAACGCGGGCGGCACGGCCGCCCGGATGCTTGCCAAGCTCGGTATCAGGGCGCTGATCGTCGAAGGATTGCCCAAAGACGACAAGTGGTACAACATCCATATCGCCAAGGATGCCGTCACGATCACTGAAGAAACTGAACTGGTCGGCAAAGGCAACTATTGTCTGGTGAACCAGGTTCAGGCCCGCTTCGGCAAGCCAGTTGCCATCATGTCCGTTGGCCCAGCTGGCGAAATGAAAATGCTCTCGGCCAACATTTCCGTGGTTGACCCTGATGTGCATATTCGCAGCCTGGGCCGTGGCGGCCTCGGTGCGGTGATGGGCTCGAAGAAGATCAAGTTCATTTCCATTGACGATGCAGGCACACCGCCGGTGATGCCCAAAGATGCCCCCAAGTTCAAGAATGCCGCACGCATCTTCGCCAAGACTTTGCTCGACCACCCGGTCAGCGGTCAAGCCCTGCCCACCTATGGCACCAATGTGCTGGTCAACATTCTCAACGAAGCCGGTGGCTTGCCAACGCGCAACTTCACCAGCGGCCAGTACGCATCCCACGACAAGATTTCTGGCGAGACCATGCATGCCACGATTGTGGCTC
>VIKI01000314.1 GCA_008080595.1 Comamonadaceae bacterium
TAGCGCAGGGCTGGGCGGATCAGGGGACGCGATTGTTTGAGCGAAGCGAGTTCGAGCGGTTCCCCGCCAAACCCGCACAACTCAGGTTGCCCGAAGCTTGCTTCGGGTCGCTGACAGCAGGGTCGCCCTTTCTTTGCTTACTTTCTTTCGGCGAAGCGAAAGAAAGTGAGTCGCCAGCCGGGGCGAAATCCCGGCCAATCGCCGCAATCTATACGTGAAATTGCGATATTGCGCTTGATGGCATTGCGCAAGTGGCTATCAATTTTGATTGTTCAACTACGAACTGCGTGAGGGGGCAGAGTCCAAGATGAATCAGTTTGAATCTCACCCGACGCATTGGCCTGATCGCCCGCTCTGGGATAATCCTGCCCCATGAGCGGAAATACCTTTGGAACCCTATTCGCAGTCACCAACTTTGGTGAATCCCACGGTCCGGCCATTGGCTGCGTGATTGACGGCTGTCCGCCGGGCATGTCACTCAGCGAGGCCGACATCCAGCCCGATCTGGATCGCCGCCGCCCCGGCACCAGCAAATTCGTCACCCAGCGCAATGAGCCCGATGCGGTGCAAATCCTCTCCGGCGTGTATGAGGGCAAAACCACCGGCACCCCGATCTGCCTGCTGATCCACAACACCGACCAGCGCAGCAAGGACTACGGCAACATCGTTCAGACCTTCCGCCCCGGCCACGCCGACTACGCCTACTTTCAAAAATACGGCATCCGCGACCCACGCGGCGGTGGCCGCAGCAGTGCCAGACTCACCGCGCCGATGGTGGCCGCCGGTGCGGTGGCTAAAAAATGGTTGTTTGAAAAATACGGCACCACCTTTCGCGGCTGCATGACGCAGGTGGGTGAGCTGCCGGTTGCCTTCGAGTCCTGGGAGCATGTGCCCCACAACCCGTTTTTTGCCCCGGTGGCCGATGTCTCGGCACTGGAAGACTACATGGCCGCCTTGCGCAAAGACGGTGATTCGTGCGGCGCACGCCTGCGGGTCAGTGCATCGAACGTGCCGGTCGGCCTGGGTGAGCCCTTGTTTGACAAGATGGATGCCGACATTGCCTACGCCATGATGGGCATCAACGCCGTCAAAGGGGTGGAAATTGGGGCTGGTTTTGCCTGTGTGGCGCAGCGCGGCAGCACGCATGGTGATTCACTCACCCCGCAAGGCTTTGCCAGCAACAACGCTGGCGGCACCTTGGGCGGCATCACCAGCGGGCAAGACCTGGAGGTGTCGGTGGCCATCAAGCCCACCAGCTCCATCCTCACTCCGCGCCAGTCGATTGACACCCTTGGTGAGCCGATGGAGGTGGTGACCAAGGGCCGACACGACCCCTGTGTCGGCATTCGCGCCACGCCCATTCTGGAAGCCATGCTGGCCCTGGTGGTGATCGAGCACGCCCTGCGCCAGCGCGCCCAGTGTGGGGATGTGGCGGTCAGTCTGCCCCCGATCAAAGCCTCGGCCTGATTTGCCTAACGCTGCGGCCCACCTGATTGCCTTTGGTGCGCTGTCGGCCAGTTACTTCGCGCACATCGGCTTTTTCAACCCCTACCTGCCGCTCTGGCTCAAGGACTTGGGCTTGAGTGTGTTCGACATCAGCCTGCTGATTGCCGTGCAGTCGGCCACGCGCCTGCTGGCCCCTTATGCCTGGGGCGCGGTGAGTGACCATACCGGTGAGCGTGTCAAATTGCTGCGCCTGGGCGCTGGAGTGGCATTGTTTTCGTCCTTGGGCCTGTTTTTTGACCTGGGCTTCTGGTGGCTGGCCGCAGTGTTGCTGCTGATGTTCACCCATACCAGTTTCATGATGCCCATGAGCGAAGCCGCCATGGCGCACCTGGTCAGTAGCGGCGGCGCGTTTGACGCACACCGCTATGGCCGCGTGCGGCTGTGGGGCTCGCTGGGTTTCCTGGTCACGGTGTTGCTGGCGGGCAGCTGGTTTGAGGCGTTTGGCATGGCGCACTTTCCGCTCTGGACGGCATTGACGCTGCTGGCGGTGGGGCCGGTGTTGCGCAGCCGGCCGGTGCAGTGGCTGTTTGCGTCGATGTTTTTCCATGTGCTGGCGCACATGAGCATTTATGTGTTTTTCTCGCTCTACATGGATCACCTGGGCTACAGCAAAACCGTGATCGGCCTGCTGTGGGCGGTGTCAGTGCTGGCCGAGATTGTCTGGTTTTTTACCCAAAGCCGCTGGCTGCCACGCTTGAGTTTGAGTGGCTGGCTGCTGCTGTGTGCGGCGGCCCGTGCTGGTGCTGGCGCAAATGCTGCACGCCATCACCTTCGCCGCGCATCACTCGGTGTGTATTGCCCTGCTGTCACACCACTTCCCGGGTCGCCTGCGCGGCCGAGGCCAGGCGCTGTACACCGTGGTGGCTTATGGTTTTCCTGGCGTGCTGGGCAGCGTGGGGGGTGGGTGGTTAAGTGCTAAATATGGGCTTGAGGCGGTGTTTATGGCATCAGTCGCTATGGGGTTGATTGCGGTTGGGTGTGCCTGGCGGGTTGGGTGGCATTGTGGTGATGGGAAGATGATGCAGGTGAAAACGCCAAATATCGATTGAATTCATTGGACAGAATGCTATGTTTTTTCATTGGTCGTATGACTGCTCTCAAACCGCATGACGTGTTGCACTGTTGCGCGTGAGGGGGCTCATTTGGCTGGAAGCGGTGGCTTCAAGGCGCTCAGCAAGCCAGACCTTGATCACCGACTGTCGTGTCACCCCCAGTTTGCTGGCTTCGCGATCAAGTGAATCAATCATCCAGGTTGGGAAATCGACATTCACCCGCTTTTGTGTCTGCATCACACGCTTGGCTTTGGAGATGTCCAAAGATGCGGTGAGGTCAACACCATCATCAAACTGTTGTTCAAAATTTTTAGCTTTCATAAAGTCTCACCTCTTCTGTACGTGCGCGACGAACGGATATCAATCGAACATTGACTCCACGGTAGGTAATGACGGCTGACCAGTGTTTCCCGTCAATCCGTCCAATCACCAGATGGCGTGGTTCGTCATCAGTTTTGGCCGGAATCTCCAGAAGCATTGGGTCATTCCAAAGGCCTTGTGCTTCCAAAAAGTCGATGCCATGCTTGGTGCGATTGGATTCGCTTTTTGTTGGGTCAAATTCAAAGGAGATCATGGTATATAAACTATACCGTATTTGCTGATTTTCCAAGCCCAGTAGGTCAGGTTCGTGTAGCGTAATCAGCCATCTTCATACCGTTGCACATCTCTATCTGTAGGGGCTTTCGGGTTTTGGATGTGCTGTGGATGTCGGTAATAGTCGTGATGGCGATCACGGTTTTGCCTCTGGCCCGACAATACCCCCCCAATTGAATGACACAAGGCGTGCGAACCCCTATGAAAACTCCTGAACTGCTTGCTCCCGCAGGCTCCCTGACCATGCTGGAAACCGCGCTGGCCTTTGGTGCGACGGCCATCTACGCCGGCCAGCCGCGCTACAGCTTGCGTGTGCGCAACAACGACTTTGGTGACATCAAGGTGCTCAAACAAGGCATTGACACGGCGCATGCCAAAGGCGCCAAGTTCTTCCTGGTGAGCAATATCTTCCCGCACGGCAACAAGATCCGGCATTACATCGACAACATGGCCCCGGTGATTGCGCTCAAGCCGGACGCGATGATCATGTCCGACCCCGGCCTGATCATGATGGTGCGTGAAACCTGGCCCGAGATGGAAATCCACCTCTCGGTGCAGTCCAACACCGTCAACTCGGCGGCGGTGAAGTTCTGGCAAAAGGTCGGCTTGAAGCGGATCATCCTGTCGCGCGAGTTGTCGCTGGATCAGGTGGAAGAAATCCGCCAGGCCTGCCCCGACATGGAGCTGGAGGTGTTTGTGCACGGCGCGCTGTGTATTGCCTACTCGGGCCGCTGCCTGCTGTCGGGCTACTTCAACCACCGCGATGCGAATCAGGGCAGTTGCACCAACTCCTGCCGCTGGGATTACAAAACCCAAAAAGGCGTGGTCGATGCCTCGGGCGACGTGCTGACCCAGCAAGCCGCCGCCGAGCGCGAGCAGGAAGCCATTGAGCGCTCACCTGCGGCTGATCAGGTCTACATGATCGAAGAAAGCCAGCGCG